>JALZEA010000034.1 GCA_030862265.1 Actinomycetota bacterium | reverse complement strand
GCCGAAGAAGCCGCGGCGGCAAGTCGCGAGACGGCAGCTGCGGCTGAACAGGCGCTCGCCGATGCGATCGAGGAAGCGAAGCTTCGGGCCAATCAGCAGGAAGAAGAACGGAACGCACTGGCAGGTGCCAGCGAGGCTGCCCGCGCCGCGGCAGAAGCCGCGAACGAGGCAGTCGGGAAGGTCGAGGAACTGCTAAACGGTTACCGCGGCGAAGCCGAGGAACTGTTGCGGGCGCAGCACGACGCCGCGCACGCCGCGACCGACGCGGCCAAAGCCGCGCAGGGGGCCGCGCGCACCGCGCAAGCGTCCTCGTGGGCCGCGCAGAAAGACGCCACGCGCGCCGCCAAAGCGGCCGGACGCGCGATTCAGATGCGAGAGGGCGCTACCGAAGAAGTCGAGGACTGGGAGCGGGACGATCCGGAGCAGGCCGACGACACGTGGGCCCAGCTCGGGTTGCCGGTCGATGACTCAGATCCCGAAGAGCGCGAGTTTTGGGCCAAGGTCCCGGAACACCTCGGCGATGGCACTCTTCTCGGTGACGAAGACGAAGACGAAGAGTGGATCGGGCGCTTGAAGAAGAAGTGGCCGTTCGCGCCTAAAGAAGAAGAGGAGTCACAGGGCTAGGAAGGTTCGTCGCCGGTGGCGATGGGGAATATAGGCTCCTGAGCGTCGTTTCTGCTAACAGATAGCGCAACTTTCGGCTGCCCAGGAGGCGATCAATAACGATGCAGGAACTCACCGAGCAAGACTTCAACGACTTCGTTGCCGGGGCCGACGTGCCTGTCGTCGTGGACTTCTGGGCGGAGTGGTGTGGACCGTGCCGCCTGGTCCATCCCGAACTCGAGAAAATCGCAACCGAGTACGAGGGCAAGGTAAAGGTCGTCAAGCTCAACATCGACGAGGCGCCCTCGGTGGCCGCTCGCTACGGGATCATGAGCATCCCCACGATCGCTCTCTTCGTCGACGGCGCGGTGCGCTCTCAGGTCGTGGGGGCCCGTCCCAAGGACGACATCGTCATGGGCCTCGGTCTCAACGCCTAGATACTCTCCGGGGACGCGTCCCGGTCGCCTCTACGGAAGTCCCTTCTTTGCTGGTTCTCCCAGGACTTGGGAGCCGCGCTCAGAACCCTTGAGTAGGGATCTTAGAGCTGGGAGGCCAAGCAATGCGGGCACGAACACTTGTCTCGATCGTCGTCGTTCTCATGTTCGTGGGCAGCGTCGGAGTCGGCGCCGTTCCCGCCGGGGCCGGTCACAACGAAGACATCCATTCCGACAACGTAAAGATGCTCGTGCGGCGTCCGATCAAGATCGACAAGGACGTCTTCGCTCAAGGGTCGGACATGGCCTTCAACGGGAAGCTCGCCTACGCCGGTTCCTACCAGGGAACCGCGGTCTACAAGATCCTCAGCAAACGGGACGGCTTCCTGAAGCAGATCGGTTTCCATCCTTGCCCCAGCGAGCAAGGTGACGTTTCCGTCTGGGGGAAATTCGTCTTCGTCTCGGTCGATGCACCCGGAAGCAACAACGTCGAGAACCAGATCTGCAACAACACCCCCGCCACCGGATTCAAAGAGGCCGAGAAGTCGACGGGACTCGAAGGGATCAGGGTCGTCGACTACTCGAACCCCCAGCAACCGAGACAGGTCGCGTTCGTTGCCACCAAGTGTGGTTCGCACACCCACACGCTGGCCCCCGCAGGAGACACCGTGTACATGTACATCGAGGCTTACCCGGTCGCTCAGACTGCCGACTGCAACGCGGCGGCCGGCCACGGCGAGGTGGACATCCTCAAGTTCCCTGCGAATGACCCCACGAAGCTCGAGATCGCAGGCGCGCTGGACGTGACTCAAACACCGTTGCCAAACGATTCGCCCGTCGGTTGTCACGATCTCCAGGCATGGCCCGAGCGCGACATCGTGATCGCAGCGTGCATCACGGAGGCCCAGGTCTGGAACATCGAGAACCCAGCCAAGCCGGAGATCCTGGCGCGCATCGAGAATCCCGAAGTGCAGATCTTCCACTCCGCGGCCTTCACCTGGGACGGCAAGTACGCCATCATCAGCGATGAGTACGGGGGTGCCGCCGGTGGCGGTGGATGCGCCGGCGACAAGGACTCGACGGTTGGGGCGATGTGGTTCTACAACATCGAAGATCCGACCAGCCCGGTGTTGGAAGGTAACTATTCGTTGCCTCGGATCCCGCCCGGCCCCGATTCTCAAGAAGAGGGACGGTTCTACCGCTGCACGACGCACATCTACACGATCCTGCCGATGAAGAGCGACAGGTACATCGCAGTGGCTTCGTACTACCGGGGCGGGATCTCCGCCGTCGACTTCACCGATCCCGCTGCCCCGGAGGAGATCGGGCATTACCTCATGTATCCGGGTGGAGTGCTGCCGGATAGCTGGGCGGCGTACTGGTACAACGGTCGGGTCTACACGAACGATCACATATCCCAGCTTGGGGTTGCGGTCTTCAAGATCCAGGGTCTCGGCAAGCGTCAGGTGAACTATTACGGCGGCGGGCTCAACCCACAGACCCAGATAGCCCGTTTCAAGTAGCGGCAGGATTCGGCCTCAACGCCTAGGCCGGAATCAGCGCCCCCCTTCGGGTTCCTCCATGGGTGGGAGGGATTGGTAACAAAGGGTCGAATCCCTCCGGTCGGACGTACCACTTCGACTGGGAGGTCATCTCATGCGCCGAGTCTTCATTGCGCTCTTCGCGGCCCTCTTGGCCGCCGCGGTGTTGTCGCCGCCGGCGAGCGCAGAGGATCAGCATTCCGACAACATCAAGCGGCTCGCTCAAGCCCCGATCATCGTCACCCAAGACGATCCGAAGACGGAAGAGAACGAGCGCATCGTCGCGCAAGGATCCGACATCGCGTTCGAGAAGAACCTGCTCATTGCAGGATCGTGGCAAGGCGTCGGATTCTTCAAGATCTCGCCGCGCGCTCCGTACATCCAGCAGATCTCATTCATCATTTGCAACGGTGCACAGGGCGACGTATCGGTCTACGGCGATCTCGTCTTCATGTCGGTCGACACACCGCAGGTGAAGTCAGACGGGACTGCCGGCGACGGCAGCTGCGATTCGATCAACGCGAGCGGGGCACAGATCGCGAGCGGTGCCGCGTGGGAAGGTGTGCGCGTCTTCTCGATCGCCAATCCGAAGCAGCCGAAGTTCCTCGGGGCGATGCAGGCAGGTTGCGGATCCCACACGCACACGCTGCTACCGAGCGGCAGCAAGCTCTACCTCTACATGCACTCTTATCCGCTGGTGAGCGGTCAGGGACCGACTTGCAACTACGCGGTGCATCGCAAGAATTTCATCTTCGAGGTGAACACGGCCGACCCGAGCAAGTCCGAGATCGTGGGCGAACTCAACGTCACGCCTGCACCGGGATGCCACGACGCAACGTTCGACCCGGCCAGGAAACTCGCATTCGCCGCGTGCCTGACCGAGTCGCAGGTATGGGACATCTCGGATCCGACCGCACCGGAGATCATCTCTCGGATCCGCAACCCCTTCGTGGTTCACCACTCGAGTGCCCTGACGTGGGACGGCAAGATCGCCGTCATCGGTGACGAGTTCGCCGGCGCGGCTGCCGGAGCCGGCTGTGCACCGGGGAGCTCCGACTCGCCGATCGGCGCGATGTGGTTCTACGACATCACCGATCCGGCGGCTCCAGTTAACGTCGGCCACTTCGGACCTCCGCGCACGGCGTTCCCCAACAGTGCCGAGGAAGCCTCGCGGCACGCCTGCACGAACCACAACTTCACGGTGTTGCCGATGAAGGATCCGAAGAAGTACATCGTGTCGACGTCCTGGTACGCGGCAGGCATCTCGCTGATCGACTTCAGTGACCCCGGGAACGCGGAGGAGATCGCGTACTACGTACCCGAGTACGAAGGACAGCAGCCCGACACGTGGGCGGCGTATTACTACAACGGGTTCATCTACACCAACGACGTCAACTTGCCGCGCGGGAGTGCCTCACTACCGGGCACCCCATCTGCAGGCGTAGGCGTGTACCAGGTGAAGGGCTACGACGCCAAGACGACGTACTTCCACCGCACGCGGCTGAACCCACAGGTGCAGATCCAAGACTTCAAGTAAGAGACCTCGCGTTAAGGGCCGCCGGGAAACCTCGGCGGCTCTTTCGCGTTAAGGAACCATGCGCCGGTAATATGCCGCGCACCACGGGGCCCATAGCTCAGCTCGGTTAGAGCGCACCCCTGATAAGGGTGAGGCCGATGGTTCAAATCCATCTGGGCCCACAACTCACGCGGCTGCGATGGTCTCAGTCGCCCCGGCGTCGGCGCCGTGCAACTCTTCGTTGC
>JALZEA010000028.1 GCA_030862265.1 Actinomycetota bacterium | reverse complement strand
CTCATTGCATACGTCGTTGGCTTCTTGCGCGGTGTCCTCCGGCCAGATCGCGAACCCCTCCTGGGAAGCAGCCTGTCTGCGGTCGGCGGCGTCGTCGAAACCTTTGACGTGGAGCTTGGAAAGAAGCTCACCGGATGGTGCGTACGCGAGCAGTCGGACCTTTGGGCTACCGGCTAAACGATCGATGTCGATCAGATAAACGAAGACGCGATCATCCAGGCCTAATTCAGTCGGAGGGTCGTGGAGCTCAACAGATTCTGGCGAGCCGTCACCGATTTGGATGTCGAGACGGCCAACCGCGGCCGAGACCTCGCCATCGACCGTTGCAACACGCGATCCTGTGCCGACGCTGCGGATGGTTATGGCACGGCGATCTGACCGCTCGGGGAAGCCACAGCCACCGCCGGATGTTCCGCCGATCACCAATTGGAGACAGAGGCCGTCGTTGCTCTCGTAGCCGTAGTACGCCCATTCTTCGCCTTGAAATTCTCCGCCAGCAATCCTGATACGAGGACCCGTCGCGTAGTTGTCATCTCCGAGTGAGGGCGTCAACGAGGACACCCGCACATCGCCGGGGCTAGCGACGAGCAAGAAGTAGCCCTCAGGATGCTCGATGATCTCGCTCGCCATACCGTGATCGACCTCACGAACGCACTCGCCGCCCCCTTCCGGCGTGAACGCGTTGTCGCTTGGGATCAGAGGCACGAATGTCTGGGGCCTATCTGGGTCGGTGACGATCTCGACGCGTGTGAACGAGTCCTGGCCCTTCAGTGCGCTGAGGTCTGCACAGACGGTGCCGTTATCCGCGTTGATTTCGATGATGGCTCGTTCGCCCTCTCCGAAATTGGAGAAGAGCCGCGCGAACGACGCCTGCGATGGGCCAGCAGGAGCGATATCCGGTCCAGCATCGAGCAAGGAACCGACCGCGTACGTGCCACCGAAGGCGAGAGCCGCCAGCACACCTACCGCCGTGGCGAGAGTTCCGACACGCCGCCGACCAGCGGCACGAAGCGTCCCCGGTCGTAGCAACGGCTGGTACTGCTCCTGACGGACCCTCTCGCCCAACTCGCGGAGCTTGGCTTCGTAATCTGTCATCGCGTTACCTCTTCCATTTCTCTGAGCGCGGCGAGGCCGCGCGTGACCAACGACTTCACGGCTTTGATTGATGTCTGGAGGATCTCCGCGGTGTCGTGCTCGGAGAGGTCCTCGCAGTACCGCAGGACGAGCGCGGCGCGCTGGCGGTCAGGGAGTTTCTTCAGTGCGTCTAAAAGATCGTCGTCCCGCTCGGGGTTCGAGCTGATCGCCGCGCCCGCCGAATTTGCGTGCTTACGCTCGACGGAGCGGCGGCGGAAGTAGTTCTTGGCAAGGTTGACGACCGCGCGCATGAGATAGGTGCGGAACGACTCCGGCTTGCGCAGCTCGCCGAAACGCCCGAACACGCGAACGAAGGCGTCCTGGACGATGTCTTCCGCCTGAGCCCTATCTCCAACCAACAGATAGGCGATACGCAGCGCGTCGGGGGCATGGGTGACGTAGAGCTCTTCGAAGCGAGCCCGCCGCGTGCTCACGCTGATCGCCGTCTCCATATCCGGTCGCCCTTCCGTGCCTTCCTATGTCATAGAGACACGCGGGGACCGGAAAAGGTCTCGCGGGGACATGGGAGAACTACGGCCATCTCTGACGATGGCTCTTTTCAGTGGGGCGTAGAAGACTCGAACTTCTGACCTCTTGCGTGTCGAGCAAGCGCTCTACCAGGCTGAGCTAACGCCCCGATTGGGGCGCCATCCTAACGAACGCCGGCCTACCCCGGACCCGCTTGGGCATCGCCCGCGACGGAGCACGCAGGAATCAGCGGGCCTTGCCATTGACGGCGTCATTCACCAGACGCGATGCTGCTTGCTTCGCGGGCTCAAAGGAGGGTGGGGATGCGTCGTCTGGTTCATTCGGGTTTCACGCTGTTCACGGTCTTGTCGGTCGTTTCTCTCTTGGTGGCAGCAGCACCCGCAACCGCAGCGCCTCCGCGCTGCCTGGGAAGAGCGGCCACGATCGTCGGCACTAACGGCAACGACACGTTGCGGGGAACGAATGGCGCCGACGTCATCGTCGGCCTGAGAGGGCGCGACCGCATCTTGGGACGTGGCGGCAACGACCGCATCTGCGCCGGGGCGGGAGCGCAGTCCTTCGACGAGGAAACCGGCGAACGTTTCCGCGAGTTCTCTTCCGGTGGGGGTGGCGCGGATCGGATCGCGGGTGGACGCGGGCCCGATCACGTCGTGGGCGGACCCGGCGATGACAGGTTGAACTCGGGTCCCGGCAGCTTCGAATCACTCGAAGGGAACGCGGGCAACGACGCCCTCGACGGAGGGCCTGGCTTCGCGGAAGATGCCCGTTTCTTGACGTCACAGGGTCCGGTCGTGGCGAGCCTCGCGGACGGAGCCGCGACTGGGGAAGGTACCGACCGATTCAGGAACCTCGACGAGCTCATGGGGTCGAGCCACGATGACACGTTGACCGGAGACCTCGGCGACCCAGAGGCATTCGCGGGTCTCTACGGTCACGCAGGCGACGACACGTTAATCGGTGGCGCTGAGTCCAACTTCTTATGGGGCGGACCCGGAGATGACGACATCGACGGCGGCGACGGCTTCGATTTCCTCGATCACGTGCATCTGAACCGGCTCGTGGGCTTGCCGTCAGACGCCGTCACGGTCAACCTCGTTACGGGCACGGTTGCGGGTCAGGGAACCGACACGATCCGCAACGTCGAGGGCGCAGATGGCACTCCCGGCGATGACTCTTTCATCGGCAACGACGAAGCTAATGAATTCACGCAGATGTTCGAGGGTGACGACACCGTCGATGCAGGAGCAGGCGATGATCTCGTTGACGGAGGGGACGGCACCGACGATCTCGACGGCGGGGAAGGTCAGGATCTGCTCGGGCATCTCGATCACTCCGTCGCGGTGACCGTCGACCTGCAAGCAAGGACCTCGACCGGAACAGAGACGGATCAGATCGACAACTTCGAGGATGTCCTCGGCTCGTTCGAGAACGACGAGATCTCGGGTGACAGCAGCGCGAACGTCCTGATGGGCGCGCCGGGGGACGACACGCTTATGGGATTAGCCGGTGATGACACCTTGATCGGTGAGGGGTTCGGTTTTCACCACGACGAGGACGACGGAACGGACTCGGCGGATGGCGGCCCGGGCACCGATGCATGTGACGCCGAGACCGAGGTCGCGTGCGAGGGTGATCCCCCGCCTGAGCAGGCGCTGGCGCGGCGGGTCCCAGCGGTTACGGCTTGGGAAGGCACGAAGCCTTCCGCGCTATTGATGTACTGGAGTCGCCCGCGTTAAACGGCAGGCGACCGCGTCGCCCGTGCCTCTGCCGGGCGGCGCTGCTGATGATCGGCAGACGCGCGAGGTGAAAGAGGCGGCGAGCGGAATCGAACCGCTGTAGAGGGATTTGCAGTCCCTTGCCTGAGCCACTCGGCCACGCCGCCCGACGTGTCGGGCAGGATAACTAACCTCGGCACTGCGGGATTCCTTCCACCGCCCCCGACGAGTGCCGGAACGCATAATCTCCGCAGACGCCAAGTAGACAAGGAGGCCCTGTGACCACCATCGCGGAGTCAATCGGAAGGCGCGATACGCGCGCGGCTGCACTGGCGACGGACGCGCTGCTCGTGTTGACCGGCAGCCTGTTCGTCGCCGGTCTCGCACAGCTTTACGTCAAGCTTCCGTTCACCCCGGTGCCGGTAACCGGTCAGACGCTTGCCGTCCTGCTGGTGGGTGGGGCGCTCGGCGCCTTACGCGGAGGGGCCGCTCTCTTGCTGTACGTCGGATGGATCGCCATCGGACTTCCCTTCGGCGCCGAAGGCAAGGGTGGCGACGAACTGCTCGCGGCCGCGTCTGCGACGGGCGGATATCTGTGGGGATTCATCATCGCCGCCGCCTTGGTTGGCTGGCTTGCCGAGCGTGGTTGGGATCGCAAGCTCTCGAGCGCGATCGGTGCCACGCTCCTGGGATCGGTCGTCATCTACCTGTTCGGCGTGCCGTGGCTGGCCTCGGCGCTCGACATCCCCGTCGTGGCGGAGGGCGACGCTTTCAACGACGCGCTCGAGTTCGGGATGTATCCGTTCGTGGTTGGTGATCTCTTGAAACTGCTCATCGCCGCCGCCGCGCTGCCCGCAGCCTGGCGCTTGATGCCGAGGAAGTGAGCTAATCGAAGGGTTATCGCGAAGCGGCGTCGTCGCCCGTTCCGGCGCCCGACGCGTTACCGCGTGTTAGCCAGGAGCGCAGATCGTCGACCGCTCTTATCCCACCCGCGACGCCGGCCACCATCAGAGCCAGCTGGACCACAAGGGCCCGGGGCCGTGAGGCCATTCTGAGAAAAGGAACTCCGCCACGCCGTGCCTCCTGAGTTTCATATGAGGCCAGTGCGGGTCGCAGCAAGGTTGGAATACGGACTTCTACGTATCTCTCCTAGCGGCGCGGCTCTAATGACTTGAGGGTGATCGTCCACTCCGCGTGATACGTGCCGACGCCGGCGCGGACCGATTGCACGAAATGCTCCTTGACGGTCATCGCGTATTCGGGCGCGATCCACACCTTGGCGATCACGTCACCACGTTGTTCTCCGCGAAGGTGGATGTCCACCTGCACCCCGAACGCTTCCACCTCCCGGCCACCGATGTCGAGAGTCACCCGTTCGAAGGTCTTGCCCTCGTAAGTGCCGTACGTCTCGCCCTCCCACGATCCGGTCCAGGTCTGTCCGACCTCGAGAGCGCCGGGGCCCACGAGCATCGGCGGAGCGAAATCGATGAACGAGTCGTTCGTGATCGGCCCGAAGACGACCCTGTTGCGTTGGTAGGAGATCTCCGCGCCGCGCTCGGTGACCTCGAAGGTCGTCCAGATCTCGCGTTGTTCGGAGAAGTAGTGGTGCTGCTTCCATCCCGAGCGGTGGTGCGTGATGATGCGCTGCGACTCCTCCGGTAGGGATCGGCGCGTCCCGCCGGCTTCCTCGTAACCCTCGGTGTCCCACGAATAGACACCTTCTTCCGGGGAACGGTCTTCAGCCGCGGTGGCAGTACCTCTGTTGGGGTCACTTGGTGTGGTGCGGCGCGTGCCCGCCCCCGTGGCTGGTTGCGCGCGCTGGGGGGCGGCAACGGCGGCGGGCCGGCCGGTCTTCCGAGTTGGGTGCTGAGACGTTCTCTTGTTCGAGGCGACTTCGTCGGAGCGCCCGTCCGAGGGCCCTCCGGGGGTGCTCGCGCCGGCTTCGTCCTGCTCGGCTCTGAAGATGTCCAGCGCCTGGGCGGCCGACACTGGGGTCGTGTTCGTGAGCCACCGATAACCGGCGAGTCCTGCCAGCATGATCACGACGAGGCCGCTCGCGATCACCGCCCGTCGGTCGAGGCGTGCCCGGGGCGTGCTCCCTCGTCCGTAGAGATCCAGATCGGTGCCCATCCCGTAGCTCCTTCTATAACACTGTTACGCTTGCATCTATAACAGCGATACATAACACTGTCAAGCCATGACCCCTCGCACCGCCGACCCGCAGATCCGGCCCGCCCTCATCGATGCCGCCGCCCGGCTGGTCGATGAGTACGGCCCCGACGCGCTGACCACCCGGCGCCTCGCCGCCGAGGTGGGCACCTCGACGATGGCGGTGTACACGCACTTCGCCGGTATGGATGCGCTGCGGCGGGCGGTTGCCGCCGAGGGTTTCGAGCGGCTCGCGGGACACCTCGACGCCCTTCCCCCGACCGACGACCCCGTGGCGTTCGTCTCATGCCAAGGCGGCGCCTATTTCAGGAACGCGCTCGCGAACCCTCATCTTTATCGCTTCATGTTCCTCGAGCGACCCTCCGACGACCCTGAGATCGGCCACGAAACCTTCGAACGGTTGGTGGACGGCGTGCGCGCGGCGATCGAGGGCGGGCGTTTCGTGGGCGACGCCGAGGCGCTCGCTATCCAGTTGTGGGCGATGGCGCACGGCATCGTCACGTTGCATTTCTCCGGACTGTTGGAGCTTGCCGAAGCGCTCGAATGCTTCGCCTCGATGGGCGAGAACCTCTTCACGGCATTCGGGGATGAGCGCGAGCGCGCCAGAGCCTCCATCGCGGACGCTATCAACCTCTTCGCAACCCTCGACTAGCCCAACTTGTCCTCGGGTATACGGGTGGGGTGTCGACCCTAGCCAGGACGTTCGACTCGCTGCGCGTCCGCAACTACCGTCTGTTCTTCTCCGGTCAGGTCGTGTCGTGGACGGGGACGTGGACGGCGTGGGTCGCCCAGGGATGGCTCGTGCTCCAATTGACCGGAAGCGGCTTCGGTCTCGGCGTCGTCACCGCCCTTCAATGGCTGCCGGTGCTCTTGTTCGGAGCGTGGGCCGGCGTGATCGCCGACCGGTTCGAGAAGCGCAAGGTCCTGATCGCGACGAACGTGAGCTCGGCTGCGCTGTCTCTGATACTTGGACTCGTTACCGTCTTGGGGCTCGTCGAACTCTGGATGGTCATCGCAGACGCGTTGTTGATGGGTCTCGTTACTGCGATCGACAATCCGACCCGTCAGACATTCACCTACGAGATGGTCGGCCGAGAGCGTCTGCAGAATGCCGTCAGCCTCAATACCGCGACGTTCACGACGGCGCGCGTCCTCGGCCCCGCCGCGGCAGGCTTTCTGATCGCAGGCGTCGGGATAGGTGAGTGCTTTTTGGTCAACGCCGCTTCGTTCATCCCGATAACGATCGCCCTAAGCGTGATGGATAAAAGCGCGCTGCGTCCGACCGAGAGAGCACAAGCAGCGCGCGGTCAGGTGCGCGAGGGACTGCGGTACGTGCTCGACGAACCGCTCCTCCGCCGCGTCCTCGTGATCATGGCAATCGTCGGCACGCTCCAATACAACTTCCAGGTCATCCTCCCGGTGCTCGCCAAGGACACATTCGAAGGCAGCGCCGCCACGCTCGGCTTCCTCGGTGCGTCCGTTGGGATCGGCATGTTCGCCGGTTCCATGCTCAGCGCGGCGTACGGACGACCGACGCGAGATGTGCTCCTGCGTGCCGGCTTCATGTTGGGTGGGTTGAGCCTGCTGACGGCAGCCGCGCCTTCCGTATGGGTCGCGGCGCTGCTCATGGTTCCGCTCGGCGCGGCGTCGATGGCGTTTCTCGCGACCGTGAACTCGACGCTGCAACTCCGTTCCTCGGACGCGATGCGCGGCCGGGTCATGGCTTTGTACTTCGTGCTCTTCCTGGGCTCGACGCCCATCGGTGCGCCGATCATCGGTTGGATCGCGGAAACGATCGATGCCCGGGCGGCGCTTGCAACCGGCGGTATCGCGACGCTGAGCGCCTGTCTCTACGGCGTTATGCGACTGCCATTAGAGGAACCACCGGCACGCGCCCGACTCGAGCCGAACCTGGAGATGGGCGTAGAACAGACCGACTGAATCTCGACCCGCGGGTCAAGAGACCGCCCGTTAGCGTGCGCCCCATGCCGGAAAAAGACGTCGAGACCTTGCATGGAGTGCAGTTCGCGCCGACCGAGGGCCGGCGCAGCTCCAGCGCGGTTGGAAAGGCGGTCTTTTCCGACGCGGTCTCGGCTGTAGATCCGACGCTGGCACGGCACATCTCCAGCATTAAGGACTGGCGCAAGCGATACATGGCACCGGTGCGGGACGTGGTCGTGGCCGGCGTCGCATCGCCGAAAGATGCTCTACGCATCGCCGCGGATGGACTCGATGCCCTGCATCGCAACCTGACGTTCGCGAGCGACGGAGACGATCAGTCCTTGCGGGCCGCGCTCGCAACCGATAACGAAGAGATCGAGACACAGTCCATCCCTAGCGCGGGATCTCATCCCGGCGCCCTGAAGGTCCCCTACCGGGGCGAAGAGCTGTACGACGACGCGCTGCTGCGTCGGCTCGAGGATTGGGAACGGGACAATGTCATCCACGCGTCCTGCGCGGCCGCCGTAGCGAAAGTCGTGCGCTCCCCGGAATGGCTCGACCTTGCCGACCGAACCTTCGTTCTGCTCGGAGCCGCCTCCCAGATGGGGCCGGTGGAGCACCTACTCGCCTGGGGCGCGCACGTGGTAGCCGTTGACCTGCCACGTCCGGCGCTTTGGGAACACGTGCTCGATCGCAACCGCCAAGGAAGCGGGCGACTGACCGTTCCGTTGCGTGGGAACGTCGAGGATCGCGATGACGTCGCCGGCCGCGCCGGCGTCGATCTCATCGCGGATCTCCCCGCTGTAGCCACATGGCTGCAAGGCTTAGAGGGGCCCTACACGATCGGCAACTACGTCTATGCAGACGGTGCGACGTTCGTGCGTGTCGCAGCTGGTGTGGACGCGCTCATCGCGCAAATCGTCGAACAGCGCAAAGATGTGTCACTCGCGTATCTCGCTACTCCGACCGATGTGTACGCCGTACCGTCGGATGTAGTCGATAACGCGCGCGCGGGTCGTTCGCACGGCCTGGCACGATCAACCGCAAGCGTGCTTACGCGCGGCAACCTCTATCGGCCCAACTACCAGGAGACGCTCTCCTGCGAGGACGGCAGCGAGTGGGGTATCTCTGATTGCCTCGTGCCGATCCAGGGGCCGAACTACGCGCTCGCGAAATCGCTCCAACGGTGGCGCGCGATGATGGCGCGCGAAGAAGGGCGACTGTCGTCGGCAAACGTCGCGCCGGCCACCCGAACCACGTCCGTGACCAAGAACAAGATGCTTGCCGCCGCGTATCGCGGAGCGGGTGCGTTCGGAGTGGAGATCTTCGAGCCGGAGACAAGCAGCGCCCTCATGGCCGCGCTGCTCGTGCACGACCTCCGCGACGAGTCGTCGTCGGCTCGCCCGGAGACACCGCTCGATCATCCTTACCGGCTGTTCAGCGAGGGGGCCGCGCACGGAGGGATCTGGAACCTAGGCCACGAACCCCGCACGGTACTGCCGCTCGCCCTATTGCGGGGTGCGATCGGCCGGTCTTAACCGGCGAGGACGCGACGGCATATGTTTGGCCGGTTGTGGACCTCCCGACGATCTCTACCGGCGACCTCGTCTTGCGGCTGGTCGTCGCAGCGCTGCTCGGCGGCGCGATCGGGTTCGAGCGAGAGATGTCGGAGCAACCTGCGGGGTTGCGCACGAATCTCCTCGTGAGTCTCGGGGCGTGCTTGTTCACGGTCGTCGGGGCCTACGGTCTCGAGGGTTTCTCCGGCCAAGCGAGCATCAATTTCGATCCCACCCGGATCGCCGCCCAGGTTGTGACCGGGATCGGTTTCCTCGGAGCCGGCGCCATCCTGCGCGAAGGGATGAACGTGCGTGGACTGACGACGGCGGCCGCTCTTTGGGTCACCGCGGCGGTGGGGCTTGCCGTGGGACTCGGCT
>JALZEA010000008.1 GCA_030862265.1 Actinomycetota bacterium | reverse complement strand
GAGATCGAAAACAAGCTCGATGCCCCAGCGATCAACGGTAGCGGGAACGGGAACGGCCACGCGAAAGAGGAAGGCGTGATCGTTCTCGGCCCCGTCGTGGATTCCGCGAGTGTGGGCTCTCGTCCGTTCTGCGGCACCTGCGGGGTCGAGATGAATCCCGCCGGTTCGTGCTTCGCGTGCCCGAGCTGCGGGTCCACGAGCGGTTGTAGCTAGGTCCATGCGCCCAGAGAAGTGCAGCGAGTGCGGGGCGGAGCTGCGGCCCCGTCCCCACCGCTGCCCCTTGTGCGGCTCGCAGGTCACCCGCGACCCCAAGCCCAAGGCGCGCAAGGCGGTGACGGTCGATCGCTATCAGGAGGATGTCCGCGCGCTGCGAGAGCAGCTCAAGAAGCTCCGCGACGGAGGCGCCGAGGCGGTCTGACCGCCTAGGCTGATACCGCGATGAAACGACTCGGCCCCGCCGCGCTGCTTGCGGCGATCCTCATGCTGGCTGTCGTCGAGGCGTCGGGCGCGGCACGCGGCGTCCGTTTCGGGACGAGCCGCGAGCGGATGCTCAACACGCGCCCCGTCACCGTCCGGCTGGTCAACCACACCGATCACCGCGTAGAGCTATTCGGCGGCTCGATCGGGGACGCACGAGACGGCGATCTGCAGGTACGCCTCAAGCCCGAACGGCGGTTCCTTCCACCCGCCGCCGAGCACTCGTGGACATGGCTCCATGAAGGCGACGCAGGTCGCTTCGTGGCGCGCTTCCGCACGAGTGAAGCGAGGCACAAAGATGTCTTCGAGCTCGGGGCGTACTTCACGATCGCCTTCCGCTGCGACGGGGAAGGCTGTGACCCCGCGAACCCATTCGTCATCTGGGTGCGGGAGGAGCGGCCGATCAGACAATTGCGCGCCGATCTACAGCGGCGAGGAAAGCAACGCCGGATCGTGTCGGGCATAGTGCGTCGAGCGAAGCCTTACAACCCTGATTGGTCCTACACGATGGGCCCCGCTTCGATCGTTCTGGGAGAGGTCTTCATCGAGACCTGCGACGCGCATCCCAGCTACGTCGAGAACCACCGTGGGCAGTGGATGGGAGAAAGATGGTGCCCGTGGTCCTCTTTCGTCAGTGCCGAAGGTAGATAGTTGAGGTGTCCCTACTGCGATAGCCGGGACACCAAGGTCGTCGATTCCCGCTTAGCGGATGAGGGTCGTGCGATCCGCAGGAGACGCGAGTGCCTTGTCTGCGGGCGCCGTTACACCACCTTCGAGCGCGCCGAAGAGGTCCCACTTCTGGTCGTGAAGCGCAGCGGTGAGGAAGAACCGTTCGATATCGAAAAGATCGTGGCAGGGCTTCGCTCGGCCTGCAAGAACCGACCCGTGACGGATGCCGCGATCGTCTCCCTGGCCGAGGACGTAGAGGAAACCATGCGCGCCACCGCGGTCCGGCCGGTTCCCACGGCCGACATCGGGCGCGAGGTGCTCGAACGCCTGCGGAGTCTGGACGAGGTCGCCTATCTGCGCTTCGCCAGCGTCTACAAGGACTTCCAGGAGCTCGACGACTTCGAACGTGAGCTGGCTCTTCTCGTGAAGAAGTCACCCCCGAAAACCCACACGTGAAGATCGAGGTCCTGCGCATCGATCCCGAGTTGCCCCTCCCCGCGCACGCGCACGAAGGAGACGCGGGGATCGATCTCTACGCGGCCGAGGATATTTCGCTCGATCCTCGCCAGCGCGCCGCCGTCCGCACCGGGATCGCGATGGCGATCCCCGAAGGTTACGCGGGGTTCGTGCTGCCTCGGTCCGGCCGCGCGCTGCACGAAGCGTTAGGGGTCGTCAACAGTCCCGGGCTGATCGATTCTGGTTACCGCGGGGAGGTCAGGGTGCTCCTCATCAACCACGGCCGGGAACACAGCATCCGGATCACCCGGGGCGAGAAGATCGCCCAGCTGGTCGTCCAGCAGGTCAGTGACGTCGAGCTCGTAGAGGTCGAGGAGCTCCCGGCGTCGGAGCGGGGGGAAGGTGGCTTCGGCAGCTCCGGCGGGTGATGCGTCGGAATCGCGCGGGCGACGCGGACGTTGTGGGAATGAGACCCTAAGGAGGCCCCATTGAAGCTTGAAGGCGTCCATCACGTCACTGCGATCACCGGCGACGCGCCGGGCAACGTCGAGTTCTATGCCGGCGTGTTGGGACTTCGCCTCGTAAAGAAGACGGTCAACCAGGACGATCCCACCGTCTATCACCTCTTCTACGCGGACGAGCGGGGGAGCGCGGGCTCCGACATCACGTTTTTCGAGTATCCCGGGGTTCCCCAAGGCCGCGCGGGCGACGGCATGGTGCACAGGGTCGTCTTCCGCGTGGAGTCCTCGGCGGCTCTCGATTTCTGGGAGGAACGCTTATCGAAGCAAGGCATCGAGGTGTCTCGTTCGGACGCGTCGATCGTTTTCGCCGATCCCGAAGGTTTGAATCTCGAGTTCAAGATCGACGAGTCCGGCGACGAGCCCTTGCGTGCGGAGACTCCCGACATTCCCGACGAGTTCGCGGTACGGGGGTTCGAAGGACTGCGCGCCTACAGCAGCATGCCGGAAGCCAGCAAGGAGTTGTTCGAGGGCGCCCTCGATTTCGAGGCGCAGTCCGACGGATCGTGGAAGGTGCGAGGAGATCAGCGCGGTGGCTTCTATCGTTTCGACTCGCCCCCGCAGACACGGCCCCTGAGTGGGGCCGGGACGGTCCACCATGTGGCGTGGGCGTCGCCGATCGATCAGCACGATGCCTGGCACGACCGGGTCGCTGCCGCAGGCGCGTCGCCGACCCCGGTGATCGATCGTTTCTACTTCCGCTCGATCTATTTCCGGGAGCCGTCCGGCGTGTTGTTCGAGATCGCGACACTGGGCCCGGGCTTCACGGCCGACGAACCGCTGGAGACGCTCGGGATGGGTCTGTCCCTACCGCCGAACTACGAACACCTGCGCGACAAGCTCGCCGACATCCTCACCCCATTGCCCGACCCGAGAGCGGACCGCCTGCGTCGCTAGTCGCTCCGCTTCTGAACCTCTTCCAGAACCGCAAGGATCTCGTCACCCAGTAGCTCTTCGCGCTCCAGCAACGCATCGCGCAGGGCATCGATCAGGTGCCGGTTCTCGTGCAGCAGGTGGAAGACCTCGTCCTTTTGTCTCCGCAACAGCTCGTCCACTGCCTTACGGCCTTCCTCGTCGCTCATGACCTTCGCCACGATGTTGACGTTGGAACCACCGTGGGCCGCGTGGAACGAGATGAGACTTGGACCCATGCCGAAGGCGCCGATCATCTGAGCACCGAGGTCCGTTGCGGCCTGCAGATCGGACCCGGGACCCGTCCCCGACTCACTGAAGTAGAGCTCCTCGGCGGCCATCCCCGCCAGCATGATCTTGAGGCGCGCCTCGAGTTCCGACCTCGTGTTCGTGAAGCGTTCCTCGAGGTCGGAATGCGCCAGCAAGCCGAGAGAGCCTCGGCGCTTGATGATCGAGAGAACCTCGAGCTTCCGGTCGCGCCCGCAGAGGTATGCGGCGACGGCGTGTCCCGCTTCATGGGTCGCGATCAGATCCTTCTCGTGCTGTGTGTAGACGGTGGGTTGGCCCAGCCCGATCTCTTCTGTCAATCGCGCTCGCTGGATGTCGCGCCAGTTGAGACCGGCACGCCCGTCCCGCATCGCCCACACGAGGCCCTCGTCCAGTACGTGCTCCATCATGGCCGGGCTGTAGCCGAGGGTCATCGCGGCCATCTCCTCGCGCAGATCCTCCCGGTCCATCTCCGCATCGTGCGCCCGGCGCTGTAGGAAGTAGTCAATCAGGTCGCGGCGGCCGGCCCGGCTCGGCAGCTCGAAGTACAGGATCCTGTCGAAGCGCCCCGGGCGCATCAACGCGGGGTCGAGGTTGTCGGCGCGGTTCGTAGCGCCGATGATCAATACGTTGCTGTAGTCGGCCGCGCGCTTGCGCACCTGTGCTGTCGCCGGCAGGAAGAGGTTGATCAGGTCGACGAACCAGTGCTTCACGCGTCGCCAGAAAGGTGGCGTGTCGAAGGATTGCATCTGGATGAGGAGTTCGTTGACCATCCCGGAAGATCCCGAATCCACAATGTTCTCGACCACCACCGAGTTCTCGCCCGCTGGGCGACTGGCGTTCACGCCGCCACGCGATGAACCGACCGCATCGATCTCCTCGATGAAGCCGATGGCTCCACCCTCCTTGCGGGCGGCCTTGCGCAGCGCCTTGAAGAACGAGCGGATCTTGAAGGCGGTCATCCCGAACCACATCGACTGGAACGCCGGTGCCGACACGAACAAGAACGGCACGCCGGCCTCTGCCGCCATCGCCTTCGCAAGATGCGTCTTGCCGGTCCCGGGTTTGCCTTCGAACAGGATCCCGCGGCGTGGGTTCCCGCCGAGTTCGTCGCGGAAGGTGCGATACGTCAGGAAGATCTGCAAAGTCCTAGTGACCTCTTCCAGGACGACGTCGATACCGCGTACGTCGCCGAAGGTCATGCCGATCTGTTCCGGGGAGAAGCGGATATGAGGGGAGCGTCCGTTCGCGAACGGAAGCAGCATCATCGACGCCAACATCAGAAGGATGAGGACGGGGAACAGCCAGATGATTGCGTCGGGGCCGAGCGTTGGAAGACCGAAATCGAGCGGGTTCCCCTCAAGAGCGCGGCGCAGCAGATAGGCCAGGACGAGGACGTTCAGATAGAAGACGTAGCGCAATCGCTTGCGCCGGTTCCTCTCCCGGATCGCCTGCAGGTCGGCGCGGTGCCGATCTGCGAGAGTCCGGAAGCCCTCGACCCCGGCCACTGGTGCATCGGCCACGCTCGCCTTGTCGTCGTCCATCCCACTCCTTTGGCGGCGATACCCCGAAGTCCTGCCCTTCCTTATCCATCGGCGTCGACCGAAGGCGGCCTGAACGCAGTCTCAGAATGCGATAGTCAACGATGTGACCCCAGACGTAGCAACGATTATCGATCGGATCGCGACGCAAACTGATCTGTCCGGGGTTGTCTACCTTTCTCGCGGTGATGAGGTCCTCATCGAGCGAGCGTGGGGATGGGCCGATCGGGCCCACGAGATCGAGAACACGCCCCAGACGCAGTTCGCCATCGCCAGTGGGGCCAAGGGTTTCACCGCGCTGGGCGTGATGTCGCTCGTCGATGACGACATGGTGGCTCTCGATACGTCCGTGCGCGACGTCATTGGGGACTCGTTGGAGCTGATAGATCCTGCTGTCACGGTAGGACACCTGCTCGCTCACACGTCCGGGATCGGTGACTACCTGGATGAGGACGCGCTCGAAGCGATCGACGAATACGTGCTGACCGTGCCCGTACACGAGCTCGCCTCCACCCGTGACTACCTCGCAGTGCTGCGAGGACATCCCATGAAATTCGAACCGGGCTCCCGTTTCTCATATTGCAACGGCGGTTACGTCGTTCTGGCGCTCGTCGCGGAGGAGGTGAGCGGTTCGACCTACTACGATCTCCTAGACCAGCGCGTATTCGGTCCCGCGGGGATGTCGTCGACCGCTTTCTTGCGTTCTGATCAACTTCCGGGCTCGGCGGCCATCGGGTATGTCACCGACGAAGACGGTTGGCGAACGAACCATCTGCACCTGCCTCTGCGTGGCGCGGGCGATGGTGGCGCGTATTCAACCGTCGGCGACCTCGCGAGGTTCTGGACCGCATTGTACGGCGGACGGATCGTTCCTCCCGAGGTTCTGAAAGAGATGGTGCGGCCGCACAATGAGGTTGCTTCCGAGTCGAAGCGATACGGACTCGGGTTCTGGCTCCGAAACGATAGGGACACCGCGATGCTTGAGGGTTACGACCCCGGCGTGTCGTTTCGATCTGCTTACGACCCCGAGTCGGAATTGTCGTACACCGTTATGTCGAACACATCCGGGGGCGCGTGGCCGATCGCGAAGCTGCTCGACGAGCTCCTGCCTCAGCTGGCCTCCGCACGCTAGCGATACAAGCGCGGAACGCGGCACTATCGTTTGGCAGTAACCCGCCAAGTTGCAAAACAGGACAAATCGCCTGAGGGACGAACCTCAGTTCACAGACCGCATTTTCTCGCTGGTCGGCCAATTCGGAGGTAAATCCATGAACTCGAGGCTTGTCTTTCTATGTCTGTCGCTGTCGCTAATCCTTGCCACGGCCCCGCTCGGTCACGCGTCCGGACGATCAGGTATGCCCGAGCACGTCAAGAAGCGAAGCGAGTACGAGAGTTACAACTACATCTCGTATTCGTCTGATGACGGCGTGAGACACAACGTGCTCGCTCCGGTCGAATTCGAGACGAAGAAGACCGAGCAGTGGGCGGCCATCATCGTCCACGACAATTCCGATCGTCCCGTGCCGGCAGAGGTCGGCCAGGACCTCGATGATGACGGTGAACTCGATGAGACGTGGCGCATCTGCGGCGAGAGCGAATCACCACACCCGATCGAGCCTGATCGAAGCCTGTACGTATCCGTCCAAGTGGGTGACTGTGGCGGAACGGCGTCGCCGGCGACGTCCGGGACCATCCAAGTCGACCTCTTCTCTCCGAGTTCGCCACGTCCCGCGTTGGGAGATGTCGAGAAGGTCGAGCGGGTAGTGACCACCGCATACACCGGCTGGATGTTGTTCGAAGAAGCTGATGGGTCGGTGAGTGGTGGTGCATCTCGCACACAAGCGCTGGCTTCGGAACGGTTCGTTCGAGCAACCGTTTCGGAAGAGACTGGTCTGCCCGTCCATTTCTGGGTGAGGGCCGACGACGAGCTCGGCCAAGAGTTCTGCGGCGAAACGGAGAAACCGGTCTCGATTCCCAAGGGGGCCGAGGTTTTCGTTTGGCTCGATCCCGCTCCATGTCCGGACGGGTCGCCATCGGTAGCCACGCGAGGAACGATCGAGCTCACGTTCTCGAACGTGCGCTGAAGGAGAGGTGCTTCTCAACGTGATCCGTAAGACAATCGTCGTGAGCCTGGCCCTGCTAGGGCTCTCGCTCGCACCGACTGCGGGATTCGCCGACGCGAACGCACACGGCATCCAGTCCGCGGGTGAGCCCGTGGTTCGGCCCGGAGCGAAAGTGCTCTACCGCGATGCCTACTGCACGATGAACTTCGTCTTCAAGGGCAGCGACGGGAACGACTACGTCGGAACCGCGGGACATTGCCCGTTCCAGGGGAACAAAGAGGCCGTCAGGAGGTGGAAGAAAGGAAGAGGTCTGGAAGCCCGGGACGCATCCGGTATCCGTATCGGTGAGTTCGCCTTTGCTGCAAGGGTGAAAGACGACGATATCGATTTCGCGCTCATCCGCCTCGATCGTGGCGTCGAGGCCAATCCGGAGATGGAGTTCTTCGGAGGCCCTACCGGCTTGAACGACGACATCACCTACGGTCTTGAATTGATCAACATGTATGGCCACGGGTTGGTCTTCGGTGATGTGAAGCGTGATCGGCAATTCCTCACGCCGAACGGTTTCGATGACAAGGAAAGCATCTTCGCCACCGGCGCGGCGAGTCCCGGAGACTCGGGAGCTCCAGTAACGACCGATGAGGATGAGGCCCTCGGCATCTTCGTTGAGGGGGGCGCGGCGCTACGGATTCCGGAGAGCGGTCCGCCTTATCCGGGCAACACGATCATCGTTCGCCTGCCCCACAACATCGCGCTCGCGGAGGACGAACTCGATCTTCGCCTGAGGTTGGTAACCGTCAAGGTGTAAATCGCGCGCTGGTTTCAGGGCCCTGTGTATTCAAAGCAGAAACCCCCGTGACCGGGGGTTTCCTAGAGCGGGCGACCAGATTCGAACTGGCGACCCTCACCTTGGCAAGGTGATGCTCTACCACTGAGCCACGCCCGCAGGATCGACGATTCTACGACGTAGAGCCTCCCCTCGGAATACCAGTGAGCTTGATCGGTTGGAACTGACGACCCTTACTTCGATCCGACCTTGGAGGTCAGGCCCATGGCGCTCGCTCTAAATGAGCTGGAAGTTGTCGTTAACGATAGGGATCACGTGCGCGGCCCTCTCGACGCTCCGGTGACCATCGTCGAATACGGCGATTACGAGTGCCCCCATTGCGGGCGGGCCTACTGGTCGGTGAAGGAGCTGCTCGACGAGTCTCCCCAAGAGATCGCGTTCGTCTTCCGCAACCTCCCACTAGTCCATGATCACCCTCGCGCAGCGACCGTTGCGGAGGCGCTCGAGGCGGCCGGTGGCCAGGACCTCTTCTGGGAGGCCCACGACTTCTTCTACGAGCACCAGCACCAGCTCGAGGTGATGGACCTCGAACGTCATGCCGCCGCGATCGGTCTCGATGTCGAGCGCTGGAGGAGTGACCTTCGTGCCGGTACTTACCGCGAGAAGGTCCAGGCCGATACGGAATCCGCGCGCGTGAGCGGCGTGACTTCGACCCCAACTTTCTTCGTCAACGGCGTGCGCCTGGAGAGCCCAGTCGACACCGCGACGCTGCGGGCGGCGGTCGAAGCTGCGAAACAAACATGAGCCTCGGTTTTCCTGCGTAGCGACAGCCGACAGCCCTTCCTTGATCCGCTGAGCGTCCGGACTAGCGACGTCTTCGCGGTACCGTCGCCGACATGTCGCCGGCCGGAATGAGATCCCCGCGCGGGATCCTTGCTTCGCTGGTGGCGTGCACCGTCGTAAGCGCACTCGTGCCAATCATGGCCGCACCCGCGCGCGCCCAGACCTACACGCTCGGTGTCGACGTGTCACATCACCAGAACGCGATCGACTGGAACAAGGTCGCGGACAGCGGCCACGTCTTCGCCTTCCATAAGGCGACCGAGGGGGCGACCTTTACCGACAACATGTATGCGACGAACCGGAGCGGTACCGCGTCGTTCGGAATCCCATTCGGTGCCTACCACTTCGCACGGCCGCAAGGAGGTTCGATCGCGGCGGCGCAACAGGATGCGGTCGACGAAGCGACGTATTTTCTGGAAGTGGCGCAACCGGCCCCCGGCGACCTCGTGCCCGTGCTCGACATGGAGGCGAACCGGGACGGCTTACCGGCGGGTCGTCTCATCGCGTGGACGCAGGCGTGGCTTGACACGATCGAGGGAGCCCTCGATGTGGAACCGTTGATCTATACGTCGCCGAACTTCTGGTCCAGCCAGTTAAACGACACGACCACGTTCGCCCAACAGGGCTTCCCGCTATGGATCGCGCATTACACGTCGGCGGCTGCGCCCCGCGTACCGGCATCGAACTGGAACGGTGCAGGTTGGTCGTTCTGGCAATGGACGAGTTGCGCAACCATTCCCGGGATATCGGGCTGCGCCGACGAAGACAGATTCCCGGGAACCGATCTCTCACCTTTCACGATCCCCGGCGGCATCGAACCGCAGCCCACGCCCGGACCGGCCATCCCTCCATCCAATGAGTCGCCTCCGACGATCTCCGGCGCGCCCGAGGTCGGGGAGACCCTCACGGCGGAACGCGGCACGTGGAGCGGCACGGAACCGATCTCGTACTCCTACGCGTGGTACCGCTGCGCCGAAGACGGGTCGAGCTGCTCTGGGATCCTCCATCAGTCGACGGAGCCCACCTACAACCTCGAGTCGGCCGATTTCGGTTTCCGCATGAAGGTCACGGTGACCGCGACGAACAGCGGTGGCTCCGACGAGGCCAGCTCGGCCTCCACTGGCGTCGTGTCGGATACGACCGCGCCGGCTCGGCCACGGATGACGCAGCCACGCGCACCCCGCACGCTGGCCGACGTGATCGATGTCTCGTGGAGCGAACCGGAGCAGGGAGCCACCTATGACGTTCGCTACCGGAGCGCGCCGAAGAGCGGTCGCTTCGGAGCGTCAATATTGCTCCTAGAGGGTTCGTCGCAGACATCGACGACGCTCGAAGCGACTCCCGGCTCGACTTATTGTTTCTCCGCGCGCGCTATCGACACGGCGAACAACGTCTCGGGATGGTCCTCCCAGGCATGCACGAACGCGCCGCTGGACGATCGCGATCTGCGCGCGGGACCGGGCTGGAAGAAGAGAACACCGGGCGACTTCTATCGGGGCACCGTCACGAAGACGTCGCGACGAGGCGCCAAACTCACGGTCCGCAACGTGCGCGCCCGCGACATCCATGTCGTCGCGCAGAAGTGTCCGTCGTGCGGTCGAGTGGCGGTGTTGTTCAACGGGAAGCGCGTCGCGAACTTGAATCTCAGGTCGCGCCGGACGCTCGATCGTCGGGTGATTCGCGCGGCCGGGTTCGGCTCCATCCGGAGAGGAACGGTTCGGTTGGTGGTCCTCTCTCGGGGCGCGCCGGTCAAGATCGATGGGCTCGCGCTCACGATAAGGAGCTAGACCTCTTCGCCTGATCCGCTCCCCGCATCCCTTCCGCGTAGGCGGGGGAACACGATGTTCCCCACCCTCTTCAAAGCGAACATCGCGATCTCGGCGATCGCGGTGGCCGCGGTCGCGGCAGTCCAGTAGCCGAGTCCCACGGCAAGCCCCACCGCCGCGGTGACCCAAAGAGCGGCCGCCGTCGTCAGTCCACGCACGTTCATCCCTTCGCGCAGGATGGCGCCGGCTCCGAGGAAACCGATCCCGGTCACAAC
>JALZEA010000004.1 GCA_030862265.1 Actinomycetota bacterium | reverse complement strand
CCACCCTCCACCAACCGGTGTTCATCATCGGCGCGCCGCGGTCGGGAACGTCGCTCCTGTACGCCATCCTCAGGCAGTCGTCTCACTTGAAGCACTATCCGGGGGAATCGCACGAGATCTGGGAGGCTGACTACCACCCTGCCCTGCGCGGTTGGGAGTCGAATGCCCTGACGGCCGCTGATCTGACCGATGACGCGGCCGCGCGTATCAGGCGGAGCTTCTTCCTCGTGGCAGGGCGTAAGCACCGCTTGCTCGACAAGACCCCGCGCAACGCTCTCCGCATCCCGTTCATCGAGGCCCTGTTCCCCGATGCGACCTATGTCTACTTGCAACGGGACGGACGGGAGAACGTGAACTCGTTGATCAATGCCTGGCGTACTCCGAGGTACCGCACCTACGAACTCCCTGAGGAACATTCGATCCCGGGCGTCGATCCGAAGTGGTGGAAGTTCGTTCTCTATCCGGGGTGGCGTGACGACCGCGCCGGACCGCTCGAGGTCGTATGTGCGAAACAGTGGGTCCACAGCAACGATCATGCCCTCGCCGCCTCCGAGGAGATCGGGCGCGATCGCTGGGTCGAGATCCGCTACGAGGACCTCGTCGCCCGGCCCGTCGACGAGGTGGGCCGCGTGCTCGAGCTCCTTAACGTCCCCTACGAGGGCACGGTCAAGGACAAGGCGGCGGCGACGGGGACCACGCCGATCAACGTCGTCACGCCCCCGGAGCGGGGCAAGTGGCGCCGCGAGAACCCGGCCGAGATCGCCGCGATCCTGCCCCTGCTGCGCCCGACGATGGCCGCGCTGGGCTACGCAGATGAAGACTGAAACGCTCACGTTCGACACGAGCGATCGCAGCTTCGTCGACCTCACCGAGGACGTCAGGGCATTCGCCCGTGCCGCGGGAGGTGATGGCCTCGTTCACGTTTTCGCGCCTCACGCGACGGCAGGTATCGCACTGATGGAGACGGGGTCGGGCTCGGAAGAAGATCTCGCCGACACCATCGATCGCCTGCTTCCGCGCGACCAGCGCTACCGCCATGCGCACGGATCTCCCGGACACGGCGCCGACCACGTCTTGCCCGCGTTCATCGCGCCGTCGATCACGGTGCCGGCGGTCGCTGGTGAGATCGCACTCGGCACGTGGCAAAGCATCGTCTTCGTCGACCCCAACCGCGATAACCCCCGACGGACCGTCCGGTTGTCGTTCATCTCCGCGTGAGACGTAGGTTCTTCGCGGCCGGGGTCGTGATCCTGGCTGCGTGCACGCCGGCGAGCGATCGCACGTCATCACCTCAGGCTCAACCGACCCAACCCGGCCCCGCGGCCCGCCCGAACGTACTGGTCATCGTCACCGATGACCAGCGAGCCGACACACTCGACGTGATGCCGGCCACGCGCAGGTTCTTCGGCCGCGGAGGGACCACGTTCGCGAACGCGTTCTCAACGACACCTTTGTGCTGTCCGTCGCGCGCTTCGATCTTCACGGGCCAGTACGCGCACAACCACGGCGTACTTAAGAACCGGGACAGCCACGACCTCCGTTCGCGCTCGACCCTGCAGTACTACTTCCGCCAGGAGACCGATTACGCGACCGGGCTCGTCGGCAAGTACCTGAATTCCTGGTCGGTGGACGAGGATCCACCGCACTTCGATCGGTGGGCGTCGTATTCGGGGCGTTATTACGGCAAACCCTTCAACGTCAACGGCAGGGTCACCGCGACGAACGATTACTCCACCTACTTCATGGCCGATAAAGCCGTGCGTTTCCTCGAAAGGTTCGATCGGATAGAGGAGCGTCCATGGTTCTTGTACGTCGCGACGGTCGCTCCCCACCCTCCGTTCACGATCTCGCCGCAGTACCGGGGGGCGCGGCTTCCGGAGTGGGAGCGGAACCCGGCGATCACCGAGCGCGCGCTCGGTGACAAGCCGGACTTCCCACCTCGTCCCTTCGACCCGGACCGCCCTGGGAAGTTACGCCGCAAGCAATTGCGCACGCTCCTGTCGGTCGACGACCTCGTCGCGCGGATCGCCCGCACGTTGCGCAGGCTCGGGGAGGCTAAGGACACCCTCGCCATATTCACCTCCGATAACGGCATGCTCTGGGGCGAGCACGGCCACTTCGCGAAGCGGCTCCCATACACGCAATCGATAGGGGTCCCTCTCATGGTCCGCTGGCCGGGCAAGATCGCACCCGGGGAGACCGACGATTCCCCCGTCGGGAACGTCGATATCGCGCCGACGATCATGGAAGCCGCCGGACTGATCCCGGATCGCCGTTACCCGGTCGACGGGCACTCGCTGCTCGCCCCCGACGACCGGTCGGAGATCTTCCTCGAACAGCTCGAGAACTGGCGCGTGGGGCTGCCGGACTGGCGTTCGATACGCACGACCGAATTCCAGTACGTCGAGTACTACTCCCGCGACGGCAAACGGATCATCGAGCGCGAGTACTACGACCTGAGCCGTGACCCATGGCAGTTGCGAAACCTCCTAGGGGACCGGGACCCTACGAACGACCCCGACTTCGCCGACCTTTCGGATCGCCTCGCGCAGTACGCGCGCTGTGCGAGTGACTCATGTTTCGTGGCGAGGTGACCCCTTCAGGCGCCCGAAGGGAAGACCCATGTCACCGAGTCGGCCGACGATCACTGCGCGCACGCCCGGCTCGTCGTAGCGACGTTCGTAGCCCAGTTCGCTCAGTACGTCCCCGGCGACCGCCTCGAAAGCCTCGACGCGTCTCGGATCCATGGATTCGCGCCACGAGCGGGTCTTGCTCGGAGGCTTCACGACGTTGGGGTTGTACATGGAAGCGCGTGGGAGAACCGATCCCCGGGCCCGTTCGGTGTAGTCGAGCATGCCGGGATCGAAATCCAGATCGAGGAAATCGCAGATGTCTTTGATCTCACCTTCGGCGTCGTCCACGACGTCTTCGTAGTTCACCTCGAGGTAGCGACCCTTCGGTAGCGCCCGCCCGGAATCGCACCCGGTCTTCACGCGTCGTGCCCAGAGCCGCGCCGCCCGTCCCACCGTCTTGGGACCGAACGGGACGTCCGCGTACGACAGGGCGACGTCGCGGCCGTCTCGGATCAGATGGATGAAGCGCGCGTCGGCCCAGAGGCTCGAAAGAAACGTGATGTGTTCCACGTAACGCGGCGTCTTGTCGCCCCACCGCTGTTTGCCGTGGACGCGCGTGTAGGCCCGGTACGCCGCCGAGATCGCGTCGGCGTACGGAACCTGCTCCCGCCCCTCGAGTTCGTCACGCACCGCCGATATCGGCAGATCCCAGGTCTGGAAACGTGGATGATTGTCCAGCGCGCGCAGGAACGACCCGATCTCCACGACATCCGTACCGGTCCACAACTCTGTGATGAAGCGCGATTCCGGTGGCACCGCAACGTTGGCATGAGCGTTGAGCATCAGGCGCAACAGCGTCGTTCCGGAACGGGCTGACCCGACGATGAAGAACGGCGCGGCCACGACCCAAACCCTAGAGATCCGCCTGCGAGGGCGCCGCAGGCGCGCAGGCGGATCTCAAGACGGTCGGGCACACAAGTGAGTACATCTAGAGATAACCGAGGTCGCGCAGGTGCTGCTCGACTATCGCTTCTTCCTCATCGGACATCCCCGAACCCTCTGCGGTGGGGGTCCCACCGGCTTCGATCTCGGCGATGTAGCTCTCGAGGCTCGAAGCAACCTCTGGATAGCGGTTGTATACGTTGCGCTTTTCGTCGGGTTCCGCACCACCGTTCAGCTTGTAGAGCGACGGCGTCCTATCCCCGGTGCGCAGGAGTTTCCAGTCGGGGACACGCGCCCCCGTGATCCTTCGTCCTTCCAGCTTGACGCCGACCGCTTCCATGTAGGCCGGTTCCTCGGGCAGGGTCGTGCCTTTCATCAGCCCGACGAGGCTCCGGCCATCGATGTTGGCGGGCGCGTCCAACTCACAGAGCGCGGCGATCGTGGGCAACACGTCGACGTGGCGTACTTGGTCCGACACGGTCGCCTGAACAACGCCCGGCCCGTTGAAGATCAGCGGGACGCGTACGAGGTGTTCCCACAGCGCGAAGCCGTGACCCACCGCGAGCCCCGCCAGTTTCTTGTCCGCAGCAGGAAGCCATCGGCTCAACTTCAACGCTCGCCGTGCCTTGCGCGCCCCCCGGAGAACCTTTTGCTCGAGCGGACTGTTTGCGTACGACTCTCCGTGATCTCCTGTGACGATCGTTAGCGCGTCGCCCGCGGCCTCGAACACAGGTCCGAGCCATTCGTCCGTGGCGGCGACCGCCGCCTCGTACCCGGCACGGTCGTTGCGCTTCGTGAAGTCCGGAGGCGAGCGGTAGGGACGGTGCACCTCCCAGATGTGCAGCAGCATGAACCAGGGCTCGGGGTACGCCTGCATCCGAGCCACGATGCGGTCGCGCCATTCGAAGAACGGCACCCGGTATGCCTGGCGATGCGTCGCGGTCTCAAACCCACGCAGGATCCCCGTCTCTTTCAACAAGGGCCCCGTCACTTCGGCAAACGTCTTGTAGCCGGCCGCCGCGAACATCTCCGCCATCGTCGTCAGCGAATTCGACAACCGGTAACCCTGAAGGCCCCTCACTCCGTGCTTCGGGGGATAGCATCCGGTCAGCAGCGACGAGAACGAGGGAGTCGTCGTCGTGCACGTGCAGATGCACTGGTGGAACGCGGCCCCTTCGTCGGCTAGGCGATCGAAGTTGTGGGTGCTGATGTGATCGCCGAAGACCGCATCGGCCCGAAGAGAGTCGACGACCAGGAAGAAGACGTTCGGTCGCCTCATCCGGCGACCTTTGTGCAGTCGGACATTGACCTGATGCGCGCGCTCGGCCAAGCCGCGGCGAAGAGTTTCTCGTTCTCGCGCGCCCGGTATTGACGCGGGAACTGGCTCTTCTTCCCCGCGTTGTCGCCGATCGTGTACCGCAGGAGGAAGTTAGCGATCTCGTCGCGCGTGATCCGATTTGCCTTGAGGGTCCGTTCGTTCAGCCAGAAGCCCTGTGGTCGCTGGCTCTGGAACAGATCTGCGACCCTCACGCCGAAGCGGATCGCGACGTCGATCTGGAACTCGGTCATATCGATCGGCCATGCACCGATCTTGTCGAAGCGAGGCCCGACGCCGTGGTCCGCCGTCATCGCCAGCACCCAGCGCTTCTTCCCGACGTGACGGTTGAGCCAGCGAACGATGCCTCCGAGCGCGCGATCGGAGTAGGGGATCGTGGCGTGCATCTCGGGTGACTGTAGGAAGTAAGCGTGACTCACCTCATCGATCTGTTTGAAATTCGTGAAGAACAGATCAGGGGTCTTGTCTTTGCCGAATCCTTCTTTGTTGAGCACGGTCCTCAACAGGCGCATCTGGTAAAGCGTCCATGCAGGGTTCGCGAACCCTTCGTGTCTGCCATCAGGTAGCTCGTGGCCCAGCCAGAGCCCATTGCGGTTCCCGTCGCTCTTGTCGACCGCGCGCACGTCTTTCTGGAAACCCCATACCTCATTCATGTATGACGGGAGGCGGTAGAAGTTGGTATTGGTCGCGAAAGGTGACTCGCGCGTCAGGACCGAGATGTCGCGATCGGCACCCGCTAGCGCGGCCCCGTGGCCGATCATTCCCAGATGCCAGTTCTGTTCCGCCAGTAGTCCGATCTTGGCGCGGTTGTTCACGGCCCGGTCGTAGATGTCGGCCAGTGTCGTGGTCATGAGATTGCGTGGGTTGTTGAACGCCCACGAGTCCTGGATGCGACCGTTACGCCGCTGCGGGATGCTCACGATCCCGTGCTTGCGTGGGAATGTGCCGGTGCCGATGTTCGCGTGGATCGCAGGCGTCACCGACGGATTGGAACCCACGAGCGCGCCCGTGAACGAGGTCCCCTCGCTCATCAAACCCTTGAGTACGGGCCAAGAATTGGGCCAGTGATTCAACGTGTTCCAGCCTCCCCCGTCCCACACGACGGTGACGATGATCCGCGGTTTGCCATTGCGCTCGTCCTTGGGAAGCAGCGCCTCGGCGAGTGGATCGCCGGGTCGTCGGTCGGGGAAAGGCGTGCCCAGGAGGCGTGCGAACGTTGGAGCAAGGTCTGCGACCGTCACCTCACGATCGAGGGTCACGGCGCCTTTCGAACGGACGAAACCAGGCCCGTAGAGCACGAGGGGAACCTTCTGAAGATAGTCCCAGGGTCCCGAATGCGTCGTCGTCTTCTTGAAGTCCCCGAAGAAATGTGGTTCGAGCGGGACGAAGCTGAGATCCGGCGCGCGACGGGGGTAGTCGCCGCGTATCGAGCGCTTCAACCAGTCGCGTGGCATCGAACATGTCGCCTCCCGCCAGTTTCGTTGTGTCTGCACCGCACGCATGGCGGTCTCGTCCTTGGGGACCGCTTGCCGCGGCGCCGAATACACCACCGGCGGAGCTGCCTTATCACCCCGCGAGCGGAACACCTCGGGCCGGTCGAAGGCCAACCCCGCGATCGTGAGCGCGGCGATGGTCCAGGCGGCAACGACCTTCCCCCTGAAGGTCATTCTGTGCCCGCGCATGCCACCACCTCGTCGAGCCGCGCGGTCGGGAAGGCGGCCGCGAAGATTCGCTCTCTGAGCCGCGTCGCGTACTGCGTCGGGATGCCCTGATTCCGTTTCGTGTTGTCTTCGAGGCGATAGTCGACCAGGAAGTTGGCGATATCCTCGAGCGAGATGTCGTGCGCGCTCAACGCGCTCGGCCTTAGCCAGAAGCCTGTTGGCCGTTGCGCTTGGAAAAGTTCGGTGATCCTCACGCCGAAGCGCGTTGCGATATCCAACCGAACCTGGTCCATGTTGACGGGCCACGCATCGATGGACCGCGGGTCGGGCCCGTGACCATGGTCCGCCGTGAGGGCGAGGACGTATTCGTCCGGTCCGACCGTCGCGTCGAGGTGCTCGACGAGCTGGCGTAGGGCATCGTCGGCGTGTGAGAGCTGCGAGCTCATCTCGGGGTTGACTAGGTTGTAGACGTGGCCCACCAGATCGATCTCCTTAACATTCGTGAACAACATGTCCGGGACATCGTCGCGTCCGAATCCTGCGCGGTCGACGAGTTGCCGGATAAGTCTCGCCTGATAGAGCGTCCACACGGGGTTCGCCGCTCCGGCACGGTGGATGTCGGGTAGGGGATGGCCCATCCACGCGCCGTCCGTCTCTCCGTCGGCGGCGTCGACCGCGGTCTCGTCGGCTGCGAGTCCCGGCACCTCGCGCATGTAGTCGGGAAGGCGGTAATACTCGGGATTCGTCGTGAGCTCGCCGTCCCCGCCCTGGGTCATCACGGCGAAGTCCCTGTCGGCGCCGGGGAGGAACCCGCCGTGGCCCATCATGCCGAGGTGCCACCCGCGCTCGGCGATCATCCCGACCAGAGGAGTGTTCGCGTTGTCGTGGTCGAACATGTCGGCCAGGGTGTCCAGCTCGAGGAACTTCGGGGATTTGTCGGGGTAGGCATCCGGCACGCGCTTGCCGTTCCGTAGCGGGATGTCCGGTATCCCGTGCTCGTCGGGGAACGCGCCCGTGCCCATCGTCGCGTGCGTCGAAGGAGTGACCGAAGGAGACGAGCCGACGGTCGCGTTCTGGATCGATGCTCCGTTCGTCATGAGGCTCTTGAGGAACGGCCATGCATCGGGCCAGCGATCTATCACGTTCGTGCCTCCTCCGTCCCAGACGACGAGCACGATCAACGCGGGGGGATCCGGCCGCTCGCTCGCCGGGACCATGATCTCGGTGATCGGTCTCCCCGGTCGATCAGTCGGGAACCGGTAACGGAGTAGCTCCGCGAAAGTAGGGGCGATGTCGGCGACGGTCACGTGGCGGTCGAGGGAGACATCGCCGGCGGCTTCTATGAAGCCGGGGCCGTAGAACACGAGGGGCACGCGTTGAAGGTAATCCCACGGTCCGGAATGGGTGGAGACCTTGAAACTGCCGAAGTAATTCGGGAAGCGCGGAACCAGGTGGAGGTCCGCGGAGCGGCCGGGCACCGTGCCTCGTTCTATACGCTCCAGGATCTTGTCCGGGAGTAAACAGGACGCGTGGAGCCAGCGGTCGGCCGCGCTTGCGGCGGGGGCGGGTTCGGGCGTCGTCGAGGTGTCCCGCGTCAATGCGATCGCGGCTCCGGCGATGAGGGCTGATGTCACGACCAGCAGCGCGACGACGCGCTTCAGAGCGTCCAGAGCTCCTCAGCCGTTCCGTCGACAACGTGACGGGCTGCATCGAGGCCCATTTTCACGGCGTGATCCATGTTCCCGATCTCGTATTTCCACGAACCGAAGCGACCGCGGGAATAGACGTCGCGTTCCATCAGCCAAGGCTGGATCGTGGCGAGCGCCGCATCGCGACCGAGGGTCGGAACGGGATAGGCGTAGCCAAGGTCTTCGATGTGCATCGTGGCGATCTCGGGGCGACCCTCGATGACGCCGGCGCCGCGCAAGCCTTCCTCGACGCGCTCGGCGAGCCCATCGGTGGTTTCGGGCTTGTAGCGCGAGTACGAGATCTCGGTCATGTATGAGCAATAACGAGCGGTATCACCGTCCGGAACGTTGTTCGGCGAGTACTTCGCGAAGTTCGTCGCCCGGTAGAACGGCGTGTTGTCCTGAGGGAAGTACATCCACGACTTGTCGTCCTTGAGCGGGAACTCGTATCCGATCCCCACCATGAAGACGCCGTTGTGCTCGAGATCGTCGGCCGCGGCGCGCACTTTGTCGGGACAGTGTTCGAGTAGTCCGATGAGCTTGTCGATTGGAAGCGTCGAGATGAGATGGTCGTACGCCTCTTCGGTTCCATCCGAGAAGCGTGCGGTCTTTGTTTCGACGTCGAGCCGGACGAGCTCGCGGTTGTAGGTGATGCGTCGTCCCAAGCGCTGCGCGAGGCGACGGTAGATCTCGGCGGTGCCGCCCACGGCGGGGAACATGAAGAGGTTGTTGGGCCCCCACGCCGCGTCGTCTTCTGCGAAGACGAAGCTGCGTAAGGCCCGTTTGTGATCCACGACGCTGACCCGCTCGCCGATCCATTTGGATTGCATGCGCTCGGGAGGCGTGGCCCACACCTTGAAGTTGTAGGGCCTCATGAAGTGATGCGTGATGCCTCCTCCAAAGGTGTCTTCCATCCACAGGGCGAAGTCGTTCTCCGGGTTCCCGCCCGGCGCTTCGATGAGACCCATCAGGCATTCGTAGGCGGGCTCGGGAGGCAGGTACCGCAAGTTGTTCTGGAATGGGTAGGGGACCCAGCGATCGTCGAAGCGGATGTAGCTCGAGCGCTCGTGGTGGAAGACCTCGTCGCCCATCGTCTCTTCGAGCAGGTTGTCGAACTCTCCGAAGTGGCTGAACACGACGTGCCCTCCGAAGTCCCACGTGAAACCCTGGGGGTCGACGACCGAACCGGCGTGGCCCGCGGCGCGCGAGGTTGCTTCGCACAGCACCCAGTTCTCGTGACCCAACTTCACGAGCTCGCGCGCGGCTCCGAGCCCACAGGGGCCCGCGCCGATGATGACGATGCGAGGTTGGTCTGCCAGTGCTTCTCTCCTTGTTATGGCTCATGCTATTTGGGCGTGGTGACCGGGCATACTCCGCCCGTGACTCACGACTTCCCGACGATCGAGATCCTCCGTATCCCGTTCGCGCGCCTCACCGCCGCCGACGCGCTCGCCCAGATCGAAACCCTGTACGAGAGGGAGGAACCTGCGTTCGTCGCGCATGCGAACGTGCATACCGTCAATCTCGCGGTCGCTGACGACGGATATCGCGACGTCCTCAGAACGGCCGACATGGTACTCAACGACGGCAAGGGCGTGATGCTCGGCGCTCGTTTGCTCGGCGAGCGCTTCCCGGAAGATCTGAACGGCAACTTCATGACTCCACTCGTCATTGAGCGCGCGGAACGCAACCGCTGGCCGACGTTCTTACTCGGAGCGAAACCCGGAATCCCGGAGCGCCTGGAAGAGGTTCTTCGCGAGCAGCATCCGTCGCTCGAGATCAGAGGAACTCACCACGGGCATTTCGGTGCCGCGGGGGAGGACGACGTCGTCGCGCGCATCCGCGATTCGGGTGCGCAATTGTTGCTGGTCGGGATGGGAAACCCGCATCAAGAACGGTTCCTTCACCGAAGGTTGCGCGACACAGGTGTGCGACTCGGCATCGGGGTCGGCGCGTACTTTGACTTCCAGACCGGAACGGTTACCCGCGCCCCGCGCTGGATGAACGAGCACGGCCTCGAATGGGTCTACCGGCTGGTGCAAGAACCGCAGCGGATGTGGAAGCGCTACCTCGTCGGCAACCCCGCCTTCGTGCTGCGGGTCCTCGGCTCCAAGCGTTCTTCGGTACACAACGACCGCTGAGCGGCCGTTATCGCCCAGGGAACGTGCAACACCTCATTCGCAGGCGGTTGTCGCTTCTCCGTTGACACAGTTGTCGGTGCCCGGCCCGCCGTCGAGCTCGTCATCTCCGTCACCACCATCGAGTGAGTCGTCTCCGTAATTGCCTTCGATGTAGTCGTCGCCGGATCCCCCCAAGATGACGTCGTGGAAGTCGCCCTCCTGGTCGGATACCTGCGGAAACATGGCGTTCACCGGCTCTTCTCCAAACAGGCGATCGTTCCCGGCACCGCCCCAGATCCGATCGGAACCGGGGCCGCCCTCGATGTGGTCGAGACCAGGGCCCCCGTCGAGCAGATCACTTGCGAAGTCCTCTCCTTCGGTCGTCCCGCCCGACAGCGAGTCGTTCCCTCGGCCACCGTAGACCCGATCTCTGCCGGTCGGATCACCTTCCGAGAAGCCGCCGCTCAATGTGTCGTTTCCCGATCCGCCGCGGATGACATCGTCGCCGCCCGCAAACTCGTCGTCGACCTCCCCGAAGATCTCGTCGTCGCCGCGGCCTCCGTTAAGGACGTCGTCTCCGATGTCGCCGTCGATGGAATCGTCGCCCCCACGTCCTGCGATGGAGTCGTCTCCGTGTCCGCCCTCCAAGATCTGAGCAATGGATGTTCCGGTGATCGTGTCGGCGAACCGGCTTCCGTAGATGCTTTCGATCGAGGACAACTGATCCGAACCCGCTCCGCCGGTCGCGATCTCGCGCGGAAGGTCAACGATCACACCGGACGTCGCGTCGCTAAACATCGCGAAATCGGGGCCCCTCCCTCCATCAAGGTGATCGTTCCCGAGACCGCCTATGAGGGTGTCCCGCTCTCCTCTGGCTTCCAGCCGGTCGTTCCCAGCCTCGCCTGCAAAGAAGTCGTTGCCCGAGCCACCCACCAGTAGGTCATCGCCTCCGCCGGCGAGTACATCGTTGGAACCCGTGCCGACCCGGACGATGTCGTTGCCGCTACCGGCCTTCACGAAGTCCCGGCCCGGACCGCCCTTGAATCTGTCGTGTCCCGGTCCTCCTTGCACGTTGTTCCAACCACGCCCGCCGCAGATGAGGTCGTGGCCTCCACGCCCGAGGATCCGATCACGTCCTGGTGTGCCGATGATGACATCGTCTCCGGCGGTTCCTTCAAAGCGGGTCTCCTGTCCGTTCTGTTCTCCTTCGACCGTTGCTTTCTCGCCAAAGCAGAGTTTGGTGACCTGGGCGACCGCGACGGATGTCAACGACAGTGACAGAACGACAAGTGCAAGCGCGGTCGACGCTAGGTTTGGCCTCATGTCTACAGGACGTTCGGCACCACACGGACGTTGCCTGGGCGTGGTCACGAATAACTAGTCAAGTTCTCTGCGGCCCTGGTCGATGAAGGGGACGTGACCCATCTCAAGAGCATGCTCACCGCAGTCGTGTTCACCGCCGTTGCGGTCGGATTCGCCTTCGCCATGCCGGCGGTCGTCACCACCGCCGCGCGCGTTCCGACCACCCACGTCGCGCCCCTCGCCACACCTTCGATCCTGCCTACACACACCCCGACCGCGACGGTTCCTCCCGTTGAGAAGGAAGAAGAGAAAGACGGTGAGCATCCCGAGAAACACGGTGCCGCGGTATCGATCGCCGCGCATTGCCCGGTCAAGGGCCGCGCGCACGGCGAGCTCGTGCGCTCGATCGCCCAGGACAAAGACGTGACGGTTGCCGAGGCCGAAGCTGCGTGTGCCGCTGCTCTTGCTGCAGCCGCGGCCGAGCCCGCCGAGGCCAAGGGCAAGCCCGCCAAGGCTGAGCGCGTGAAGGCACCCAGACCACCGATGCCACCGAAACCAGCGAAGCCGTCGAAGGAGACCTTGGTCGATGAGACCGAGACCGACGACGTCGAAGATGAAGACACCGGCGGTGACGAGGGCGGCTCCTCAAGCTCCGGCGGGCCCGGCAACGGGAAAGGCCACGCCAAGCCCTGACGCGTCTCGCTTGGGCGTTCTTTTCGGCCTGAACGACGCTAGGCGTCGCTGATCTTCCAAAGAACGAGTGCTTTCCGGCCCCGGTAGCCTGCGGCCGATGTCAGAGAGGCCGACGGCCGAGTCCGTCTTCATCATCGCCACTCGCAACCGTCCCGATGAACTCATCGAGACGGTGGCGAGCCTCTGCGCCCAGACTGTTCTGCCGGCAGAGCTCTGCATCGTCGATTCCAGCGACGACACACCGGCCCGCGAGCGCATCGAGGCGATGAGCAACGACGTGGGCCTCAAGCTCAGCTATCACCACCCCGCTCCGAGGGGACTCACCGTTCAGCGCAATTTCGGGATCGATCGCACGAACGGCGATCCCGTCTTTCTGATCGACGACGACGTCTATCTCGCGCCCGATTGCCACGCCGAGTGTCTCGCCGAGTACGCCCGGTGGGGGCCGGAGCTCGGTGGAGTGCGTGCGAGCGCGATCAACCCCGTCGACTCGTCCCGGCCCGCGAAGCTCTGGCGCAAGCTCTTCGGCATCGGGGGATGGTGGCCGGAGAACTCCGGCAAGCTGCGCGCCGGCTTCTGGATCGAAGGCATCTCGTCGTCGTCGGGGGTTCGTAAGACCGACTGTTTTGTGGGCTACTTCATGAGCTTCCGGCGCGAGGTGTTCGAGCACGAACGTTTCGACGAGGCGCTGTCGGGCTACGGCCACAAGGAAGACATCGATTTCACGTATCGGGTGTCCCGGCGTTACACACTCGTACAGACACCTACGGCGAAGTGCGAGCACATGAAGACGCAGACCGCACGCATGCCCGCGTTCCACTTGCAACGCATGAACCTCGGTAATCAGTTCTATCTACATCGCAAGAACATGCCGCAGGACTTTCGTCATCGTGCGGCGCTGTGGTGGGGTCTACTCGGGCTCTTCATCTTGAACGTCGGGCGGGCGCTGAAGCACAACGATCACGGCCTCGTGACCGGGATGATCGTCGGTGCATTCGAGCAAGCGCGCGGTAGGGGACTGATCGATCCCGCGAGGCAGCGCGACGAGAAGGGTCTCAAAGGAAGTCGCGGGGTATCGAGGTGAGCGCGCTGACGGAACCGACCGACAACACGGCTTCCCAGAGCGATTCCTTCGAGATCGGCGCTAAGGCGCGCGACTACTGGTGGACCGTTTTGTTCGTCGACCCACTCGCCTTCCCTGCGACGAGATTCCTCGCGCGGAAACGCTGGTTCACTCCCAACCAGGTGACGTGGATCTCGTTTCTTCTCGGCGCGCCCATGGGGGTTTTCTTCGCGCTGGGCACGCGCTGGGGCCTGGTCGTCGGGGGAGTGTTGTGGTACCTCGCGTTTTTCACGGATTGCATCGACGGGAAACTGGCGCGTGCGCTCAGGACGTCGAGCCCGATGGGCAAGGTGCTCGACGAGATCGCCGACGGTGGCCGTCGGCTCAGCGGCGCGCTCGGACTCACGATCTATCTATACCGAACCGACGACGGGGCGACGTTCCTGCTGGCCGCCGCGTATGGGCTGCTCGCGTTCTACTTCGGCCAGATCTCGGGTGGGACGCGTCCAAACGCGCCGACCACGCAGACCGGCAGCAAATGGTCTGCCTGGCTCGCGCGCAAGCGACTCCTGCCGACGCCCGGCGCGCCCGACATCGCCGCCATCGTGTTCCTGATCGGACCGCTCACCGGCTTCGTGCAGGCCGCGCTGTGGGTAGGGGATATCGCGTTCGCCCTCGGTATCCTCGCCGTCATGTGGAGGGCCGCGCGCGCGTCATGAGCAAGGTCCTTCTCCTCGGGCTCGACGGCGTCGGGTTCCCGATGCTCGATCCTGCCTTCGCCGCCGGGCACATGCCGCGTCTCAAGGCGTTGCTGGAGCGCGGTGCGTCGGGTGTTTTGACATCGACGATCCCCCCGTACACACCGCCGGGGTGGACGTCGATCTTCACCGGGGTGAATCCCGGCAAGCACGGCATCTTCGGGTTCACGCTCGGTAATGCACAGCGGAACGACGGGCTCGTCCGTCTCGACAAGGTCAAGGCCCCCGCTCTCTGGAACGTCCTCAACGCGCAGGACAAGACCGTCGGCCTCTTCAACATCCCGATGACGTATCCGCCACCGCCCGTCGACGGCTGGGCGGTGTCCGGGATGTTGACCCCAGAAGCGGCGGGCTTGACGCCCGAGAACTTCACGCATCCCGCGTCTCTCGCGGCCGACATAACGCGCATCACAGGCTCTTATGAGATCGATATCGAGGTCGATTACGACCAGGATTGGCGATCGACGGAGATCATCGATCGACTGTCGGCGAACCTCGTCACGAAACGCAAGGTCTTGCAACATCTGTTGGACGCGCGCGGCGACGTACCAGTCTTGTTCGGGGTGATCGAGTCACCGGATCGCCTGATGCACGTCCATTACAAGTTCATCGATCCGCGCTACGAGCATTTCCATCGCCCGGAAGCTGCCGCTATACGCGAGCGGGCATGGGCTTTCTTCGATGAGATGGATGTCGTCGTCGGCGACATGCTCGACTGGGCCGGGGACGATGCGTTCGTGATCACGATGTCCGATCACGGTTTCCAGGGCAAGGACAAGGGCGTCAACATGAATCTCGCCCTGAAGGAGTGGGGTCTCCTGTCGCTCGGTGGCGCAGGCAGTCTGGCGCAGGCTGCCGGAGTACGGCGCGCGGCCCGCAAGATCAAACGCCTAGTGCCGAAGACCATCCGTCGCCGGGCCAAAGCGTCCGCGCACGCTTCGATCGACTGGAGCAAGACGCGTGCGTTCTCGGCCCCCATTCCGCAACAAGGCATCTACATCAATCTCGAGGGCCGCGAGCCGCACGGGATCGTGCCGACGTCGGAGTACGAAGCCGTGCGCGATGAGATCATCGAGCGTTTCTCCGGTTTCACCGATCCGGACGATGGCCGTCCGGTCCTCGACGTCATCCACAAGCGCGAGGACGTTCTGGACGGTCCCGAAGCGGAACGCGGGCCGGATCTCTTCCCGGTATGCCGTGGTTATTCGTACGAACTGTCTGACGGTCTGTTCTCGGCAGACGTCCTGACCGACTACCGTGCGCTGCCGCGGGGCTTCCACCACATGGACGGGGTCTTCGGGATCGTCGGGCCCGGGATCGATGCCGCCGATGGAGCGGCCGCGAGTCTCTACGACATCGCTCCGACCGCCTTGTACCTCGCGGGTTGTCGCCTGCCATCGATGGATGGAGCCGTGCTGACCGACCACCTCCCGGCCGAACTCGTCGCCGCGCGGCCGGTAGAGACGGCCGCCATGGATCTACCCCTCGCGGGGGCGGGGGCTGAGGCGAAGCCCTATTCGGCCGAGGAGGAGGCCCAGATCGAGGAGTCGCTGCGCAACCTCGGCTACCTGTAACCCCGCTCCTCGTAGAGCCGTCTAAGGAGCGGTATCCGCCCGCGGCAGCGCGGAAGCTTGTATATCTATCTGACCAACGCGGGTGGCATCGTTCGAGAGAAGGGGGAGAGATGGCTACTGCGGGGACGGCACGGACCCCAGGACAGACCTTCGCACTGGTCTTTGGGGTCATCTATCTGTTGGTGGGAGTAGCGGGTTTCTTCGTGGCGACCGAGTTCACGGGAGGCTCCGTCGACGACAAGCTGATCGTGTTCCCGGTGAATCACCTGCACAACATCGTTCACCTCGCGATCGGTGGGCTCTTGATCGCAGGCGCGCGCACGACGGCCGGAGCGAAGCAGATGAACATGATTGTCGGCGTCGCGCTCCTCGGCGTCGCGCTCCTCGGGTTCCTGGGCCTCGACTTCATGCAGGACCTGCTGAACATCCACGGCTCGGGTAGCGCCGATAACTGGCTGCACCTCGCAACGGGTGCACTGGCTCTGTACTTCGCCACCGCAGGCGACAAGGCCACGACAGCCGGCGTCTAACGGATCCGCGAGATCGTCTATAAGGGCCCGCTTCGGCGGGCCCTTATCTTTACCAGAGGAGGTGTAAGTGGCGAGAGCAGCAAGAAGCGCGGCCCAGACGTTCGCGCTGGTATTCGGCGTGGCCTATCTCCTCGTTGGCATCCTCGGACTGATCCTGGCGCCGAACAGCGGCGACGAGCTCTTCGGGGTCTTCCGGCTGAACCTGATCCACAGCCTCGCGCACCTGCTCATTGGGGGCGTGCTGTTGATAGTCGGGACGCGTACACACGAGATGGCGAAGCGGGTGAATGTGAGCGTCGGGATCTTCTACGGGCTACTTGCGCTACTCGGCATCGCGAACGTTGCTGTGAATGACCTGCTCGAGGCGAACGTCGCCGACGATTTCCTTCACCTATCGACCGCGGTGCTGGCGATCTTCTTCGGTACTACGGGGGCCGAAGGGCGGGGTAGTTAGGCCTTCTGCGCCGCGTCGAGATCGTCGACGGCCATGATCAGTTCGGATTCACCGCCGCCGCGCTTCATCACATATGCCGATGAGATCGCGACGCCCGCGTTGGCGAGCTTGCGACAGTAGCGTCCGAGTTCGCCCGGTCTGTCGTCGAGAGTGGTCGTCATGACGGGTCGTACGCCTTCGACTTTGTAGTTGTTCTGACGAAGCACTTCGCTCGCGTCTTCGCCGTCGTCAACGACAAGGTGTACGACACCCAGGCCGTTGTGGCTAGACGCCGAGAGGGTCTCGATGTTGATGCCCGATCGCCCGAGCAATTCGCCTACCTCGGCGAGGGTTCCCGGCCGGTCGTCGACGGTGACGGTTATCTCTTCGAGCACGGATAAAACATACCCCTCAGTGGGCCCCCTCGGCAGAGAGAACCGCCCGCAACGTACGCCACATGATCCAGAGATCGAGCGATAGCGACCAGTTCTGGATGTAGAAGAGGTCGTAGCGAACGTAATCGGCGAAGCTCGTTTCGGTACGCCCGCTCACTTGCCACAAACCGGTCATCCCGGGCTTCACGCGCAAACGGTTGCGTACCCAGTCGTCGTACTGCTCGACCTCGCTCGGTAGAGCCGGCCGCGGTCCGACGAGGCTCATGTCCCCCTTGAGGACGTTCCAGAGTTGCGGCAACTCGTCCAGCGAATAGCGCCGCAGGAAGCGTCCCGGTTTGGTCACGCGCGGGTCGTCTTTGAGCTTGAACAGGAGCCCGGGACCTTCCGACAGGTGCTCGAGCTCGATGCGCCGTTGCTCCGCGTCTTTCACCATCGTCCGGAACTTCCAGAACTCGAAGGGCTCCGCGTCGCGACCGGAGCGAACCTGTTTGAAGAACGGTCCTCCTTCGGAATCGATCTTGATCCACAACGCGATCGCGATCAGGACGGGCGAGAGGATCAACAATCCCAGTGCCGACAAAAGCACGTCGATAGAGCGCTTGAGCAGTGACTGGCCGCGATTTATGCCCGTTCGCCGGACGAACAACAGTGGGACCCCGGCTACGGACTGCACCGTCATACGCGATGCCATGAGGTCGAGCGTCCCGGACGTGATCTGAAGATCGACGTCCTGATTCTGCAGCTCCCAAAGCAAGCGATTGAGACGCGACGTCTCCAGCGCGGTCGCGGCCACGAGCACAAGCGAGGCACCGTATTCGGCCACGATCTTGGGAAGATCGATGGTACGACCGAGCAGAGGATGGCCGTCGATCTCCTCCCCCGACGGCGTCTCGTCGTCGACGAAACCGATGATGTTGTAGCCAAGCCATGCCTCGCGACTGAGCGTTTTGACGACGGTCCGTGCCTCGTGATTCGTGCCGACGACGATCGTCGGGCTCGACTCGGCGCCGCGGCGTCGCAGGAAGTGGAGCATCTTGCGGATCGCGAGTCGCTCGGCTCCCACCACGACGAAAGCAGTCACCATCGTCAGCAGCACCCACCCGCGCGCGAGCTCCTGATCGAACAGTGAGTCGGCAAGAAAGATCAGGATGATCCCGGCGACGACCGATTGGAAGATCTGTTTGAACTCCGAAACGGGGCTGAGGACCTGTCGGGGCTCATAGAGGTCGTAGAGCCAGAACACAGCCAGCCAGACGGGCGTCATGAAGAGGACGAGAAGGGCGTAATCGGCCTTCTCCGCCGGGGTGCGGTCGCCGACGTCGAAATAGAGGAACGACGAGATGAACATGGCGGCCGACACGGCCATCGCGTCGACCACTAATCGGGCGATGATCCGACGCGCGCTCCGCCGATGAAGAGGCTTACGTACCGGCGCCGACGCAGTCTCTAGGACAGGAGCAGTCTCGGCCATGCCTACATCGTCACACGTGAACGCGAGCCTTACAGGTAGCCCAGGCCTCGGAGGGATTCTTCGATCAGGGCTTCTTCCTCGGCGGAGTATGGCGACTCTTCGTCGCGCGCGGCGGTGTCAGGCGCGTCGATCGTTTCGACGCCGCGCGCTCCCGGACGGAACGCAGCCTCGATCACGCGGCCGTCGAGTCCGGCCGGGACCTTCGCTCCGGCGAGATGCAGCAAGGTCGGGGTGACGTCGAGGACGGACGCTCTCAGATCGGTCGCCGGCGCGACATCCGCCCCGGAGACGACGACGATGCCGTCGGGATGGTGTGCGCCGCGCGGGAGATGGCTCAGGTCGCTGAAGACCTCGGTGTGGAAGATCTCGTCGTCGAGTTCGTAGCGATGGTCGCGCAACACGGGCAACACGTCCGGCGCCCCCGCTAAGGCATCTCCCGAGAAGACGTCCTCGGAGCGATAGACGCGATCGGTCGCCGGCTCGCCATCGGGGCCCTTCAGGTCCTCGAAACGCGCCACGAGATCATCCTTGATCGCACCCAGTTGATCGCGTTCGACGATGCCGAGCCGCTCGCGGCCCACGAGGTTCACGTAGATCCCCTGCTGCGGGATCGGTGAGGCGAAGGCTTTCGTGCGACTCCAATCGATCGCCGCGAACGTCTTGGATTTGGCCTGGCGCGCGACCCTCGCGGGCAATACTCGTTTCGCCAACGGGACCAACGACCGGGCGAGGCCGGTGCGCATCAGGCGCGCCGAAGGCTTGAAGCGCAGATAGCCCCATCGCTCCAGCAAGGTATTGGTGTGGACGCTCACCTCCCACGCCGTGAAACCGTGGTCCGAGCACACGATGACGCCGCCGTCGTCGGATGCATAGTCAGCCAGGATGCCGACGATTTCGTCCATCGCCGCGAAGCAGCGCCAGATCGAGGGTCGCAACCGCTCCGCTGCCGGCGTGTAGTACATCTCGTCGTTCGGGTCCATGTAGCGGTAATAGACGTGCTGCATCCGGTCGGGGGATTCGAGGACGGAGAAGGCGATGTCTACCGGGCGTGACTCGAGCAGGTTGCGGAGAACCGTGACGCGTTGTTCGAGAGCCCCAGTGATGCGATCGCACAGCGCGGCGTCGCGCCAGTCCGTCTCCCAGTTCGCGCTGACGTCGATCGCATATCCGGGAGCCCAAGAGTTGATCGCCGCTTCGAGGTCGTTCGGGGCGGTGAAGCCTTGCGGCGGTTTCTCGCCGTATCCGGGCGTCATCATTCCCGAGACCATCCAGCCATCGAGATCGCGCGCCGGATACGTCAAAGGCAGATGGAAGATGCCGGCCGTCAATCCTTGAGCGTTGGCCATCTCCCACAACGTCGCGGAGCGGACACGCCCGGCGTGCATCAGTTCTTGCCGTTCGTCCTGCGCGTGACCTGCGACGAAGCCGTATACCCCGTGTCGGCCCGGATTGACGGCAGTGACCGCGGACGTCCACGCGGGAGGCGTATAGGTGGGGACCGTCGACGTAAGCACACCCGACGCGCCGGCCGACTTGATCTCTCCGAGCCGTGGCATCACGCCATTCGAGATGAGATCGTCGATCAGATGCCATGCGGCGCCGTCCAGACCGATCACTACGGCTCTGGTAACGACTGTTCTTTCCGTCATTCCAGAGTCATTCCGAAAACAACAGTCGTTATCTTCACGTGGGCATCCTCGCTTACTCCTGCCAGATCTTTCGCACGAGTGCGTCCGCCGACGACTCATCGAGGTTCGCGTCCTCGAGGATCCCGAAGCGACCCGGACGCGTGTCGGGCGCGGCGAGCAATACGTCAAGCAATTCTCGTTCGGTCAACTCGAGATCGCTCGGATGCTCGGGCAGTCCAAGGGTTCGCAATCGTTGGCGGAACGCTTCGACGTCCTCGCCGTATAGCGCAACCGAGAAGATGCATCCGAACGCGACCTGTGCACCGTGCATCGCCCGGCCCCCGAAGAGCTCGTCGATGGCGTGCGAGATCTCGTGCTCGGATCCCGACGCCGGGCGCGACGTTCCGGCCATGATCATCGCCATCCCGGACAGGATCAGCGCGTCCGCGAGGCGGCGATGGAACGACTCGTCCTTAGCCGTCTCCGACGTCGCTCGGTCGAGGTCGTTTTCGATCTGCTCGAAGGATTCGACGGAAAGGTCCCAGGCTCGCTGATCGATCTCCTCGAGTCCTCTTTCCGCAGCCAGCGCCCAATCGCGCAGCGCAAGCGGGTTCGCGAGGAGGTCGCCGACGCCCGCCGCGAGGCTGTCGGCCGGGGCCTTGATCAGCGTCGGTAGGGAGAGGAACACGAGGCGAGGCTCGACCGCCCCGAGACTTTCGTTCCGACCCTGATCGTTCGGCACGACCGCAACCGGCGAACAGATCCCGTCGTGAGACAACTGTGTCGGGACCGCGATGTTGACAACGCCCGCACGCGCGGCGGCGAGCTTCGCGACGTCGAGACATCGTCCGCCACCGACCGCCACGATCGCATCGACACCTTCGGCCAGTGCGCGGGCGCCCGTTTCTGCCGCCCAGTCCTGGTCGGTGTCGGAGATGGCGATCCGCGGCGGGCGCGAGCCTTCTACCTGTGCCGCGAGATCGTGACCCTTGGCCGATGCGATGACGAAAGGCTTGTCGATCCCTAGGGATGCGACCTGATGCGCTAGTTCCGCCGCGGCGAGGGCTTCGTCGTCGTCGGCGTCGTAAGCCACGACCTCCGGGAACGCGGACACGAGCGGCTTAGGCCGGAGCGGCGGTCGCCCACGCGTCCGGATGCCGGTCCACGACGGCAACGGCAGCCGCGACGTCGTCGGGCGTGTCGACCTCGGCGTATTCATGCTCACCGACACGAGCGGCGCGTGTCTCGACCGTCGGCAGGATCCGGGCGTAGACGTCTTCGTAATAGAGATCCGTTTCTGCACTCCATTCGAGGGCGTTTGCGATGTCGCCGTACGCGCGCGCGGCCGGCGGTCTTAGGAGAGACACGCCCGCGTACTCTCCGTGGGAGAAGCCCCGCTTGAGGTCCTTACCGATGCCCAATACCCGATCACCTTCGAGCCGGACGCGCATGTCTTCCGGATCCAGCACGCGCCGCTTCTGGACGGCGAGGACGAGGTCGCCCGAGGTCTCAACGACGCGGCCGTACACCTCGGGATGGACGATCACGTCGGAATTCACAACGAGGACGTCCGAGGCCGGCGACTGGTCGAGCGCGACGCGCACCGAATGGAAGTTGCCCCAGGAAGCGAAGCGCGCGTTGAAGACGTAAGTGACGTCGAGATCCGCGAAATGTGAGGCGATGTATCCCTGGATCGCGTCGGGCTTGAATCCCGTGACCACTAAGACGTCGTCGACCCCGGCGAGCTTCAGACCCGACAGGATGTGGAAGAGCATCGGTTCACGGCCCCCCAACGGGATCAAGGTCTTCGGTTGTGTTCCGCCCATGCGCACTCCCCGGCCCGCGGCCAGGAGCGCGACCCTCACTCTTGCCACGACACCTCCAGTTCGAGATCGGTCCTGATCGAACGCTCCCATACCAGCACGTTGCCCCGGCGCTTCCAGCCCGGCGCGCGCACGTCCGTCGCATCCTCGGGAAGGTGAAAACGGATCGTCATCTGTTCGGGATGGACCTTGGGCTGGTGCTGGAGCACCAGACGATAGACGCGCCGGCCGTCCCTGGTCTGCACTACATCGGGGACCTCGTAGTCATAGGTGACGGAAACAGACTCTTCAGCCGGGATCAGGAACGCGACGGCCCAGACCTTCTTTCCTTTCTCGAAATAGGTCGGGGGACCGGATGCGTCCCATGCGGCCGCGCCGGCCTCCATCGGATAGAGCTCGCCCTCGGGCGTGGCGTCGAGGAGCTCGGCGGTACCGGGAACGTAGACGTTCATCATCGGCCTCGTCCGGCCGTGGATGCCGCGAAGGCCGCCGGAATCGCCCATGACATAGCGGTGCTGCGGAAGGATCGCACCGTTCATGACCGCGACGGTCACTTCGTTGACGGCGTCATCACCGTCGATGCGAACGTTGAGTTCATGCGCTTGGCTCTGGAAGTAGTCGAGCTTGTTGCCACCGACATTCTGCTCGACGACGTTCAGGTAATCGGATCCTTTGGCCGGATCGATGCCGCCATCCCAGTTCATCCGCTCGATGAACGCTTGAGCGCGCGGATCGGCGAGCCAGATCTGCATGTGCTTCTCCGCCAGCGACCCGCCGAAACCCTGCATCAATTCGGTCGGGTGCTCGGGCTGGATCATGCGGTCGTAGAAACGGTCTACGACGGTACGGAGGACGGCTTTACGGACCTCGTCTTTCGCCCCGAACGCGCTGTAGGCGCGGCTGAGAAGGAAATGCACGGCTCGTCGTTCGGAGATGCGATTCCCATAGCTCGTGTTGAACGGCCCTATCCCGGGCATGAGGTTCTGCAGCATCAGGGGATCGACGGCGATCATCCCGTCGACTTCCGGGAACTCGGGCTCGGCCGCTTGCCCGTACGCAAGCATCAGTTGGGCTGCCGTGGGCCAGTCCGGAGTGAAGTTCGCGTTCCCGAACCGGCGCGAGTCGGGGATGACGCGCTGGTACCACGCGTCGTCGGGCACTTCTACGTCGGGGAACGGACGTCGATCCTGGTCGACGTCGTACACGGAAAGATTGACGTCCTTTCCTCGAGGGAGCTTGGGTCTGCCGTCATCGATCACGAGCTGCGAGAAACGAAGCGCGGATCCACCGGTGCCTCGCTGTTCGGCCGGGTTCTGCATGATGATCAGGTAGGTGCGCGACCCGTCCTCGCCGAGTACGGAAGGAAGGATCTCGAAGCCGGCTTCGGCGTCGGCAAGGACCGCGTCGGTGTCGTCGGCGCGCCGGATGCCGTCGGCGATCGACGCGCGCAGTCTCTTAGGGATCCGCTTGATGTCGATCGCGGCGAGTTCCTCCTGTACCTCGTTCACCTTGCGGCGAACGTCGGAGATGATGCCGCCGATCTCACGGAT
>JALZEA010000002.1 GCA_030862265.1 Actinomycetota bacterium | reverse complement strand
GAGCACTCGTGTTCTGTCACGAAGACGAATAGCCCAAGCAGATGCCCACGGCCCTCTGTCCGGGCTCGTTCGACCCACCGACGAACGGACACATCGATGTGATCGAGCGCGCCGCGGCGCACTTCGACGACGTCGTCGTCGCGGTCATCGGGAACCCGTCGAAAGACGCGCTGTTCTCTCTCGAGGAACGGACCGGGATGCTCCAGGAGATCGTCGGCCATCTCGACAACGTCGAGGTCGGTTCCTTCCATGGCCTGCTAGTGGACTTCGCCCGCGACAGGAATATCTCGGTGATCGTCAAAGGCCTGCGTGCCGTTTCGGATTTCGAATACGAATTGCAGATGGCACAGATGAACAGCGCGTTGCTCGAAGGCCTCGACACGATGTTCGTCACCGCCAAGCCGGAATGGGCGTTCCTCTCCTCGAGCCTGGTGAAGGAGGTCGCGCGCTACGGGGGCGACATCTCCGGGCTCGTGCCGGAGGTGGTCGCGAAGGCTCTCAACGACCGGCTCAGCTGAGAATCTGGCATCCTTAACGTTGCAGAGCGCGAAAACCTCACGCTAACTAGGTAAGGACCGGGGAGGCCATGGATCTGATCGAACGTATCGACGAGCTTCAGGTGCTCATCGAGGAAGCGAAGGCGGTGCCGCTGAGCTCCAGTGCGGTCATCAACCGCGAAGAGCTCCTCGAACTGCTCGCGCAACTCAAAGAAGAGGTCCCTGATGAGGTACGCCAGGCACGCTGGATGAGCCGGGATCGGGACGAACTGCTGGAGCGGGCCCGCAAGGAGGCCGAACGGATCATCGCGGAGGCCGCGGAGCAGCGCGATCGCCTGCTATCCCGTACTGAGATCGTTCATGCCGCCGAGCGCGAGGGCGAACGGGTCATCGACATCGCCAAGGAACGCGCCGCGAAGATCAGAGCGGAGGCCGAGGACTACGTCGACCAGAAACTCGCGGCGTTCGAGATCCTGCTCAGCAAAACCCTGGCCACGGTCGCGCGCGGGCGCGAGCAACTCCATGCCGGTGGCGTTCCGACCGACACCGGGGAGCATCCGGCGGTCCCTGCGAACAACCAGTCGGTGGACATCCCGCTCGAAGGGCATCTCACCCCGGTCGAGTAGCCCGACCCAGAAACTGGGAAATAGGGGGTTTCTGGTACTATTGGGCCCCGCTGGGCGGCCCGCCTAGCGCCCACGAAACCCGAATCAACCTCTGGGGGCCCAAGCGCGTGTCCGATTTGACCATCTCCGTTGCCGACCTCCTCGGACGGCCCGGTGCGTACCGAGAACTCGGTCTCGACGCCCCGGTCCCCGGGGTCACGACCGCGCTCGCTCATCTCTCGCCGAGTCCCGCTCATGCGGAGGTCAAGGCCGAGAGCGTCGTCGAGGGCATCCTCGTCTCCGGGACGTTGCAGGCCGACGCGACCCTCGAATGCGCGCGCTGTCTGAAGGCGTTCGACACCGAGTTGTCGGTGGACGTCTGCGAACTGTTCGTCGCTCCCGGCCACGAGGACCAGGCCGACGAGGACTCGTACCGGGTCATCGGCACCGACATCGACCTCGAACCGATGGTGCGCGACGCCTTGACCTTGTCGCTTCCGCTCAACCCGCTCTGCGAGGAGAGCTGCAAGGGCCTGTGTGCGCGCTGCGGCAAGAATCTCTCCGAGGGTCCGTGCGCGTGCACCGAGGACGAGCTGGATCCTCGCTGGGCAGAGCTATCCGCACTCAAAGACCGATTGAAGGAGGCATAGATGGCAGTCCCGAAGCGACGGAAAACCGCTTCGAAGGCACGGCAGCGGCGCGCTCACTGGAAGGTCGACGCGCCTACCAATTCGACGTGTCCGCAGTGTCGTCAACCGAAGATGCCGCATCGCGTGTGTCCCAATTGTGGTTATTACGCAGGCCGGCAGGCCGTCGAAACTGAGTAGCACCCTGTCCGGCCTCGAAGCGCTCGGCGTCCCCGGAGAGCGAAGCCCTTTGTACGAGCTCGCCTTGACGCATCGGTCGTTCGCGTTCGAGACCCACGATCAGCCCGAGCACAACGAGCGCCTCGAGTTCCTCGGCGACGCCGTGCTCGGAGTGGTCGTGACCGATCTCATCTATAAGTCATTCCCGGCTCTCCCCGAGGGTGACCTGGCACGACTCCGTGCGTCCGTGGTGAACACAGCCGCACTCGCCGACCTCGCGCGCTCGATCGGTCTCGGTGAGCACATTCATCTCGGCAAGGGCGAAGAGGCGACGGGGGGTCGCGATAAGGACAGCTTGTTGGCGGATACCTTCGAAGCCGTCGTCGGGGCGGTCTACCTCGAACAGGGCATCGCGAAGGTCTTCCAGATCCTCACCCCGATCTTCGAGGCCGCGATCGAAGCCGCGACGTCATCGGGCGAGGTCTACGACGCGAAGACCGCGCTGCAAGAGATCGCGGTGCGAGCAGCCGGCGAGGTTCCCACGTATCGCGTGGCGTCGTCCGGGCCCGACCACCACAAGCAGTTCGTGGCGCACGTCTTCGTGGCCGACGAGCCCTACGGGACGGGAACCGGTCGCAGCAAGAAGGAAGCCGAACAGCACGCCGCGCGCGCGGCTCTCGATCGGTTCGAGGAGAGGAGCCCCGGTGCCCGCGCTGGTTGAGATCGAGGTCGTTCGCCGTGATCTCGAGAAAGAGGTCGTCGGCCGCCGCATCAAGGACGTCGAGGTTCGATCGTCACGCAACGCGATGAAAGTGATCCCGCGTCACGGCCGGCGCAAGGACTTCGAAGCGCTCCTCGAGGGGGCCAAGTTCGAGAAGGTCGACCGTGCCGGGAAGTGGATCGTGCTGACATTGGACAACGAGCACTCGATGCTGCTCTACCTCGGGGACACGGGATTGCTCGTGAAGACGTCCGCGTCGGACCCGATCGAGACTCATACGCACATCGTCATCGGCTTCACGATCGGTGGGCAACTGCGCTTGATAGACCCCAAGGCCGGCGCCGAGGTCTATATCGCGCCCGAAGCCGATCTCGCCGACATGGATGAGTTGCGCACCGGCGGCGCGATCGATCCGCTCGAGCACCAGGTCACGTGGCACCACTTCTCCTCCTTGCTCGAGGAACGGGAGCAACCCATGAAGGACCTGCTGATGGACGAGAACTTTGTCATCGGGCTCGGCGACATCTATGCCGACGAGATCCTCTGGACGTCGGCGCTGCGCTACGACCATCCCTCGGACAAGTTGAGTTCGCAGGATGTTCGCCGCCTCTACCGGGCATTGATCGAGACGTTGCAGGACGCCTTGAAGGCGCGCGGCACAACGTGGGCTTCCAACGGCTTCCGCGACCTCCACGGCGACCCCGGGCAATACCAGCTCGAGCTCAAGGTCTGGGAGCGCGAGGGCGAACCTTGCAAGCGCTGTCGGACGCCCATCGTCAAGGAGCCCTACCGCGACGGATTCACCTACCTCTGCCCCCAATGCCAATCGTGAACATCAGGAGGGAGCCACGTGGAAGATAGGACCCGGGTGCACGTCTTCGTTTCGGGAGACGTCCAGGGCGTCGGATTCCGGGAGGCGATCGCCGAGAAGGCGATCGAACAGAACGTGACCGGATGGGTGCGGAACCTGCCGGACGG
>JALZEA010000109.1 GCA_030862265.1 Actinomycetota bacterium | reverse complement strand
GCGCGGCTTGATCTGTCGGAGGCAAAGCGCGATCTGCTCGAAGGGTTGCGCTTCGTCCGTGATGACCATCGCGTCCGACCGTGGTTGCTCGGGATCGCGTTCACGTTCACCGCCGCGGGCGGCGTCGTATCGCTCGGCGTCGGGTTCGCGGAAGACGTCCTCCATGCGCCTCGGGATACAGGATTCGCATTCCTCATCGGCTCCCTCGCCAGCGGAATGATCACAGGGCTCCTTCTTGCCGGTTTCCTGGTCAAGCGGATCCAGAAGGACGTGTTGTTCTCGTCGTCGATCCTCCTTGCAGGCACAAGCCTCATCGCGTTCGGCAGCATGTCCAGCTTCAATCCGGCGATACCGATTTTGAGCGCACTCGGGTTCTTCGGCGGCGTCGCGTATTCAACGGGATACGCGCTCGTCCAGGAACACACAGAGGACGCGCTACGCGGGCGGACGTTCTCGGCTGCATACACGTTGATCCGCATCGGGACCCTGATTGGTCTGGGCCTGTTCCCCTTCCTGGCGGCGGCTATCGGCGACCACACCATTGCCTCTCCATTCGGCGACATCTGGCTGCCCGGGATTCGAAGCACGTTGTGGATCGCCGGCCTCGTCGCGATCGGCGGAGGCTTTCTGTCGATGCGCGCGATCGGGGCGCGAGGGCTGGTCTCCGCCGTGAAGCCCTCGCCGCGGCGCGGTTACTTCGTTGCGTTCGAAGGCGGTGAAGGTGCCGGCAAGACGACGCAGATGGAGGCGTTCGTGAAATGGCTCGAGGCGCGCGGTGCGCAGGTCGTCACGACGCGCGAGCCGGGCGGCAGCGCGATCGGCGAACGGATCCGGGAGCTCCTGCTGAATTCCACGACGAGCCGCATGGACGAACGTACCGAAGCGCTGCTTTATGCAGCCGACCGCGCGCAACACGTTGCCGAGGTGATCCGGCCGGCCCTCGCCGCCGACAAGGTGGTCGTCAGCGACCGGTACATCGATTCGTCTCTCGCTTATCAAGGTCTTGCAAGGGGCCTGGGGATCGACGAGATCTATCGGATCAGCGAATGGGCGACGGGCGGATTACTGCCGGACCTCGTTCTGTACCTGAAAGTCGATCCCGGCGCGGGACTTCGACGCGTGGGTGAGCCGGACCGTATCGAGAGCGAGGGATCCGATTTCCACGAACGAGTGGGTACCGCTTACCTCGAGTTGGCGCGTCGTTATCCGAAACGGTTCGTCGTCATCGACGCGGGCGGTTCGCAGGCAGAGATTCACCAGGCGATCGTGGATGCATTCGAAACCCATCAGAAGGACGACGACACCGGCGTCGAACTGTTCCCCGGGCTCTCGAGCCCTCCGGGACCTCCAGTTCCGAGATGACGGTCTGGGATCCGCTTCCGGAGACGCGCGCGCTCGAGGCGTTGGCGCGACAGATCGCCGTCGGCGAGGTCGCGCACGCGTGGCTGCTGTTGGGCCCCGCGGGCTCCGGTAAGCGCCCGACGGCGGTCGCAATGAGTGCCGCGTTGAACTGCCCCGTCGAACCGGGCCTCGGTTGTGGCGAATGTTCGGCGTGCCTGCGAGTCCTGCGGCGACGCTTCCCGGACGTGCATCACATCGTCCCCGAGGGGCCGATCATCCCCGTCGATGTGGTGCGCGAGACGATAGTGCCCGAGGCCGCGCGCTCTCCCTTCGAGGGACGGACGAAGGTATTCATCATCGAGGAAGCCGAACGCATGAATCCGGCGGCCCAGAACGCTCTGCTGAAGACGTTGGAGGAGCCGCAACCCGACACCGTCTTTGTCCTCATCAGCGATGACGAAGACGAGATTCTCGAAACGATCCGCTCACGTTGTCGGATCGTCAGACTCGATGCGATCCCGGAGGCTCGCATCGTCGAGTTACTCACGCGCCACGGCGTCGCCGACGAGGCCGCTCTCGTCGCGGCACGCGTGGCGGAAGGTGACCTCGAGTACGCGTTGGAACTCGTCGGCGATGGTTCGGCGGGTGAGCGCCGGCGTGTGTGGCTGGGCCTGCCGCGCCGATTGAACTCTCCCGGCGAAGCGATGGACGCCGCCGGTGAGGTCCTCGCGACGACGAAGACGGCAGTCGGGGAGTTGGAGGACGCGCATAAGGTCGAAGTACAAGAACTTGCGGAGATCCTTGAGCGTCGCGGATCCGCTGCCGCGCGCAACGCTCTCGCGAAGCGACACAAGCGTGAGTTGCGACGTCGCGAAGAACAGGTACTGGGAGAGGCGCTCGATACGCTCGCTACGTTCTACCGAGACGTGCTCTTGCTCCGGCGCGGAGGAGCCGAAGCCATCACCAACATCGACGCCGTCTCCGAGATCGAGCGCTGGGCGGCAGGGACCGTTTCGGACGCGGCACTCGTTGCTGCGATCGCACGTTGCGTGGAGACGAGGGCCGCTTTGCTTCGCAACGCGAACCCGTCACTTCAGATAGAAGCCGTGCTCGTGGAACTCACGCGACTCGTGCCGGCGGAATCGACGGTGGGAGTCGGCGGTTAAGCCGTAGGATGCGCCATTCTCCTGGCGCGTCGACCACCTCTCGTGTGGTTACCGCGCCATCAGAAAGGCCGGGGTAGCTCAGTCGGTAGAGCGGCTCACTCGTAATGAGCAGGTCAGGGGTTCGATTCCCCTCCCCGGCTCCAAAGACCTCTGACCTGCGAAAACGTCCTCAAAGGTCCCAGGACGTCTTGCCGGAAATATTTGCACAACGTCCCCAGAGCGGATTACGACGATGTCGGGAACCGCCTTTCGGAGACGAAGCCATCGGCGACCACCACCTACAACTACGACTCCGCCGATCGCGTCACGTCCTCGGTTACTGGGTCTGCGACAAGGACCTACGCCCACGATGCCAACGGGAACATGGCGGCCGCTGGACCAAAGACCTACACCTACGATCAGGGCAACCGCATGACGTCGGCGATCGTCGGTGGCACGACCCACGGTTATGGCTACGACGGCTCTGGTATCAGAGTCTCAGCGAGCGGCGGCGGAGCGCCGAGCAATTACATATGGGATGAGAACAACAATTTACCTATGCTGGTGGGCGAGAGCAATGGAGGCAGCAGTTTCGTCCGCCGTCATGTCTATGGCCATGACCTGATCTCGAGTACGACCCCGAGCGCCACGTCCTACTTCCATCACGACGGCATCGGTTCGGTGACCAATGTTACGAACTCAAGCGGAGTTCCCCAGTGGAGTTACGGCTACGAGCCATTCGGATCGTCGCGCACAGCAACGAAAGTGAACCCTGTCGCTCCCGACAACCCGATGCGCTTCACGGGCGAGTATCTCGACCCGACCGGGCTGTACCACTTGAGGGCTCGACAGATGGATACAAGTCTCGGACGGTTCACGAAGATGGACCCTTATGCGCCTTCGATCTTGAACCCATTCGTATCGGCCTACCTCTACGCAAGCTCACGTCCAACCTTCTTTGTGGATCCGAGTGGGCTCACGATTCAACAAGCGTTGGATCTAATGTTGGCCGACGTGCATTTCGGACTCGGACCGCCCGACCCAGCTTGTGGCATGTACCGGTGTCCCGTTGAGCCGGATGCATTCGATATGCAGCGAGCCGGGAGTGTGTACAAAAGGTGCGTGGAAATCACGACCACTGCGCCGGTTTGGGCTACTGGAATCGGAGCGGGAGCCGGTGCCGTGGCCGGCCCCGGAGCAGGCGTCGGAGCGGGAGCCGGGTTGCTCCTAGGAACGAAGATTGCGATTTACGGCCCTGTTGCCTGCTTGATCCCCGCGATACTCCGCGGAGATGCCTAGCATGCCCCCGCTCTCGCAACTCGCCCGATTTGTGGCTGTCTGGGTCTTGTCTTTCTTAGTTATCACCAGCTTGGGAAGGCTGGCGTTCGAGATGTCTTGGCTTGAGTCCGGAATTTACGCAGTCGTGCTTTCTACTGTTGTGTTTATCGGGCTGCTGCGAATGGGCGCCCTTGAAACACGCACAAGTGACAAGCATCCCGAAGGTTATGACATCCGGTTTCTCCTTGCCGAGGCTGGTCTTCGTGGAATGGGGCTTGCGCTCGTCGTTCTTGTCGCGCTATTCGTGATTTCGCGCAATTCGTATGTCGACATTGTCGCAGGAGTGGCAATTGTTGTTGTGAGCGCGGTCTTCCTCGTGAAGGTTCGTCGCCGATCCCGTTGAATCAAACTATCTTTGTGTGCGTGGGGTTCGTTCCTCTTACGATGCCGCCCCGGGCCTGCGATCCTTTCTCGCTTCACGTATGTCCGCGAGACAGATAGTCGGAGGCTGCATCTGAACAGAGCAGATAATTAGAGGCATATCGCATTAATCGATTGCACCCGCTCAGCGGTCGAGCACAGCGTTCAGCGACAGATTCCTCGTAATGAGCAGGTCAGGGGTTCGATTCCCCTCCCCGGCTCGAAGAGCCCGGCTCGAAGAGCTACTCGTCTCGCGCGTTCTTTGGGCGATGAGCACCGCTCAGCGGGTGTTATTGCCCGAAGAACGATGTTTTCAGGTGTGACTGAGCACAAAGGGCGCTAACTGCTGGACGTGCGGCGCTCGTAGGAGACGGAGTAGGCGTGCGGGCGAGCGTGCAGGATCCTGTCGTCCGAACATTCGATCCCGTCGGTTACCCGCGTGGGATCGAAGACCAGCGCCTCGCAGCCGCCTTCCTGATCGTCGACCAAACCGGTCACCTCGAGACGACCGACCGTCACGATCTCCCGCTCGTCCGGCCACATCACCGTGGGATCGGTCGGGTCGTCGCCTTCGGCGGCGAGTTGCAGGTTCAAGGTGAACGCGATCGGGCCGTCGTTCAGACAACTCGTCAGCTGATCTCGCAGGTAATGACGCTCGCGCGTCCGCGACTCGTCCTCGGTGATGGTCGCCTCGCCCGACTCCGGCTCCCAGCGGTAGCGAACGAAACGTTCGTTGCCGGCGGGATCGATCCACTTGAATGCGTGGATCGCGAAGTAACGACATTTCGAATAACACGCGGGAGGTTCGACGAACATCGAGAAGCCGAGCGCCAGTTGCGTCTCGGGATGCGCGTTGACGAATTCCTCGATGCGCGCGAAGTCGGGCTTGCCCGTCTCCGGGTCGGGTTTCTGAGCGATAGTGAACTCGAGGAAATCCTCAGGCGTGCGGACGAAGAACACCGGAAGAGTCAAGGCGACGATGTCGGTCGTCGCTCCGTCCGGGAGATGGAACTTCGTCGCCATGCCCCGGCCGTCGCGCGCACCATCGTGGCGTGTCGGCGAACCCGAGCCGTTCGAGAAACGCACAGTCGCGGGGACGGGCACACCTTGCATGTGGGGTGCCGTGGTCAGACGCGCGGCTTCGGACGTCGCAGTGAACGTCGCATCGCAGCACACCCCTTTCGCATGCACCGCGCGATGCCCGGCGTGGACACCGTGGATATCGTTCAGCGAGTCAACCAAACGGGCCGCGAGATCGGTCTTCACCCGTCCGATACTCCACCATCTGAATTATCGGGGCCGAGAAGGAGCAGCGGCCGGCGCGGCGAATTCAGATGCGTATGAAGACACGCTCTGTGCTCGTGCTTGCCCTTGCTGCGGCTTTGGCCGCAGGCTCGTTACTGCCCGCGGAGGCGGCCAAGAAGAGCAAGCCCACCGTCGTCGGGACCGATGCTGCGGACGACTGGGGCAACAACGTCGACCCCACGATCGCTCCGGCGGGTGACGCCATGGGTTCGGAACTGGTCGAAGCCTCGATCGGGATGGCCGACACCAAGACCGTGAACTTCATCATCAAGGTCAAGTCGCTCCCACCCGTGGGTGGGACGCCTGAGTTCATCCGCTATGTGTGGACGGTCATGGTCGACGGTGACCTTCTCCAGATCGATGGGAAGTTCACGAACTACTCGCGCGGTGCGTGTGATCCCACCGCCGGAACGTGTCCGCCACCGCGCGATCCCGGTAGCGCTCCATTTTCCGTGCGAGCCAATTGCACCGACAACGGCGGGGCCGCAGTCACTTGCGAAGAGGTCGGACTCGTGCACGGGACCTTCGATACCGCCGCCGGCACGATCACGGTTCCCGTTTCGCTTGAGATGCTGGGAGCCAAGCCAGGTTCGAGGATCGAGCACGGCACGCAGCCGGGTTCGAACTTCTCCGGCGTCTGGGCGATCCCCTCTGCGTTCTTCTCGCAGGCCGACATGCCCAAGGACGAGATGCTTCTCTCGAAGGCCTTCGTCGTTCCCAAGAGGTAACTGCCGACAACGCCTTCCTTGATTAACCCCCGAAAAGGCGCGGCAGCACCGCGTCTTTCGCCAACAGGAGCACGAGGCCAAGGGCGAGACTGAACAGACCGGTCAGGACCGCGATCGCCGCATACACCACGAAGCTCTTGGTCGCGTTCAGATACCCGAACGTCGACGCGGCCGCAACGAGACTGTTTGACGCGAAGAGACCGACCAGGAAGGCGACCAGTACTGCGATTCCTGCCGCGCCCCCGCCGACGCCCACGGCCGCTAGCAACAAGAGGACTTGCGTCGGCGTCTCGGCCCCCACGCCGTGGATCATCCCGATCCCGGTCGCGGTTGTCGCCCCGTAGTTCATGAACGGATCGTCGGGCAGTACCCCGATGTGGCGGTGGGTGTGGTTGTGCGTGACGGTGATTACCCTGGCCGACCCGGAGCCGGCGGCAACCTCATCGTGATGATGGTGATGGCCGTGGTTCCCGACCACGTGTTCGTGTGCGTGCTCGATCGTTACCGGCTCGCCAGCGCCTTGTCGTTGTAAGCGCCGGATCAACCGCCGCGCGCCGGCGATCACGATCATCCAACGGCTACGCATCCTGAAGTTCCGTCCATGGCGCAAGAGGGAATAGAACACATACACGCCGAGCGCGATAAGCGTGATTCCGACGATCCGACCCATGGCTTCGTCGATGCCGGCCGGTATGAAGTCGCCCGCGACGATCGCGGTGACACCCAGCATGAACACAACGGCGGCATGACCGACGGCATAGAGCGTCGCCAGGATCATCGCTCGACGCGAGTCGTCCTGCGATGACGTTATGTCGGTGATCGCGGCGATGTGGTCCCAGTCAAACCCGTGTCGGAACCCATAGATCAGCGCGGTCCCGAGCACTCCTGCCTCGAGGCCGATCAGGCGGGGCCTTCCGAGGGTGGCTTGATCTTGTCGCGCGCGGCTTGACGGGCGGCCCCCGTCGACGCACCGATCAGCGCGATCCACGCCGCTTTCTTGGCGGGCCTGACCTTCTGATCGATCTGGGGCGGCTCCTCGCGCGTGATCAGACGCCACACGGTCGTCACAATGTAGGCCGCGAGTCGCGCGGCGAGTAGTCCCGCGATCGTTGCTCCGAGGTTCTGGAACATCGTTGGTTTCTGAGGGATCGAGCCGTCCGGTTGTTCGTAGTCGGCATCGAGGTCGTACTTCTTCTTGAACATGGCCTTAGATCTTCCCTTTCGGCTTCGGAGCTAAGCCTCCGCCAGCTCGCGCTGCATACCCACCAGTCGATCGAGCTCCTCGCCGCCCTCGGCGGGCCCGATGGCGATGATCCGATCCCCGGCGGCGAGCGCGTAACGCGGTTTCGGTCGATAGTTCCACTTGCGGCCGCGCTGAACGGCGAGGATGAACATCCCCGTCTCGGTTTCGACCGACAGCTCCTTGATCGACTTTCCATCCGCAGGGGAGCCCGGTGACACGATCGTCTCGTGTCCGACCTCGTCGGACTCGACAAGCGCGGCGGCGATCACCGGATGCAACTCTTCGCCTTGCTCCACCAGGCGAGTCATCTCCCGCGCGGAATCGAAGATCATCTCGGAAGCATGCGCTAGGCGGATGAGGCCGCGCAGGTCGTCAGGATTACGCGCTTCTTGCGAGCTCCGTAACACCCAAGATTCGAGCTCGTCGTGCAGGACGTCGCTCCGTGCCTCGAGGTTCCCGACCTCGGCCGCGAGCGCCCGATCGTTGAAGAGCAGCGCCGAATACGCGAGACCGACCGCAACCTCGGCCGAATTCTTCATCTCCACCAACAGGTCCACCGCACGATCGAGATCTGACAACACGAACTCGGGCGGCTCGGGGAGCTCCGGCATCGGTGGCGCACCCATCAGTTCGCGCGCGAGTACGACGCCGTCTTCGGGGCCCTTGACGAGGAGAGCGTCGTTGGCCGAGATCACGAACTCTGGACCGGGATCAAGATCCCAATCGCCACCGCGTCGCGTCGCTATCACCCACATCCCGATCTCGACGGGCATCCCTAGATCGCGCAAGCTGCGACCGACGGCCGTAGAACCCTCGCGGACCTTCACGCGCGAGACGATCTCATCGGCGTGCCGCAGATCGCTTCGCAGGTCGTCGAGGATCCCCAGTCCGGAGGAGACGACACGCGCGATGTCGTCGGCCGCGTCGGCAATCTTCTCGACGGCGGAGGCGATCTCCAACACGCCGGCCATGTGCTCGGCGTCCTCGGGACTGCGCGCCGCGAGGATCGCGATCTTTCGCAATTCGTGGAGGTGATCAAACATCCGGTCCTCCAGGCGACCGACCTCTTTAGCGAGATCGGTGTCGGAGAAGAAGACCGCCGCGTAGGCGAGGTCAACCATGAGTTCGGAAGAATCCTTGATCTCCGCGAGGAGACCCTTGACGGTTCTTGGACCGTCGTCTGCGTCCATATATCTCTCTCCTTCCTAGGCTACTCCGAAGACGACGAGCGCGATCACGAGACAGATGACTCCGAGGAGATCCATGCCAGAGGTGACAAGCGGAATCGTGTGGTTGTCCGGGTCGAGACCGAAGCGGTACGTCGTTACAGCCGCGTAGTAACCGATCACCGACGCGACGAGAGTTGCCAGCACACCACCGACCATCGTGATCCCTATGAAACGCAGCGCACCCGGATGATCTGCCCCGATAACGATCGCAAGGCCGAGGGTCGTGACGGCGGTGATCGCGTAGACGGTGAGACCGAGGACGAACACGATGGTGCCGTCGAGCAACGCGGCCGCGCCGGGCCGCGCGGATGGTGAGACGGCGCCGAGATGAAGCTTGGAGCCCAGTCTCGAAGCAAGGATCGCGCCCAACGACCCCGTCTTCTCGAGGAAGCCGGGGATCAACATCAAGAGAG
>JALZEA010000169.1 GCA_030862265.1 Actinomycetota bacterium | reverse complement strand
GGATACACGGCCGTGACGACGTTCTCGTTACCCCAGCTGAAGCCCCCCTCGGCAGCCCACACCTCGGCCGCCTCCGGAGTCGCGAGGAACTAGAGCAGGGCCTGGGCCGCCTCGTTGTCGGTCAATGCCACCGCGACGTCACCGCCGCCGACGATCGACGGAGGCGCGCCGTCGATGCTCGGGAAGGGGAAGAAGTCCGCTTCGGTCCCCAGCTTCGCCTTCGTGTCTCCCGTGATCACGCCGGCCACGAAGTCACCCTCGTAGACCGTCGCCGCCTTCGGTGGGTCGGTGTAGACGTTCTGGACCGATGTCGGGAAGTCGGTCTGCAGCGCACCGGAAGTGCCGCCCGCGATGTTGGCCTCGTCACCGACGAGCTCGGCCCACGTTTCGAGAGCCGTGATGACGCTCGGGTCGGTCCAGGGGATCTCGTGGTTCGCCAGTTGGTCGTACATCTCGGGGCCCGCGGTCTGGATGTAGATGTTCTCGAACCAGTCGGTCAGCGTCCAGCCGTCGGAGCCACCTATGGATACCCACGGCACACCGGATGCGTTCACAGTGCCGGCCGTTTCGAGCATCCCGTCCCAGTCGGTGGGGGGCTCGACCCCGGCGGCTTCGAAGGCTCCGATGTTGTACCACCACGTCGACTTGTTTGCCGCCTTGAAGTAGACGCCGTACAGAGTGCCGTCGACGGATCCCAACTCGCTCCAGATCGGAGCGAAGTTTTCGTCGAGCGCGCTCGCGACATCGTCGTTAGCGGCCGTCAGTGAACCGTCTGCAGCAAGATCGCGCAGCAAGCCCGGTTGCGGAAGCATCGCGACGTCGGGTGGGCTGCCGCCCTCGATCTGCGTTCCGAGGTAGGCCCCGACGTCATCTCCGGTCGACTTGTAGGAGACGTCGGCTCCGGAGGCTTCCGAGAACGCGTCGAGGACCGCCTGGAACCGTTCTTGCTCGGTGCCGGTCCATACCGCGGCGACGCTGACCTCGCCGCCAACCTCTTCTACCTCGGCGCCCTCATCGAATTCGTCGCCCCCTCCGCACGCCGCCATCACAAGAACCGCCGCCATCGCCAGCCACCACAGCCGATGCTTTCTCACCAAGCGCCCCCTCTCCCAAAGTGTTGCGTGCCTGCTTGCTGTGTTCCTTACCCGTAGATGCCTTGCGAGGTTTCCGGATCGAAGAAGTGGAGCTGTGTTGTGTCCACGACGAGCTCGACCTCGTCGCCGCGCTGGATCCTCGTCCGCGGATCGAGTTGTGCGACGAATTCGTTGCGCCCCTCCTTCGCGCTCTCCTCGAGCCGGTCGAGTTGGTCGGCGCCGACGTCGGCGGCGAGTTCCTTCATGTCTTCGGTAAGCACGGCCGGCGCGTCGACGTTGAAATGAACGAGCGTCTCGGTCCCGAGGGCTTCGACGAGCTCGATGTTCGCCTTGAGGGTCGCGCCTCTATCGGAGCTCGTCGCAAGGTTCGAGTCCTCGAAGTCTTGCGGGCGGATCCCAACGATCACCTTGCGATTTGCGAACCGCTCCAGGGCAGGCCGGTCGCCGACAAGTTTGGCGCCGACCGGGAGAGATTGTCCGCCGATTGCGACCTTGTAACCGCCGTCAGCGGAATCAAGCGTTGACTCGACGAAGTTCATCGACGGGCTGCCGATGAACCCGGCTACGAAGAGATTGACGGGCCGCGCGAACAGTTCTTGCGGCGAACCAACCTGCTGCAGGGTGCCCTTCCGGATCACTGCGACGCGATCGCCCATCGTCATCGCCTCGACCTGATCGTGGGTGACGTAGATGGTTGTCACATTCAGGTCGCGTTGGATACGCGCGATCTCGGCTCGCATCTGCACGCGCAGCTTCGCGTCCAGGTTCGACAAGGGCTCGTCCATCAAGAAAGCCTGCGGTTGTCGCACGATCGCACGACCCATGGCGACGCGCTGACGCTGCCCTCCGGAAAGCGCGCGCGGTTTGCGATCGAGGAACTCTTCGAGTCCGAGAATCCGTGCGGCGTCCTCGACACGCTTGTCGATCTCGGACTTGTCGAGCTTCGCGAGCTTCAGCCCGAACGCCATGTTGTCGCGCACGGTCATGTGCGGATAGAGCGCGTAATTCTGGAAGACCATCGCGATGTCCCGATCTTTCGGAGCGACATCGTTGACGACCTTGTCGCCGATCCGTACCTCTCCGCCGGAGATCGCTTCGAGCCCGGCCACCATCCGCAGAGCAGTCGTCTTCCCGCAACCGGACGGGCCTACGAACACCATGAATTCGCCGTCGTCGATGTCGAGATCGATCTCGTCTACTGCCTTCGTGCCACCGGGGTAGATCTTCGAAACAGAATCGAGAGCGATCTCCGCCATCCGTCCCCCTTTGGACCGAGCCGACCGCGCCAAACCTAAACCGTCCGGGCGGCAACTCCTCTTTTGAGGCGGGGACGCTTGCTGTTGTTAGCGTGGCCGGAGTACTTGTGCCGTTAGGACGCGGGTGGCCCCATTCGCAACGACAGAGTTTGGACCACCTTGCGGTGGCGTCCCCGACGAGAAGTCACTAGGCCGCACTGTTCCAAGGACGAGCATCCGCAATCGATCGCCGAAGCGAGTAATTCGCGGGCCTCGGCGACCCGCTGCATATGAGTGTCGATCTCGACGAGCTTGCCTTCGGCAAGCGACCGCCACCTCCGCCACTTGCCACGCCGATTAACGAGTTCGGAGATCTCGCCGATCGTGAAACCGACCTCCTGTAGCAGCGCCACGACGGCGAGCCGGTGCAACACCGCGGACTCGTATTGCCGCCGCCCCCCGGCTCGGCCCGCCGGTTTTATCAGCCCCGCTTTCTCGTAATACCTGAGCGCCGAACTTTGGAGCCCGGTGACTTCGCCGACTTCCGTGATGCTCAACAGATTCTGGTCGCTCATCTTCATTTCCCCCTTGACTTGAAGCGTACTTCAACTGAGAGGCTGGAGCTCCACCAGCAGAAGGAGGAAGACATGCAGTGCACCAGTCCCGACGCTTGCACGCTCGACAGAACGAAGCTGGCCGAGCGGATAGCAGATTGGCGAGAGGTCTCGTCACAAGCGATCTCGCGCAGAGTAGAGACCGACAGGATCACCTCTACCTACCCGTCAGATCCCCAATTGCTGAAACGGTTGCGTGATCTCATCGCTGCCGAGGAAGAGTGTTGCGCCTTCCTGCATTTCACGATCCAGGAAGGAGAACGTCAAACGGTCGTGGAGTTGGCTTTCCCCCCAGACGCACGTCCACTGATCGAGGCCGTCGTCTCAATATCGCCCGCACTACAGTGAACGGGCCTCGACGGCTAGGACCCCGTTTTGTGCTAACTCAGCGCCCCTAGAGGGCACTTTCAGCTACACAGAACAAAATCGTCGCACCCCCTCGGCACCATTCAGGCATGGGCACTCGCGCGGATCTTGCGATCGCAGAGGTGAACCGGCTTGGTCATGGGGCTTTCAGTCGGGCCGAAGCGCTAGCTGTCGGACACAGTCCCAAGTCGATCCGATACCGACTTGAAGCAGGGCTGTGGGAACGCCTGTATCCCACCGTCTATTGCGTCGCCGGATCTCCCGACTATTGGATGCGCAACCAGTCCGCCGCGTGCAAATGGATGAAGGGTGTGGCGTCCCATCGCGCGGCAGGTCACTTATGGGGGTTGCCGGGATGCGAGAACCCTCCTATCGAGGTCTTGACCGCCACTAATAACGTCATGCCTCACACCGATGTGCGCGTTCATCGAACGAAGCGCCTTCCTGAGAGCCAGCTAACGGTGGTCAACCGCATTCCGTGCACGACGATCGAGCGGACCTTGATGGACCTCTGCGGCCATTTCGGCGATCGTCGAGAGTCTGCGATCGCTGTAGACGACGCTCTGCGGAGAGGCCTTACGACCTTGGGCGCCTTGGACCACTGCCTGTATCTGACGGCTCGTCGTGGCCGCAACGGTTGCGGCATCCTGCGCAAGATCGTTCACTCCAGGATGCGGACCAGTGTGCCTCCGCACTCTCCCTTGGAATCGGTCATCTACGACGTTATCGAGCGTTCGCATCTACTGATGCCCAGGCTGCAATTCACGATCCGTGATACTCACGGCGCGTTCATTGCCAGACCGGACTTCGTTTACCTCGATGAGAAGCTAGTTGTGCAGGGGCACAGCAAGAAGTGGCATTGGGGAGAAGCCGCCGAGTCGAAAGACCTCGATCAGCACAACCGTCTGGGCGCCCTCGGGTTCCGCATCGTCTACGTGACGTGGGCCGACGCGACTCGTTATCCCGATCGCTTGGTGGCAACTATCGATGCTCATCTCCGCGCTGCTGCGTGATCTGTGTCGCTGAGCGCTCCCTGTAGGGCCACCAGTTAGCACAGAACGGCTAGGTCTTGTGCTTCTCCACCAGGCGGCGCGCGATGACCTTCAGGGCCAGGACTTCGTCGGCTCCCTCGAAGATCGAAAGTACGCGCGCGTCGACGTAGTAGCGGCTGACGGGGAACTCCTCCGCATAGCCCATGCCCCCATGGATCTGCATCGCTTCGCGGCACAGCCACTCGGCCGCTCGGCATACGTAAGCCTTGATCATCGAGGCTTCCGTGGTCCCCTCACCCTTGGCCATCAAGCGCGCGACTTGGTAAGCGAACTGGCGACTGGCCTGGATGACAACGGTCATGCGCGCGAGCTTGGCGCGCGTCAGCTCGTAGTCGACGAGAGCGTTACCGAACACCTTGCGGTTGATCGCGTACTCGTAAGCCGCTTCGTACGCGGCCTGCATCAGCCCTAGCGCGCGTGCCGCGGTTTGGAGCCGGCCGTTCTCGAAACCCTCCATCTGGAGATAAAACCCGCGGCCCATGCCTTCCTCGCCGCCGATCAGGTTGTCGCGCGGCACGAACCAGTTGTCTAGAGCGACCTCGTAGGAATGCATGCCGCGGTAGCCGATTGTGTCGATCGGCCGGCCCTCCATCCGGCCGCCCTCGGCTTGGGTGAGCTCGAACCCTTCACCCTCGCCGCGCTCTTTAGGAACGATGAATAGCGACAACCCGCGGTGTGCAGTGGACCTATCGGGATCGGTACGGGCGAGCAGCATGAGCACCTCTGCCCGCGCCGCGAAGGTGCACCAGGTCTTCACGCCGTTGATCCGCCAGCCGTCGCCGTCTTGGGTTGCGGTCGTCTTGAAGCCCGCGACATCCGAACCGAAGTCGGGCTCGGTAGCCGCGACCGCGACCATGACCTCACCGCTGGCAACGCGCGGGAGCCATTCTTTCTTCTGCTCTTCGGTGCCGCCCTTCACGAGAGCCCGGGTAAGGATCTCGGGGCGGGTGATGAGACTGCCGCCGACGCCGAGCGAACCGCGGGATAGCTCCTCGGTGGCCACCACCATCGCGAGGTACTCGTCCTCGCCGCCGGCTGCGAACCCGCCGTAGGCCTCGGGCACCGATAGTCCGAACGCGCCGAGCTCGGCCAAGCCCTCGATGATGCGTTCGGGGATGTCGGAGTTCTTGCGGTGGACCTCCTCTGCTATCGGTGCGATCTCGTTCTCGGCGAAGCGGCGGAATGTGTCGGCCACCATCTCGAGGTCGTCGTCGAGGTGACGGGGCCCCTGCTCGCCACATAGATCCGAAAGAAAGCCTGTGGAACGATAGGTGCGGACGAATGGCATGGCATCGTCCAGTGCATTGGGCGAGGTCCCCCACTCGGCCTCCCGTCCCAGCAAGCGGGTGGCGACGTCGTGCACGGCATCCGCCACGAACGCGCAGGTGATGCGCGCCTCAACCTCTCCCTTGCCCCCGTAGGCGAGGAGGGCCCAAGCGGTCTCGACGGCAGCGGCGGCGTGCGCCAAGTCGTAGGCGACGACTTGGTCGTTGTCTGCGTCGCCGGTAGCCGCCAGGTGCCGCGCGCCTGCGTCGACCGCCGCCCTCGCCGTTTCAACCGCGTCGGCCGCGGCGGTCAGGTCAGGTCCTGTCGGCATCGAAGCTACTTATTCGCCCACTCAGCCTGGAAGTCGGCGAGCTTCTTCTCGACTTTCATGTCCGCTGCGCGGCCCCGCTCGGCGAACTGGATCGCCATCTTGCGCGACGCTTCATCGATCATCTCGTTGCCGAACATGACGGCGCCGGTGCGCTCGATCTCGGTCGCGTGCTTGTAGGCATCGAGCAGGGCCTCGGCCTTGTCGTATTCCTCTTGGGTGGGGGTGAAGACCTCGTTTAGCACGTCGATCTGGCCGGGGTGCAAGGCCCACTTGCCGTCGTAGCCGAGAGCGCGCGCCCGCATCGCCATCTCGCGGAAGCCGTCGAGGTCTTTGATCAGCAAGTAGGGACCGTCGATGGCTTGCAGGCCCGCGTCGCGCGCTGCGACGAGGATCGTCTCGAGCACCCAGTGGAAATGGTCGCCGGGATACCCGGGCATCGGCAGTCCCGCAGTCACTGTCGGCAGGCCGAGCGACGCGCTCATGTCGGCAGGACCGAAGATCAGCGTCTCCATGCGATCGGACGCGTGTGCGATCTCGTAGATGTTGCGGAGTCCCGTCGCGGTCTCGATCTGGACCTCAAGGCCGATCCGCTTGTCCAGGCCTACCGTCGTCTCGATCATGCGCAGCATGTGATCGACGAATTGGACCTCGTGTGCATGCTGGACCTTCGGGATCATGATGCAGTCGAGATAGGTACCGCCGGCCTCGACGACCGTCTTCAGGTCGTCGGCGGCCCACTGCGTGTCGATCGAGTTGATCCGCACGACGACGGTCTTGTCGCCCCAGTCGTTGTTCTTGAGCGCATCGATAATGTTGCCGCGCGCCTCTTCCTTAGCGAGGGGGGCAACGGAGTCCTCGAGGTCCATGAAAATCTGGTCGGCCGGAAGGTCGGGAGCCTTGCCGAGCATCTTCGGGCTCGAGCCCGGCACCGACAAACAGGATCGACGTGCTCTCATATCGGTCCCTCCTCGTTCTGTGTCGCTGGGAGCGCCCTGTAGGGGCGCTGAGTTAGCACAAAACGGTTACTCGACGTAGCCGAGGCCACGCAAGTGGTCTTCGACCTCTGTCTCCTCGTCAGAGGTTAGTCCGCTCTCGTCGGTGGCGCCTGCGGTCGCGGCCACAGCCTCGGAGACGTCGAGTTGTGCATCGGGGCCGACAAGGCTCGCAACGACCTTCCCGTCGCGCGGGATGGCCGAGGGGACGCCCAGTGCGGCCATCGAGGTCGGGCCGAGGTCGATGAGCTCGACCGTTTCGTTCAGCGGCCCCCGTGTGACCTCGGGCCCCGTCGCCACGATGACGCCTTCGAGGCGGTGATCGCCTGAGAGC
>JALZEA010000127.1 GCA_030862265.1 Actinomycetota bacterium | reverse complement strand
GGGCATCTGAATGAGGGCTACTACTTCGTCGCGAACTTCCGCGCCCCCGAAGACGTCGTGGACAAGCTCCGACGCACCCTTCAGATCTCCGATGAGTTCATCCGGGGCAAGGTCGTTCGCCCCGGCGAAAGCAATGGCGCGGTTGCTAAAGATAGGAGCAAGTGATGGCAGACAACTCAGTAACGATCGTCGGTAACGTCACAGACGACCCCGAGCTCCGCTTCACCCCTTCGGGTCAGGCGGTGGCGAACTTCACGGTCGCGGTCAACAAGCGATTCAAGAACAATGCCGGCGACTGGGAAGACCGTCTCGATGGTTTCTTCCGTTGCAGCTGCTGGCGCGACATGGCCGAGAACGTCGCGGACACCTTGAAGAAGGGAACGCGCGTGGTGGTCACCGGCCGCCTACAGCAACGCAGCTGGGACGACCAGGAAGGGAACAAGCGGTCCGCGTTCGAGATCCAGGTCGACGAGGTAGGTCCGTCGCTCCGCTGGGCGACCGCCACGATCACGAAGGCACAGCGCACCGGCGGGGCGTCGGCACCTGCGGGGGCCGCTGCCGGAGCTCCATCGGCGGGGCCCGCTCCCGTTCCCGCGAGTGACTGGGGAACGCCGAGCCCGGTCGGCGGCGCCGAGGAGGGCAGTTTCTAGATGCCACGTGGAGGGGGCCGCGATCGCGATCGCGACGACCGGCGTAGCAAACGGGACGATCGTCAGCGCAAAGGCCGCAAGAAGTATTGCCAGTTCTGCGCCGACAAGACCGACTACGTCGACTACAAAGACGTAGCTCTGCTGCGGAGGTACATGAGCGACCGCGGCAAGATCAGGGCGCGACGCGTCACCGGTAATTGCTCTCAGCACCAACGTCTGGTCGCTACCGCGGTGAAGAACGCTCGCGAGATGGCGCTGTTGCCATACGTGGCGCGATGAAGATCATCCTCGCCGCCGACGTCGAGAGCCTCGGAAGGAAGGGCGACGTCGTGACCGTCAAGGACGGTTACGCGCGCAATTTCCTCGTGCCGAAGGGCCTCGGCCTCGTGGCTACGAAAGGTGCGTTGCGCCAAGCCGAGCAGATGCGACGGGCGCGGGAGGAGATCGAAGCGAAAGCCAAGACCGAGGCCGAAGCCCTTGTGGCCGGCCTCGAGGCTTCGCCGGTCTACATCTCGGCACGGGCCGGCGAGGCCGGCAAGCTCTTCGGCTCGGTGACGAACTCCGATGTCGCGCGCGCGATCGAAGAACAGCTCGGCCAGGCAGTCGACCGCCACGATGTCCGCCTCGATGAGCCGATCCGGAGCCTCGGAACCCACCAGGTCACGGTTCACCTACATGAGGAGGTCAAGGCGACGGTTGCGGTCGAGGTCATCGCCCACGAGGAAGAGCCGGCCGAAGCCTGATCTTTTCGCGCCCGGTTCTCCACAGTTCCTGCGCCTAATCCACCGGAAACTCACAGCACAGACGGCCTTGTTACTCACACGCGCCCGGGCGTAGCGTCGCTCAGTCGACGGGGGCGACTTCCATTGCGGGATGGCCTCCGGCGGGGGACTTCCCTAGATAGCCGGGTTTCTGTCGCGCGCCCTGGCTACGCTACGAACGTACGTTCGCATACGGCAGGGAGGCAGGCGTGGCGCAGAGGCTCGAGGCGGTCCGTCCGAACCGGATCCCACCCCACAACCTAGATGCCGAGCAATCGGTGCTCGGGGCGATGTTGGAATCGAAGGAAGCGATCGCCAACGTCTTGGAGATCGTCGAAGCCGACCACTTCTACAAGCCTGCCCATACCGAGATCTACGACACGATCATGGCTCTGTACGGCCGCGGCGAGGCGGTCGACGCGATCACCGTCGCCGATGAGCTCGCCCGCCGCGGCAAGCTCGAGGGGATCGGCGGCAAGCCCTACATCCACGGGCTACTTGAGGCGTACCCGACCGCCGCGTCTGCGGGTCACTACGCGCGCATCGTCGAAGAGCTCGCGCTGTTGCGTCGTCTCATCGAAGCGGGCGGTTTCGTGCAGGAACTCGGCTTCTCGATGCCCGAGGACGTCGCCGACGCGCTGAACGATGCGGAAGAAGCGATCTTCAACGTCGGCGACAAGCGATTGAAAGACGACTATCACGAGATCCGCAAGCTGCTCATGAAGTCAATGATGGACATCGAGGAGCTCTACCGACAGGGCGCGAACCTGACGGGACTTTCGTCGGGCTTTCCCGACCTTGATGAGATGACATCGGGCTTCCAGGACTCAAACCTCATCATCGTTGCTGCCCGGCCTTCGCAAGGAAAGAGTTCCTTGATGAACGACTTCGTGCTGGCGGCCGCGTTGAAACAGAAGGTTCCCGTCGTCATCTTCTCTCTCGAAATGAGCAAGGAAGAGGTCGTTAAGCGTTTCTTGTCGTCGGAAGCAAAGGTCGACGCGCAGCGCATCAACAAGGGTGCACTGCAGGAAAGCGACTGGACGCGACTGTCGGCTGCGCTCGGTCGCCTGGGAGAGGCCCCGATCTTTGTAGACGACTCGGCCAACATCACCTTGATGGAGATGCGGGCCAAATGCCGGCGGCTTAAGGCCAAGCACGGGCTTGGGATGATCGTCATCGATTACCTGCAGCTGATGCAGTCGCCGCGCAAGTCGGAGAACCGGCAGCAAGAGGTATCGGAGATCTCGCGCAACCTCAAGATCCTCGCGCGAGAGCTGAAGGTTCCGGTGGTATGTGCATCACAGCTCAACCGCGGTGTGGAGATGCGTTCCGACAAGCGTCCGATGCTTGGTGATCTTCGCGAATCGGGGGCCATTGAGCAGGATAGCGATGTCGTGATGTTCATCTATCGCGACGAGGTCTATAACCCCGACACCGAATTCAAGGGCGAAGCTGAGTTGATCATCGCGAAGCATCGCAACGGCCCGACCGGAAAGGTGCGACTCGCGTTCATGAACCAGTACACGAAGTTCGCGTCGATCGCGAAAGCGCCGCTATAGCGACTCGTCAGTTATCAGTTGCGCGAAGCGCAGGTGATTGCTGAAGGATCTAGGAAGCGGCTTCCTCCGCAAGTCGCAGGAACTCGGAGGCCATACGTTCCGCCGGCAGATGGATCCCTTTCGGCTCCCGGCCGGCCATGCGCTCCAGCACCGCTGCGATCTCGTTGGCGCCGAAGAGCGCCGCGGCGATCATCTCGCGCCGTTCCTGATCGTCGAGCCGGTCCCAGTGACGGAACACCGTCTCGAGCCAGCCCTTCGCGAGTGTCGCTCCCTCGCGCAGGTCATGTACGGCGTCTTCTGTAGGCCACATGGCTGGAGCCTCCCCCCAAGTCCGCTCTGGACGCTTACCTCTTCGGTATGGGGGCGCGAAATCCCTGGTTGCGGAGCGAATTGCTACGACAGCACCAACCAGAGTGAGCAAATTGGAGCGGGTGAAGGGAATCGAGAGATAACCGATTGGGCAGCACGAAGACTTGTTCGATCCCTCCACCCGCCCGCCTGCGGCGGGGCAGCTGCGCTGCCAGAGCGGGTGAAGGGAATCGAACCCTCGTAACCAGCTTGGGAAGCTGGCGCTCTGCCATTGAGCTACACCCGCGAGGGCCGCAATCTTAGCGGCGCCGGTGGGTGCTCAACCGTTGCGCGGCGGGAGATCTTTCCCGCACTTCGGGCACTTCAGATATTCGAGATCGGTTCCCGCGACGTCTGCCCCACAACCAGGGCAGTTGCGTCGATCCGTGGCGTCACCGTCTAGATTCCTCCACTCCAGTTTTCCGTCGTACCCGGTCGTTATAGTCCTGCAACATGATTCTGTCCGACCGCGACATACGCGCCGCCATCGAGTCCGGGCAGATAGACATCGAACCCTTCGATCCGAAAGACATCCAACCTTCGTCGATCGACCTCCATGTCGACCGATTTTTCCGGACGTTCTCCAACTCCCGGCATCCCTACATCGATGTCAAGATCGCGATGGACGACCTCACGGAAGTGATCGAAGTCAAGGAAGATGAGGCCTTCATTCTTCACCCGGGAGAGTTCGTCCTCGGTTCAACCGCGGAGTATGTGAAGCTTCCCGACGACCTCGTTGCTCGACTGGAAGGCAAGTCGAGCCTAGGCCGCCTTGGGCTCCTGATCCACTCGAGCCTCCCTGCTGATGAGCCCGTCTTGTTTCTCCACGAAGGTGTAGTGGCACCGGTGCCGATCGGTGACATCGTTCGGAAGGAGCTACAGGGATCCGTGGTCTCGTTCGATTCCGAGACATTCCAGATCGGCTACCACGACGTCACCGGCTACTTCGAAGGCGCTGCCGATCGGATCTTCGAGGTTGTTCTTGGTAGTGGTCGCCGAGTGCAACTCACTGGCGGTCACGATCTCTTCACAATCGACCGTGCCGGCGATTTAGTGAAAACACGGGTACGAGAACTCGTTCGTGGGACGCGAGTCGCTGTCGCAGGAGCGATCCCGGACCTCGGCGCGACGGAGGCATACCTTGATCTCGTCGCGTTAGCTCCGGAGTCGCAATACGGCCTGTTTACGTGCGGAGGACCCACGGTCGAGTGGGCTTGGGAAGCGATGAGCGTAGAGATCACTACCTCTTTCACTGAGAAGGGGATCGGCCACCATCTCTTCTATCGAAACAAGAAGCTCCTCCCCTTCGACATCGCCCGAGAAGTCGGGGTCGCGGAGCAGTTAGCCGCCGATGACTGGCTTGCAATACGCGGTGGACGACTGCGAGTCCCCGCGGTGATCGAAGTAGACGACGATCTCGCATGGTTGCTCGGCCTCTACGTTGCCGAGGGTTATCACCGGCGAACCCAGGTTGTCATCACGAACTTCGACCAGCGCATCCTCGATCGCGCGCAAGCCGTTTTCGCTGAGCTGGGACTTCCGGTCTATCGAACGAAGCGTGGCGTGACATGCGGTTCGGTGGTCTTCGCTTCGCTCATCGAGTGGTTGGGAATGGATGGAGGAGCTCTCGACAAGCGCATCCCACAAGGAATCTTGGGCTGGCCGACCGATTTGATCAGATCGTTCCTTGACGGATTCATCGATGGGGACGGGAGTGACGAGGAAACGCGCGTGTGCTTGTGGTCGTCAGGCGAGAAACTTGTGGGCGATCTGTTGCTGCTATGTACTCGCCTGGGTATGCGGGCTAGCGCTTCAGTTCGCGACAGGAAGCCCGGCAGATGGGCTCCCATATGGCAGATCACGATCCCACGGCGCGAACACAAGCTGCTCACAAGTGCTCCACTTTGTGATGAGCTCTTGATCTCAATCAGAAACGAAGCCGGGTTGTCGCAGATAGCCGCTGCTGAGGCAGTGGGCTTCAGGAACACTCAACTCAACAGAATCGAGCGCGGCGGTGCAGCAGGAGTCCGGATCGAAACCCTGCGGCGCTTGCGGGACACCTATGCCTCTGCGTCGGTCACGTCACCGAAGCTAGATCGACTCGTCGATGGCGCCCTTCGTTGGGATACCGTCGTTGAGGTGCGCGATACGGGGCGAGTTGAACCCGTTTACGACCTCGAAGTGCGGCCGAACGGCCAGAAGATCGAGAATTTCCTCGCGGGTTTCGGCGGAATCTTCGCGTCAAACACTGCCGGTTACGTTGACCCGGGATTCGAGGGGCACCTCACCCTCGAACTCAGCAACGTCGCGAACCTGCCAATCACGATCTACCCCAACATGAAGATCGGTCAGATCAGCTTCTTCCGATTGACCTCCCCGGCCGAGCATCCCTACGGCTCGGCGAACGTCGGTTCCAAGTACCAGGGACAACGCGGCCCCACACCGTCGCGCTACTACGAGAACTTCCTGGAGGACTGATGAGCAAGCAGCGCATCGTCGTGCCGGATCCCGTCGGCGACCCTGTGGGCTACCAGCAAGCCCTGTTGGACCTGCTCGGGGATCGCGATCCGGAGGACGTGCTGTCCCGTACGCCGGAGCTGTTCGCCGAACTCAGCGAGGACCTCACCCCCAAGCAATTGAAGAAGGCGCCCGAACCGAGGGAATGGTCGGTCGAGCAACTTCTCGCGCACTACTTCTCGGCCGAGGTCGTCTATGCGTTTCGCTGGCGTTTGACGTTGACCGCCCCCGGCACCACCTATCCCGGCTACGACCAGGAAGCGTGGGCCACCCTGCCGGTGCCGTCCTATCCCGAACTGCTCGCCGCGTTCGCCTCTCTACGGCGCACGAATGTGTTGCTCATCGAGGAGACGCCGACGGCCGAGTGGACGAAATCGGCGCTCCACGCCGAGCGGGGCGAGGAGAGCTTCGATCTCGCCGTCCGGCTGCTCGCCGGGCACGACATCGCGCACCTCAAGCAGCTGGAACAGACCGTTGCGGCGGTCACGAAGTAGAACCTTTACACTGTTAACCTAACGGTGCTACCTTCCCTGGGTTACTGTCGGTAAGCTAACGACGTTAGCCCTTAACCCAGGAGAGTCAGATGTTCGAGCGCCTCGGTTTTTTCGTCGTCCGTCGACGGGTTGCCGTCCTCATAGCCACCGGCATCTTCTTCGCCGCCGCCGGCGTCATCGGGGGCGGGGTCGCGGAGCGGCTGTCGAACGGCGGCTTCAGGGACCCGAACTCCGAGGCCGAGAAGGCCGAGGCCGCGCTCGAGGAGCATTTCGGCCTCAGTACCCCGAACCTCGTCCTGCTCGTCACCGCCGAGAGCGGAACCGTTGACGATCCCGAGATCAAGCGCGCCGGGCTGGCACTAACTAAGGAGCTCGACGATCACGAGGGCGTCGGGCAGGTCTTCTCATACTGGGCGACCGGTATCCCTGCGCTCAAGAGCGAGGACGGCGACCACGCACTGATCGTCGCCCTCATCGAAGGCGACGAAGATGTGGTGCGCGACCGCGTGGAGGAGATCACACCAACCTTCACGCGCGATGCCGCCGGTTACACGGTCGCGGTTGGTGGCTTCGCGGAGATCTTCCGTCAGGTCTCGGAGACGATCGAAGCCGACCTCGTCAAGGCTGAGTCGATCGCGTTCCCGATAACACTGCTGCTTCTTATCCTTGTGTTCGGGAGTCTCGTAGCGGCAGGCTTGCCTCTGCTGATCGGCGGGATCTCGATCGTCGGATCGTTCCTCATCCTGAGCGTGATCGCGGAACTGACACAGGTTTCGATCTTCGCGCTCAACCTCGTCACGGCGATGGGTCTGGGTCTCGCGATCGACTACAGCCTGTTCATCGTGTCACGTTTCCGCGAGGAGATGCGCGGCGGACTCGAGCCACACGATGCCGTGATCAAGACGGTTCGGACCGCGGGTCGGACAGTCGCGTTCAGTGGTGTAACGGTCGCGCTGTCACTGGTAGCGCTGGTGATGTTCCCACTGGCGTTCCTGCGCTCATTCGCGTACGCGGGCGTCGCGGTCGTCATGCTCGCAGCGGTCGCGTCGACCGTTTTCCTACCGGCGCTGCTGGCAGTGCTGGGCCCCCGCGTCGACAAGCTTTCGTGGCGCCGCAAACGCGCGACCGCGTCGGACGGAGGGTTTTGGCACCGCATCGCCACAACCGTCATGCGCCGTCCACTTCCGATCGCGACCGTGGTGATCGCATTCCTACTATTCCTCGGCGTGCCGTTCCTCGACGTGAAGTTCGGTCTCCCCGACGATCGAGTGCTACCGGAAAGTGCATCCAGCCATCAGGTGTCGCAGACGATCCGTGACGACTTCCAGGTCGACGCGACCAACAACCTCGCGGTGGTCGCTCCGAAGATCGGCGAAGCCGAGTCCGTACGGCCAGAGATCGACTCTTTCGCTAAGGATCTCTCGCGCGTGAAGGGCACCTTTGCGGTGCAAGCCGCTACAGGCACTTACTTAGAGGGACGGAAGGCGATCGACCCGGCGGAGGAGAGCGCGCAGTTCGTATCGACCGACGCGACCTGGTTCACGGTCGTTCCCAATGTCGATCCGAACTCGCCTGCGGGAGAGCGCTTGGTGCAAGACATCCGTGCCCTGGACGCGCCGTTCGATGTCCTCGTCGGCGGGCCGTCCGCGGACCTCGTCGATTCGAAGGAGGGCCTGTTCGGGCGGATGCCCCTCGCGGGGTTGTTGGTGGGGGTCACCACCTTTGTTCTCCTGTTCTTGATGTTCGGCGGCATCCTCGTGCCGATTAAGGCGATCGTCCTCAACCTGCTGAGTCTGACGGCCACGTTCGGAGCGTTGGTGTGGGTCTTCCAACAGGGCCATCTCGCCGACACGTTGAACTTCACGGTGACCGGAACTATCGACGCGACGCAGCCGATCCTCATGTTCTGCATCGCCTTCGGACTATCCATGGACTACGAGGTCTTCCTGCTTTCGCGAATCAAGGAGGAATACGACCTCTCAGGTGACAACACAGCTTCGGTCGCGTGGGGACTCGAGCACACCGGCCGGATCGTTACGGCCGCCGCCGCGACGCTCAGCGTCGTGTTCATCGCGTTCGCAACGTCCGGAGTCACATTCATCAAGCTCGTCGGTATCGGGATGACAATCGCCGTGGTGATGGATGCGACGCTGATCCGCGCCGCGCTCGTGCCGGCCTTCATGCGTCTGGCCGGTCGCGCCAACTGGTGGGCGCCTCGTTGGATGCGCAAGCTTCACGACCGCTTCGGGATCTCGGAGAGCGGCGCTGCGCCGGCGGGAACAAGCCCCCCGGCCGCGCCGCTTACTCCGGCGGCCGAAGAGGGGGGGATGTAGACGATGGTGCCTACAACCACGCGCACCCGCGCGAAGCGCGGCGAAGGCGAGAAGCTCCGCGACGAGATCATCGTGGCCGCGGAAAAGCTGCTCGGCGAGGTCGGCTCGAAGGACGCGGTCTCCATCCGCGCGATCGCGGACGCCTGCAACGTGACCCCGCCCGCGATCTACATGCACTTCGCAGACAAGGATCAGTTGTTCTTGGAGGTCTGCAGCATCCGCTTCCGCGAGCTCGACGTATGGGTCGAAGAGGCCGGGGCAAAGAGTACCGATCCACTGGAATCCCTTCGTCTCCGCGGCGCGGCCTACGTGCGCTTCGGCGTCGAGCATCCCGAGACCTATCGCTTGCTGATGATGACGGCGCACGACGGCCACATCGACGATCCCGGGATGGAGGCCGGCAGGGACGCCTTCATGCACATGGTGGAAGCCGTCGATCGCGGCATCCGGGCCGGGGCTCTTGGTGATGTCGAGCCTTACAAGACCTCGCTGGTTCTATGGAGCGGCATCCACGGCCTGACGTCGCTGTTCATCTCATTCCCGAACTTCGAGTGGGGAGTACAAGAGGAACTCGTCGAGCACATGCTCGACGTTCTGATCGAGGGACTGCTCTCCGTCTGAAAACCTTCAGTCGACGGGTTGCCGAACCTCGTCGGTCGACGTGTCCCCTGTCATCTCGTCCGGTGGCGTGGTCGCGGGATAGCCGTCGCCATCCCCGTTTGCCTTCCCGGCGGACGACTCGGGATGGAACTCGATCGATTGCAACAGCAGTTGCGCGACATCACGCACGGCCATCTGCTCGTCGGCCCCTCTTTCCGTGATCCCGTCCGACAGCATCACGTTGCAGAAGGGGCAGCCGACGGCGAGAGTGTCGGACGCGGACGCCAGGGCCTCGTCCGTGCGCTCGACGTTGCACTTTTTGCCCATGTGTTCTTCCATCCACATGCGGCCCCCGCCCGCGCCGCAGCAGAACGTCTTGTGCCCGTGACGGTGCAGCTCGCCGTACTCTGTTCCCGGGATCGATTCGATGACCATGCGAGCGCCCTTCCAGACATCGTTGTGGCGCGCGAGGTAGCAGGGGTCGTGGTACGTGACCGTCTTCTCGATAGCACCCTGGGGTCGTAGCTTGCCCTCGTCGACGAGCTTCGCGAGGTACTCCGTGTGGTGCCAGACCTCGAATTTCCCCCCGAACTGCGGGTACTCGTTGAATAGCGTGTTGAAGCAGTGGGGACAGATCGTGACGATCTTTTTGACGTTGTGTTCTTTCATCGTCTCGATGTTCTGTTCGGCGAGCATCTGGTAGATGTACTCGGCTCCCATGCGGCGCGCGGGATCGCCGTTGCAGCTCTCGTCCGGCCCGAGCACTGCGAATTTCACTCCGGCGATCTGCATCAATCGGGCGAAGTCGTAGACGACCTTCTTATTGCGATCGTCGAACGCCCCGGCGCATCCGACCCAGAAGAGCACTTCGGCATCGGGCGCTTCGGAAATGTGTGGGATCTCCAGTTCTTCTTGCTTGGAAGTGCCTTTCATCCAATCATTCCGCGTTTGGGGTGGCGCCCCCCACGGGTTGCCGGTGTTCTCCATGTTCTGGAGCGCGCTCTGCATCTCTTTGGGAAAACGCGACTCGCTCATAACGAGGTTGCGCCGCATGTCGATGATCGAGTCGATGTGTTCGATATTGACGGGGCATGCCTGCACGCAAGCACCGCACGTGGTGCAATCCCAGATGACTTCATCTTCGACGACGTCCGGGTTGAGCGGCGGCAAAGTCTCGAGCGCCGCTTGATAGGCCTCGGGCGATTCACGCTTCGCAGCAAGGAGCGTCTGGCCGTGCTCGAAGAGGTGGTCGCGCAAGTCCATGATCAGCAACTTGGGGGAGAGCGGCTTGCCGGTGTTCCAGGCCGGACACACGCTTTGACAGCGGCCGCATTCGGTACAGGTCATGCCGTCGAGCAGCTGTTTCCACGTCAGGTCAGTCAGCTTGCCGGCACCGAAGATGTCGTCCTCGGACATGTTCTCCACATCGATGTACATGGGCTTGAGCGCGCCCTTCGGCCGCTCGGACGTGAAGAGAACGTTGAACCCGGCCGTCACGATGTGCAGGTGCTTCGAGTAGGTGATGTAGACGAGGAAGCCGAGAATGATCAGCGAATGCCACCACAGGAAGACGGTGTCGAACGCCTCGCGCGCGCTTTGGGAGAGACCCTCGAAAAGATCCGCTACCCAGTTCGACGCGAACGCCCACTGCGGCTCATACGGGAAGTGCCCGAGCGATATCTCGGCCGCTCGTGTGAAAAGGATCGTCACCATGATCCCGGCGATCGCATAGAGGATGTAGTCGGCTTCCTTGAGATGCGACCCGCGGAACCGGCCCGGCCGCTGGATCTTTCGGATGGCGAACGCGATCGCGATCCCCAGTAGAACCAGTAATACGAAAAGATCCTGGGCGAACGCGAGTGGCCCCCAACGGCCGATCAGAGGTAGCGCGAACCCTTCTTTGTAGATCGCGCCGAAGGCTTCGACGATCGTTGTGAAGAGGATGACGAAGCCCCAGAAGATGAAGAAGTGCATGACGCCGGGGATGGTCCACTGCAGGAGCTTTCGCTGGCCGAACACGACCACCAGCTGGTCTTTGATCTTGCGGATCCAGTCGCGCGGCACGCGGTCGTCTTGGGAGCCCAGACGAAGGAAGCCCACGAGATCGTTGGTTCTCCGCGCGAAGGCTCCGAGCGTGACCAAGATAAGCAGCGTCATCAGAACCTTCTCGATGAGCACCGCCGGAGTATAGGAGTCGGCGGCGCCCCTGCCTGGGAATACGTCACGCCGTCCCAGAGTTGACAATAAGGCACTCAAGTTGGCACCATTGAGGGCACTCAAGGATTCGCAAGTTAGCTCGATCATCAGGAGGACCACATGCCTAAGGCAGTAGGGATCGATCTCGGTACCACGAACTCAGTCGTCGCCGCCCTCGAGGGGGGCGAACCCACCGTCATCCCGAACGCGGAGGGGGCCCGCACGACGCCGTCGGTCGTCGCTTTTTCCAAGGGCGGCGAGATCCTCGTCGGCGAGGTCGCGAAGCGCCAGGCGATCACCAACCCCGACCGCACCATCCGCTCGATCAAACGGAAGATGGGCAAGCCGGACAAGAGCGATATCGACGGTAAAGCGTGGAGCCCGCAGGAGATCTCCGCGCGCATCCTGATGAAGCTCAAGTCGGACGCCGAGGCCTACCTCGGCGACAAGGTCACCGAAGCGGTCATCACCGTCCCCGCGTACTTCGATGACGCGCAGCGCCAGGCCACGCAAGAGGCTGGAAAGGTAGCGGGCCTCGAAGTGCTGCGCATCATCAACGAGCCAACTGCGGCGGCGCTGGCCTACGGGCTCGACAAGGCCGAGGGCGACCAGACGATCCTCGTCTTCGACCTTGGAGGCGGAACGTTCGACGTATCGCTACTGGAGCTGGGTGACGGCGTCTTCGAAGTGAAGTCGACCTCAGGCAACACGAATCTTGGAGGCGATGACTGGGACCAGCGCGTCATCGATCACCTCGTGAAGACGTTCAAGGATCAGAGCGGCATCGACTTAAGCAACGACAAGATGGCGATGCAACGTTTGAAGGAAGCGGCGGAGAAGGCGAAGATCGAGCTGTCTTCGACGCAGTCGACCAGCATCAACCTTCCGTTCATCACCGCGAACGAGCAAGGCCCACTGCACCTCGACATCACCCTGACCCGCACCGAGTTCGAGCGCATGACCGAAGACCTGCTCGATCAGTGCAAGGGGCCGTTCAATCAGGCGATCAAAGACGCCAACATCTCGGTCGACAAGATCGATCACGTCATCCTCGTCGGCGGCTCGACCCGCATGCCGCAGGTACGGGATCTCGTCAAGAAACTGACCGGCGGCAAGGATCCTCATCAGGGTGTCAATCCCGATGAGGTCGTCGCGGTCGGTGCTGCGATCCAGGCCGGCGTGTTGAAGGGCGACGTCAAGGACGTTCTGCTCCTCGACGTCACACCTTTGAGCCTCGGCGTGGAAACCAAGGGCTCGATCTTCACGAAACTCATCGAGCGAAACACGACCATCCCCACGAAGCGCAGCGAGATCTTCACGACTGCGGAGGACAACCAGCCGTCGGTTGAGATCCACGTCCTGCAGGGCGAGGCTGATATGGCGTATCGGAACAAGTCACTCGGGAAGTTCCAGCTCGTGGGCATCCCGCCCGCTCCGCGCGGCATGCCACAGATCGAGGTCAGTTTCGACATCGATGCGAACGGGATCGTGAACGTACACGCCAAGGATCTCGGTACCGGCCAAGAGCAGTCGATGACGATCACCGGCGGTACGAAGCTCGCCGACGACGAGATCGACCGCATGATCAAGGACGCCGAAGCGCACGCCAACGAAGATCGCCAGCGTCGCGAACTGGCCGAGGCGCGCAACCAGGCCGACAACGTCGTTTATCAGACGGAAAAGACACTGGCCGAGCACGGTTCGAAACTCGATGAATCGGATCGCAAGCTCGTGGAGGACGCGCTCAACGACGCGAAGGAAGCGTTGAAGGGCGAGGACGCGGAGAAGATCCGCATGACCTCCGAGGCAGTGATGACCGCGTCGCAGAAGTTCGCCGAGGTGCTGTACCAGCAGGCGCAGCAGCAACCCGACGGATCTGCCCAGGCAGCCAGCTCGGACGATGTCGTCGACGCCGAAGTCGTCGACGAGGACGACGCCAAGAGCGCGTAGGTGGAGCCTCGTAAGGGACCGATCAGGGTGCCGGTGCGCGACAAACGTCGTACAAGCGAGCCGTCGGCGTCTCGGTCGTCCGACCGGCAGCCTGCAGAAATTTCAGAAACCCGATCTGGAACTGAGCTAGATCCAACTTCGGTTTCTGAAATTTCTGCCAAAGCGCCGGCGGACGACGCAGAGCCGACGGCGTCGAAGAGCGTCGATTATCACGACCTTTATTTGCGGGCGGTGGCCGATCTCGAGAATGAGCGCAAGCGGTTCAAGACGCGCGAGGGCGAGCGGGCAGAGCGGTCCGTACGCGCCGTGATCGAGTCGCTCTTGCCGGTGATCGACAACTTCGAACGTGCGATCGCGCACGGCGAGGGCGGCGAGGGCGTCGCCCTCGTGTTCAAGCAACTCGCCTCAGTGTTGGAAGCCGAGGGCGTGGTCGAGATCCCCGCCCAGGGGACCGAGTTCGACCCGAACGTTCATGAGGCCGTGGAGTCCCGGGTCCAGGCCGGACTCGAGGTACCTACAGTGATCGAAGTTCATCGGCGGGCTTACACCCTCGGGGGTCAGCTGCTGCGCGCCGCGCTTGTTGTCGTCGGTCGTCCTGAGGAAGCCGAAGAAGTGCAGGAGTAGGCATGGCACAGCGCGACTGGATGGAGAAGGACTACTACAAGGTCCTCGGCGTCGCTAAGACCGCGACGAAAGCTGAGATCAAGAAGGCGTACCGCAAGCTCGCGCAGCGCTTCCATCCCGACGCGAACAAGGGCGACAAGGCCGCGGAGGCGCGCTTCAAGGAGATCTCCGAAGCGCACGCGATCCTGACCAACGACGACAAGCGCAAGGAATATGACCAGATGCGCACGTTCGTCGAGGCCGGTGGCGAGCGGTTCTTCGGTTTTCAGCCCGGCGGCCAGGGCAGCGTCCGCGTCAACGTAGGCGATCTCTTCGGTGACGTCGGGGGTGGGGCGGGCTTGTTCGACGACCTCTTCGGTTTCCGGGCCCCCATGAGGGGTCAGGATCTTGAGACGCATGCCACGTTGAGCTTCAACGATGCGGTCTACGGCACCACCATCGACATCAATGGCGCGAAGGTGCGCATCCCTCCGGGGGTCCGCGACGGAGCCCGCATCAGGGTTCCCCGTAAGGGTTCGCCCGGTCCGCAAGGCGGCGAGCACGGTGACCTCTATGTGGTCGTAACGGTCGCGAAGCATCCGATCTTCGAGCAAGTGACCAAGGGTGACCTCCGCGTACGCGTGCCGGTGACGTTCACCGAGGCCGCGCTGGGCGCTGAAGTGAGTGTCCCGACCCTCGAGGGAAGCGTCACTGTGAAGGTGCCGGCAGGGACCAATCACGGCAAGACTTTGCGTGTGCGTGGCCGCGGCGCGCCGCGCTCCAATGGAGGCGACGGCGACCTCCTCGTGACGATCGAGGTCGAGGTTCCGAAGAAACTCAATAAGAAGGAACGAGAATTACTCGAACAGTTCCAAACGCTGCATAAAGGGTCACCGCGAGCACATCTGGAATCGCACAAGCCACGCGCCCGCGAAAAGGCCTCCTAGGGGGACGCGATGTCGAAACGAGAGGGTGCCAACGACCGGGCGATCTACATCATCTCCGTCGCGGCCGAACTCGCGGGTGTGCATCCGCAGACGCTGCGCGTGTACGAACGGAAGGGTCTCGTGCAGCCGAGCCGCACCAGCGGGAACACCCGTCGCTACAGCGAGAAAGACATCGACCGCCTGCGTCGTATCCAGGAACTGACGAACCAGGGCATCAACCTGGCGGGCGTGACGCGGATCATCGAATTAGAGATCGAACTCGATCGCGCGCGTTCGAAGTACAAGACTGCGTTGAGGGAGATTGTCGACGCACGTGAACAACTCGACGCGATCGCGGAGGAACGAGCCAGCATGGCCCTGGTTCCACTTAAGGACGTACGTCGCGTCAGACGCGCTTTGAAGGTCGACGTCATCGACGAGGCCGGAAGGCGCAGAACGTTCCAGGTCCCCCCCGCTTCGTCTTGACGACGGCGGAGTTCGTCGCCCCCGCGGGCGAGATCTCTTTCGCGGTCGATGGCGACGGTCCCACGACGATCGTCCTCGGACATGGGGCCGGTGCGCCCCTTGGAAGTGACTACATGGCGTTTTTCGCGACAGAGCTGGCGGGTCGCGGATATTGCGTCGTGCGGTTCAACTTCCGTTATATGGAAGCCGGCCGCAAGGCGCCCGACAAGCAACCGGTATTGATCGAAACGTTCCGTGCGGTGGTCGACGAAACCACGTCGGATGCCGAGCAAGTGGTCGTCGGCGGCAAGTCGATGGGGGGACGGATCGCGTCGCACGCCGTCGCCGAGGGGATGGACGTCGACGGTCTCGTTTTCCTCGGCTATCCCCTCCATCCGCCGGGACGACCGGAGCGCATCCGAGACGCACATCTTCACGACGTCCAGGCCCCGATGCTGTTCGTGGAAGGAACGCGCGACCCGTTCTGCCCTCTCGAAACGCTCGAGAAAGTGCGCGCAGGATTGAATGCCGAGACCGAGATCCTCGTGATCGAGGACGGCGATCACTCGCTCAAGGTCAGGAAGTCTTCCGGTAGGGATACCCGGGCCGCGTGGGCGGAGGCGGTCGACGGCGTCGATGGCTGGATCCGGAAGGTTGTCCCTTAGCTGACTGCCGTTCTCCCGCACCTCCGCTATAGGTGTGTGACGGGCCGACAGATGGAGAGGTCATGGAACGACGCGGGCGGATCTTCCAGGTTGTCGCCGCGCTCGCGGCCGCAGCTCTGTTGGGGTATCTGTTCGTTCGCAGCGGGCCGGTGGATCGTGCTTTCCAACCTCGGGAGGTCGACGAGCGCTTCGTCGCGGGGCAGGTGCTCGTCGGATTCTGGCCCGGCGCAACCGCGGCGGCGCGAACAGCCGCGCGGCGATCGATCGGAGCTCAAGTCCTCACCGTTCTACCGATCGCTCGGATCGAGTTATTGGCTCTCGCGCCCGGCGATGAGCCCCGAGCCACGGCGCGCGCACTCTCTCAGAACGAGGCCGTCGCTTTCGCGGAGCCGAACTTTCTGTATCGAGCGGCGGCGCTTCCGGATGACACGCGCTTCGCCGGACAGTGGGGTCTTCACAACCGAGGACAATCCGTCGCAGGCACCACGGGCGTGCGTGATGCGGATATCGATGCGCCCGGCGCGTGGCCGGTCGCTACCGGCGATGGCATCGGCATCGCGGTCATCGATTCTGGGGTTGCTTACGATCATCCCGATCTGAAGGCGCGCATCCCGGGCCGCGGACAAGATTGGGTCGACGACGATGACGATGCCTACGACCTGAACGGTCATGGAACCCATATCGCCGGAGTTGCGGCGGCGTCGTTCCGCGATGCTTTCGGTGTTGCGGGCGTTGCGCCGCGAGCCACCATCGTGCCATTGAGGGTCCTCGATCCCGCAGGCGTTGGAACGGCCGACGACATCGCGTCCGGCATCGCCCGGGCCGCAGAGCTCGGAGTTAGCGTCGCGAATGTGAGCATCGCGGGACCCGCTTCCGAAACGGTTCTCGCGGCGATCCAGAGCGCACCGGATCTCCTGATCGTCGCGGCGGCGGGGAACTCGGCCGCGGATGTCGACGCGGCTCCCGTCTACCCCTGTGCCTATCCATCCGACAACGTCATCTGTGTCGCGGCCAGCGACGGCCGTGACGGGCTCGCAGGGTCTTCGAACTATGGAGCGACCTCGGTCGACCTGGTCGCGCCGGGCAAAGACATCCTCAGTACGTCCCCATCCCTGCAGTACGTCTTACGCGCGGGCTTCGAGACAGACGACCACGGTTGGGTATCGAGTGGCGAGGTGACCTGGACGACGGGACGCGACTCCTTCGGCAGTTTTCTCAATGGGACGACGGGGACGGTTGGAGGGACAACGGGTCCGTCAGATCGTTTGGACCTCACCGGCGCGCGCTCATGCGACATCACGGCCAGCGCGACGACCGACCTGGGACCGACCGATCGCTTCTCGATCGAGACCGAGTCGGAAGGAACTTGGACCGTCGCCGCAAGTTTTGATGCCTCGTCGACTGGTTGGCAGACCACACGTGCCGTTCTTCCGGGAGGTAGGAGCCTCGGACTTCGTTTCAACCTGCAGACAACGGCAGGCGGTAGCGCAAGCCTCGATGACGTCGCGGTCACATGCATCGCGGGTGTCGCCCGCGCCTTCAAGATTCGCAGCGGGACATCGATGGCGGCCCCATTCGTCGCCGGGGTCGCGGCCCTTTTACTCGAGAGGGAACCCGATCTCAGTACCGTGGGTCTCGTGGCGAGGATCCTTGGATCCGTCGACCGGTTGAACGGCCTCTCCGGGCGGATCGCCTCAGGAGGCCGCCTCAATGCGCGCGCCGCCCTGTCCAACTAGGGAGGCGGCGGTGGGGGCATAGGAACATCTCCCGCGAGCGAGGTCGAACGCAACGCCTCGATCCGGCTCTCCAATGGTGGATGGGTGTCGAAGAGACGATTGAGCCACGCGCCCTGCTTGTTCGTTCGAGAGTGTCCTTCGTGCGCGCGCCGGGCGATCGGGGACTCGATCCATAGGTGAGCAGTTGCGCGGCTCGCGCTGCGAACGACCGTCTCGTCCGTCCGCAACTTGTGAAGCGCATTGATCAACCCGTCGGGATGACGAGTCAGGAACACCCCGTCCGCGTCGGCGAGGTATTCCCGCTGGCGTGAGATCGCGAACTGCAGAAGCTGCGCCACGATCGGCGAAACGATCAACAGCAGAAGCCCGATCAGTGCCAGAGGAAGACCCAAGCCACCGCCTCGGTCGCGATTACCTCCACCACCCCACCACATGGCGCGGATCATCCAGTCGGCCAGCAACACGATGACGCCGACGAGCGTGACTGCGATCGTCATGACGAGCGTGTCCCTGTTCTTAACGTGCGAGAGCTCGTGTGCGACCACACCCTCGAGTTCGTCACGATTCATCTTCGCCATGAGACCGGTCGTGACGGCGATAGCCGCGTGCTCCAGGTTGCGACCCGTAGCGAACGCGTTGGGGGCGTCGTCCTGCACCACATAGACGCGGGGTTTGGGCATCCCCGCGGCGATGCAGAGCCCCTCGACGATGTTGTGCAACTGCGCGTGCTGAACGGGGTCCGCCGGCTGCGCTCGGCTCATCGCCAACGCGATCCGGTCCGACGCGAAGTAGCTGCCCCACGTCATGAGGATCGCGAAGGTGACGGCCCCACCCAGCCCCCACCAACCAATTTCGAGGTACTCGCCGAAGAACCACCCGATCAACATCACGAAGACGACGAATACGAATATGAGTAGCCACGTCTTGCGGACGTTGGATGCGATGCGCTCGTACATCGCCTACGACCTTGCCGGCGTCAGGCCTGCGTACCGCTACCCTGGCCGAAGTCGACGCGCACGGGCTGGCGCGAGTCTTCCTCGGCTTCGAAGTATTCCTTCGCCTCGAAGTTGAACGCCCCTGCGATCGTGTTTGACGGGAACGTCTCCAGCGCGTTGTCGTAGGCAAGCACCTGCTCGTTGTAGAACTGGCGCGCGAACGCGATGCGCGACTCGGTCCCGGTCAGTTCCTCCTGCAACGCGAGGAAGTTCTCGTTCGCCTTCAGGTCCGGGTACGCCTCCGCGACCGCGAACAACTGGCGCAATGTCTGGGTCAGGAAGTTCTCGGCTTGCGCCTGCGTTCCGGGTCCCTCACCCTGTGCTTGAACGGCCTGCTGGCGAGCGCGCGTGACCGCTTCGAGTGTCTCGCGCTCGTGCGCGGCGTAGCCCTTGACGGTTTCGACGAGGTTGGGGATGAGGTCGTGGCGCCGGCGCAGCTGTACATCGATCTGTGCCCACGCGGCCTCGATCCGATTGCGCAACCGAACGAGGCGGTTGTAAGTCACGATAACGAACAGCACGAGCAGGACCGCGATCCCGACGACGATCCATCCGAGGGTTCCCATGCGTACCTCCTATTGACGAGACCTACAAGAGTGCGGCACGTTCAGAAGCTATGCAACTGGGGGGTAACTTCCTGGTGTGGAGATATCGATCGAATACTGCGCACAGTGAGGTTACGCACCTAGAGCCGTCGGTCTGACGGAGCTGCTGCTGGCCGAGTTCGAACATCAGATCAGTGATCTGAAGCTGATCCCTTCGCGCGGTGGCGCCTATGAGGTGACCGTCGACGGCGACCTCGTGTACTCCAAGAAAGCCACCGGGCGCCATGCCGAGCATGAGGAGATCCTCCGGGCGATCCGCGCTAAGAATTGACGGCGTCAGCCGCGAGCCTGCAGTAGCTCTCCCAGTTCGAAAGCGAGTTCCAGCGACTGGCGCGCGTTCAGGCGCGGATCGCATAGCGCCTGATAGTGAAGTTCGAGGTGCTGATCGAGGACTTCGACGTCGAGACACTCCGTCACCGGTTCTGCAGTCAATTCGAGATGTACCCCCGCGGGGATGGATCCCTCGTCGTAGTGGATCGCGAAGAACGAGCGAATCTCACTCATGATGTCGTCGAAGCGCCGCGTCTTGTAGCCGGACGGGCTCGTGAAAGTGTTGCCGTGCATCGGATCGCACACCCACACCACGTTTCGATCCTTCGCGGCCCGGATCAACGGGGGGAGCAGCTCCGCGACATCGCCGGCCCCGAGTCGAGTAACGAACGTGAGGCGTCCTGGAACCTCTTCTGGATTGAGCACGTCGGCGAGCCGCGCGACGTCGTCCTGGGTTGCCGAGGGGCCAAGCTTCACGCCGATCGGGTTGTGCACGCCTGAAAGGAAGTGAACGTGAGCGCCGTCGATCTGCCTGGTGCGATCGCCGACCCACAGCATGTGCGCCGAGCATGCGTACCAGTCGCCGGTCAGACTGTCCTCGCGCGTCAATGCCTCCTCGTAGCCGAGCAGCAAGGCTTCGTGGGAGGTATAGAGATCGACCTCGTGCAGAGCGGAATCCACCCCCAGGTCGATCCCGCATGCAGCCATGAAGCGCAACGCTCGATCGATCTGGCGTGCGATCGTCTCGTAGCGCTGGCCCTCCCGACTGGTTGCCACAAACTCTTGGTTCCAGACATGGATGCGACGTAGATCGGCAAAGCCCCCCTTCGTGAACGCTCTGATGAGGTTCAACGTCGCGACCGATTGCTGATACGCGCGCACCAAACGCTTGGGATCCGCGGTGCGCGAGATGACGTCGAACGCCGCGTCGTTCACTGCGTGGCCTCGAAACGAGGGGAGTTCCTCCTTACCGACCAATTCGCTGGGCGAGCTTCGCGGCTTCGCGAATTGGCCCGCGATGCGACCGATCTTCACGACCGGTAATCCCGCGGCATAGGTGAGCACGACCGCCATCTGCAGGATGACCTTCAGCTTGTCCCGGATCGAGTCGGCCGAGAAATCCCCGAACGCCTCGGCGCAGTCGCCGGCTTGCAGCACGAAAGCGTCGCCCTCCCCCGCGCGCGCCAGACCCTTCTGGAGGCTGCGCGCCTCTCCTGCGAACACCAATGGAGGCAGCGCCCTGAGCTCTTCGAGAGCGGCGGAGAGGGCGATCGGGTCAGGCCATTCGGGCTGCTGGGCGGCGGGGTGGTCTCGCCACGCGGCGGGGGTCCAGGTCGTCATCGGTCAATCGTCCCACCAGCCGCCCATGACAACACCCGGCGAGGTTGTGCCACACTCCAGGGAGCAGGTCTAGCACCACCCGTGGCATACCCGTTACCGGCAAGGCAAACTTCTCGTATACGGGTCAAACGGACATCGGGATCAAGGAGGGGACCGGCCCTGCGCATGCGCTCGCGCTCGCTTTGGCGAGTGACCGTCGCCCTCGTTACGAGCGCGGTCCTGGCCGGCCCGTTCGCGACTACTGGACGCGCGGCTCCTCCGCGCTGTTCCATCGCGGGACGGATCACGCCGCATCCGGCCCCTGATCCACCACCCGCACCGGACGCGCCTATCCCCTTGTGGTACTCGATCGATGTCCCCGACTTCCCGTCGGGCCCGCAGGTGATCGGCGACTACGCGGTCGACCCTCTCGCGGCAGACAACCTCTATGTCTCCAACGGCGAGGTGGTGATGCGTTCCACGGATGCCGGTTGCCACTGGTCGGTGTCGTATTCGCTGCCGACGAGCGGGGCCGGCGCGACGATCGGCAACGCGCGCATCGTCGAGATCGAGGTCGGGGCACCCGGCATCATCTTCCTGCCCATCCAACAGCTCCAGCCCACTCCGAAGCCTCACATCGTGGTTTCGACTGATGCGGGCGCATCATGGAGCGACGCGTCTGGTACCCCGTTGAATTCTCTCGTCGGAGTGATCGAGGACCTCGACGCGTCGCACGGCAACCGGCTATCCGCCGCGATCCTCGTAGACGTCCAACACGCGGAACCCGGCTCGCTCTCGATCGACAGCGGCCAGGTGCTGCTCGTTACAGACACGCAAGGTCAGGTCTGGGAGCCGCGCGCGTTTAGGGCCGGGGACACGACGATCGGCAATCCGGTGGTGCCGGTGACGGTTCCCGGTCCGGACGACGAGTTCGAGTCGATCGCGATGAACCCGCTCCGTCCCAACGAGATATGGCTCCACGGCGAGAACGGGGTCGCGCTGTACAACGGCTCGCCTCAGCTGGTCGACATCAACCTTGGCCCTATCGGTTTACTCGACATCTCTCTCGACGGTCAGGGCATCCTCGCCTTCCCGCGCGCGCGGCCGGTCGCCTATCAGTCGGTCGACGGCGGAGGAACATTCGGCGAGTTCAGGCTCGGTTTCACCGCGGATTCCGTCGACATCTCCATCGGCGTGCCGACCGTCGCCGCGGTAGGGGGCCTCGGGCGCGTCTACTACCTGGTGCAGTTCCCCGGGCAAGACGACGCCAACATCCTCGATGTCTCTCCTCCCGACGGGCGCGCGGTCTCCGACGTGCAGGTCGCCGTACCAGATGCCGCCGCACTACCGGCCATCTATGGACGCACCGCGGAAACGCTCGAGGTTACTTACGAGCCGGAGGGTGTCGAGGTCGACGTGGATGTCGTGTCTGCAGTCGCCCCAGCCAGCAATGTCAGCAGCGTCAACACGTTGCAGCCGGACGGAACGGTCGTGACCTTGCGGCGTGGAGCGTCGAGGACACTTCCCTACGGTCTCGAACTTCCGGCCGCGAACACGCCGCTGGACGTCTATTTCATGATCGACATCTCCGGGAGCATGCAGACCGCGATCAACGGCATCCGCGGCGCGATGCACGAGATCGTGTCGCGCCTGACAGAGCTTCAGATCGACGTTCGCTTCGGTGTCGGCGCGTTCCGCGCGTACAACGACCCACCTGCATACGACCGCGTCCGCGATATCGGTCCGAGCGGCCCGGCATTGGCCGCCGCGTTGAACAGTTTGAGAGCCGGCGGTGGGGGCCTCGAGACCCAGATGGCCGCGCTCCTGCAATCGGTCACAGGTGATGGCGACAGTGTCATCCCCTCGGGGCTGGACATGCATTTCCGCGAAGGAAGTCTGCGCGTGGCGATCGAGGTTACCGACGAACCGATCTCCCAAGGTGGTCAACATCCGAGCTACCTCGAAGTCATCGATGCGCTCGTGGCCCACGATGTGAAGCAGGTCGGCATCGCGGTTCAAGACGCCCCTCTGCTGGGTGATCACGACTACGAGAACCCGGGCCCGCCTGCCGACATCCTTCAAGAGGTCGCGAGCGGCAGCGCCGCCACGGCCCCGCCTACGGGAGTGGACTGCGATGGGGACGGCGACCTTGAGATCCAACCGGGAGGACCGGTGGTGTGCATGGTCGCGCCGTCGGATACCGGTGACGCTGCCCTGATGGCCGACGCCATCGTCAACATGCTTCAGGCGCTGGAGGACATCCAGGATCTCGACGTGTCGGTTTCGCACGCGGCCGATCCGGCCGCGGACGTGCGCGTCCTCGAGTCGATCGTGCCCGAGGTGCTTCCTCGTGTGGATCTCAAGGAACCCAGCGCGCACGCATTCGAAGTGAGCGTGCGCTGTCCCTACGTTCCGCAGCGAACCCTCTTCCCGTTGCGCGTCGCGGTAGCACGCCGCGGCGGCGTGCTGGCGGACGCGTCGTTGACGGTTATCTGCAAGGGCCCGCCGCCGGGCGAGGAACCCGTTCGTGTCCTCGCGCCGTTCGTCCCGGCGGCCATCGTTCCTCCGCCGCCACCTCGACCGCCAGATCCCGTCCCCGAACCGAATCCCAACCCCAACCCCAATCCGCAGCAGAACCCACAAACCCAGGCCGGGTTCGCGGCCCAGGAACAGCAACAGCCCCAGGTCGCGCTCGCCGCACAGACCGGTCCCGAACCGGTCGTCGAAGAAGCCCTCACCGACGAATACATGATGAGCTCGCATGACGAGCAGTCCCGTATCCCACCGGTCGGCTTCATCTTCGCGGCCGGCGGCATCACTTCGATCTATGCCTATGCGATGGCAACACGACTACGAAGCCGCACGGCGCACGCACGGAACCGGCGCCGGAAAGAAGGAGGAACAAGATGAAGCTCGCCGTCCCATTCCTGAAGTCCGACGCGGTTAGACGCGCGCGCCGGAAGATCAAACAGTACCGATTGAACCGTAAGAGGTCACGCGTCGCACGGCGCAAAACCGCAGGGACGCGCAAGGCAACGTTCGTCCTCTCCCTAATCCTGATCGCCCTGTTCGGCGCATTCGGCTGGGCGCAGAGCTATCTCACGACGCCGGCGGAAGGAATCGAGGTGTCGCTCGACGAGCTGCGCGCCCTGGCGAAGGAACACCGCATCCCCGAGGCCACGTTCTTCGACGAGGACAACCGCTTGGGCGGCACATACGTTGCGGAGTCTCTGGTCGCTGAAGAGGACCCGAAAGATGCGAAGAAGGGTTCCAACGCCAAGAGCAAGGGCGATGAGCCCAAGGGTGACGCCGAGGCCGGCGGCAAGGCCGGCGACGGCAACAAGAATGGCGGGAAGACTAAGAAGGGCGAGCCCAAGGCCGAGGCCGAGGAGTCGGTCGCCCCGGCAGGCGCGGGAGACTTCTGGCTCGCGTATCCCGCTTCCGATGCGGCGTTCGGCGTGCTGTCCGACATCCTGGATCAGGCCGACGCGCGCATCGAGATCGATGCACAGTCCCCGAAGGGCGTTGTGCGCGTCGTATCGACTTACCTGCTACCCCTTCTCATCCTCGCCAATTTCTTCGGACTTTTGTTCACGGCCGGACGCGGTAGCACCTCCGGTATCGGTGACGTCATCGCGTTCGGAGTGCTAGGCAACAAACGCCAGAAGAAGGGTTTCACCGCGCCGGTCACGTTCGGCGACGTTGGTGGTGCCGAAGAGGCCGTCGCCGAATTGGTCGAGGTCGTCGACTACCTGCGGGATCCCGAGCGATACGAAGAGCTGAAGGCGGCCCCGCCCAAGGGCGTACTGCTCTTCGGACCTCCAGGTTGCGGGAAGACGCTGATGGCCAAAGCGGTCGCAGGTGAAGCGGGCGTGCCCTTCTTCTCTGTGTCGGGCGCCGAATTCGTGGAATCGCTCGTCGGTGTGGGGGCCGCGCGCGTCAGGGATCTCTTCCAGCAGGTTCGTCAGGTCGCGCCCGCGATCGTCTTCATCGACGAGCTCGACGCCGCGGGACGCAAGCGCGGCGCGGGCGGCGCCGCGGGCGGTGGATCGGACGAGCGTGAGCAGACTCTGAACCAATTGCTGGTGGAGATGGACGGCTTCGGGATCTCCGAGGGCATCGTCGTGATCGGCGCCACGAACCGTCCCGACATCCTCGACCCTGCTCTTCTGCGTCCCGGTCGATTCGATCGACACATCACGGTCGAGCAACCGGACCTCGAAGGGCGTGAGGAGATCCTCGGCCTGCACGCGCGCGGCAAGCCTTTGGCAGCAGACGTCGACCTCGCCTATCTCGCGCGCCGGACGCCGGGGTTCTCCGGAGCCGATCTCGCAAACGTGATCAACGAGGCCGCGCTGCTCACGGTGCGAAGCGGTAAGGACGAGATCCACCTGGCCGAGCTCGAGGAAGCGATCCTGCGCGTCTTACACGGACCGAAGCGCAAAGGGCGGATGGTTTCGCCCGAGGAGCGCGCTCGGGTCGGCTATCACGAATGTGGACACGCGATCGTCGCGGCGGCGATCGGGAACCGCGATGACGTTCACCGGATCTCGATCCTCGACCGGGGCAAGGGCCTCGGTTCTTCGGCGATCCATCGCAAGGAGGAATCGATCCTCACCGCCGACCAGCTCTACGAGAAGCTCGTCATAACGATGGCGGGGATGGCGTCGGAGAAACTGATCCTGGGTCAGCCCTCGACCGGCGTGGAGGATGACCTCGAACAGGCGACGACGATCGCGCGCGACATGGTCGGGCGCTTCGGACTCAGCGACACCCTCGGCTCGGTACGGCTCCTCGCGAGCGACATCGAGGTATTCCTTGGAAACGCGTCGGCGATGGCCGAGGTCTCTGAAGCGACCTTGCGCGAGATGGATGCCGAGACGAGACGATTCGTAGATAGCGCGCTCGCCGATGCCACAACCATCCTGGATCAACACCGTGCCGATCTCGATGCTCTGGTCGAGCGCCTCCTCGCTCAGGAAACGCTGGAGGGGAAGCCGCTGAGCGAATCCCTGAGCGGCGTTGCCCCCAGTCCGGTGCGCTTCCCCGCGACGAGATCCACCGACACCGCTCGGGCCGACCGACCGGCACCCAAGAAGTAGCGCGCATGCGTCTGAAGCGCGCGGTCGGAGTGGCACTAATTGCCGGGCTGCTGCTGCCCGGCATGGTGCCGGCCGTCGCCTCCGATGACGCGCGGGTGGAGGTCGCGGTGCTTTTTGACCGTGATACCCCGGGATCGGTGATCGCCGCGCTGAATGCACGAAGTGGGGCGCTTGTCACAGGTGCCATCCCTGAGGTTGGCATCCAACGCATCCTCGCAACCGAGAGAGCCACGCGCGTTTACGAGGCGTCTTCCTGGGTGCGAGCCGTGGAGCGACCGCGCCCGCTGTACCTGATGGGCGCCACGAACGATCCCCTCGTGAACCTGCAGTGGGGCCTTAAGGAGGTTCGGGCCGTCGACGCCTGGCGGCTCGAGGACGGTAAGAAGAGCGGCGTCGCTGTGGGAGTGATCGACACCGGCGTGGATGCGACCCATGTGGATCTGAGGGGCAAGTTCGAAGCGGGTTTCGACTTCCTCGAGATGGACGGCGATCCGTACGACGACAACGGTCATGGAACCCACGTCTCCGGGATCATCGCGGCGAACGTCGGCAATCACAAAGGTGTTGCCGGGCTCGCGCCCGGTATCTCCATCATCCCCATGAAGGCGTGCCTCGCCGGCGGCCAATGTGATCCGTTTGCGGTGTGGGCAGGTGCGGTCGACGCGACGCGACGGGGCGCCGACATCCTCAACCTGTCGCTAAGCGGAGCGGGAGAGTGCGACGACTTAAGCCAAGCGGTGTTCGACTGGGTCTACGACCAGGGAACCCTGACCGTGGTTGCGGCCGGCAATTCCGGCACGAAGAAAGCCGGCAACCCGAGCAACAGCCCCGCCAACTGTGAGCGAACCCTCGGCGTGGGCGCGACGGACCCCCGCGGCCGCCGTGCGTGGTTCTCGAGTTACGGTGACTTCGTCGACATCGCGGCGCCCGGCCAGGACATCTGGTCGACCCTGCCGCCGATCGTGAGCCTCTCGAGTCAGCATCTCGGCTACGGGAGCGGCTCGGGGACCTCCATGGCGGCACCGCACGTCGCGGGGGCGGCCGCGCTCGTGAAAGCACGACACCCCGAGTGGTCGCCCGATCGGATCCAGCAGAGATTGCTCGCAACCGCGACCGACGCCGGAACGCGCGGACGCGACGACAGCTTCGGTGAGGGCATCCTCAACCTTTTCGCAGCACTCAGGTAGCACAGACACCCGGTTCAGACCCACGTGCGACGATTACGAAGATGCAGACCGCCTTGGTCGGGCTCAGCGACATCGAGGATGCCCGCCGCCTGCTCGAAGGAGTCGCGGTCCGAACTCCCCTGGATCGCTCCCGATCGTTGTCCGACGTCGTCGGCGGTGAGGTGCTTATCAAATGCGAGAACCTGCAGCGCACGGGTTCGTTCAAGATCCGAGGGGCCTATAACCGGATAGCGCGGCTCGACGACGCGGAGAAGCGCTCGGGGGTCGTCGCGGCTTCGGCCGGAAACCACGCGCAAGGAGTCGCTCTCGCGGCGTCCCTCTCCGGGACCCCGGCAACGGTGTTCATGCCGGAGGCCGCGTCGCTCCCGAAGGTCGAAGCGACCCGTCGCTACGGCGCGGAGGTCGTCCTCACGGGGGCTGATTTCGGCGAGGCGTACACGGCGTCGCTCGCGTATGCCGAGAAGCATGGCTCGGTGTTCGTCCATCCGTTCGATCATCCGCACGTAATCGCCGGCCAAGGCACCGCCGGGCTCGAGATCATCGAGCAGGCGCACGCCATCGGCACTGTCGTCGTTCCCGTAGGCGGTGGAGGTCTGATCTCGGGGATCGCCGCGGCGCTGCGCACCAGTGGAACGGGCGCGCGCGTTATCGGCGTGCAAGCTGCCGGCGCGGCCGCCTTTCCGGGCTCACTCGCCAAGGGCGAGCCCGTGACACTCGACAGCATGTCGACGATCGCGGACGGCATCGCCGCGAACGCGCCGGGGGAAATGACGCTCGCCCACGTCAAGGAGTTCGTCGACGAGATCGTTTGCGTTTCGGATGAAGCCATCGCCGAAGCGCTGGTGTTCGCCGCGGAGCGCATGAAGATGGTGCTGGAACCCGCGGGGGCCGCTGGTATCGCCGCGCTCCTGCAGGAGTTGGGGGCCACGCCACCGCCCGTAGTGGTCGTTCTGTCGGGCGGCAACATCGACCCTTTGCTGCTGCTGCGGGTGATCCGTTTCGGTCTGAGCGCATCGGGCCGCTACTTCGCGTTCCACACGCGCATCCCTGATCGTCCTGGGGAGTTGCACAAGCTGCTCGGTCTCATCGCCGAGGTTGGTGCGAATGTCGTCGGCGTCGATCATCACCGCGAAGGTGTCGCGGTGCACCTCGGCGATGTCGACGTTTCTCTGCAGATAGAGACGAAAGGGCAGCAACACATCGAGAAGGTCGTCGGCAGGCTCGCCGCCGCCGGCTACGCAGTCGAGCGGCTGTAGCCGTGTCGTTTCACCTCGTCGGCACCGACGCGGCCGAACAGATCAGGACCTTCCTCGTCGAGGACATCGGCCCGGGCGACATCACGACGACGGCAGTTGTCCCCGAAGACGCCTCAGGTAAAGGGCGGATCGAGGCGCGCCAGGGACTGGTGGTCGCAGGGTTGCCCCATGCGGAGCTGTGTTTCCCGCTCGTAGCACCGGACACCACTACGTGGTCGGCTCGGGTGGAGGAGGGTACGCACGCCGACCCTGGTGATGTCTTGGCCCGTGTTGAAGGCCGGCTCGCAACGATCCTCGCGGCCGAGCGCACCGCGTTGAATCTGCTCATGCGGTTGTCGGGGATCGCCACCCTCACGCGCAGATTCGTGGACGCGGTGCAAGGAACGAAGGCTCAGATCGTCGATACGCGCAAGACGACGCCGGGCTTGCGCAGCTTCGAGAAGTACGCGGTCGAGGTCGGAGGCGGTCACAACCACCGCATGGGGCTCTACGACGCCATCCTGATCAAGGACAACCATCTGATGGCGGCCGGCGGTATAGGCCCCGCCGTTGGAGCGGCACGGAATCGTTACCCCGACGGAATCGTTATTCAAGTTGAGGTGACTAACCTGACCGAGCTCGACGACGCTCTGGCGGCAGGAGCTAACGCGATCCTGCTCGACAACATGACGCCCGATCTTATGCGCGATGCGGTTCTGAGAACCGAAGGCCGCGCGGTCCTCGAGGCGTCCGGCGGCATTACGCTCGATAACGTGCGTTCCTACGCGGAGACCGGAGTAGATCGCATCTCGATCGGAGCGCTCACCCATTCCGCGCCGGCAGTCGACATCGCCCTCGAGGTCGAGTGATGGCGATGCTGACCGCCGACGCCCTCAAGAGCGGCGTCGAGGAGTCGTGGGCTGAAGAGGTCCGGAGCCTGGCGGCCGAACAGGACGCGATCATCCTGGCGCACAACTACCAGGTCCCGCCGATCCAGGACGTCGCCCACTTCGTGGGCGATTCGCTAGAACTCTCGCGCATCGCGGCTGAGGTATCGGAGTCGACGATCGTGTTCTGTGGGGTGCACTTCATGGCCGAGACGGCCAAGATCCTGGCGCCGGAGAAGCGCGTCCTGATCCCGGACCCGATGGCGGGTTGCTCACTGGCGGCGTCGATCACCGCCGATGAGCTACGCGCTTGGAAGAAGGAATTCGATGATCCCGTAGTTGTCATGTATGTCAATACAGACGCGGCGACCAAGGCCGAAACGGATTACTGCTGCACGTCGGCGAACGCGGCGAAGGTGGTCGAGTCCATTCCGGCCGACAAAGAGATCCTCTTCGGCCCCGACATGTTCCTCGGCGCGCATGTAGAACGCGTGACGGGCCGCAAGATGCACATTTGGATGGGCGAGTGTCACGTCCATGCCGGCATCCAGCCCGATCACATCCAGAAGACGATGGCTGCACAGCCCGATGCGGAGTTGTACGTGCATCCGGAGTGCGGCTGTAGTTCGCAATGCATGTACCTGATGTCGACCGGGGACCTGCCCGCCGACCGCACCTTCGTGCTCGGCACTGGGGGAATGGTCAGGCGCGTGCGCGAGACATCCGCGAAGGAAGCCATCGTGGCGACGGAGACGGGGATGCTTCACCGGCTTCGCAAGGAGGCTCCGACGGTTGATTTCATCGCAGCGAACGAAGACGCGACGTGTCGCTATATGAAGATGATCACGCCCACCAAGCTGCTTCATACGCTTAAGACGGGCGACTACGAAGTGACGCTCGACCCAGAGATCATGGAGAAGGCCCGCCTTCCGATCGAGCGGATGATCGCCATAGGCTGATTTCTGTCTCACCCCTTCGCTAGCTTGATGAGATGGGCAAGGGGCCTAGTCCATCCATTTCTGGGAAGCTGTCGAAGCGAGACATTCAGGCGATCATTCGCCGGCATCGGTCGGGCGAGTCTCTTACTGCGCTTGGCGTAGCTTTTGGCGTGACGAAGCAGGCTATCTATTACCACCTCAAACGGACGGGGAATCATCGCCGTCGTGAGACCCTTTCGCGGACCATCACCAGAAGTGCTCACCGACGCTGGCTAGCGGGCGAGACGATCTCGGATATTGCAAGAGAGTTGGGTGTAGCTGCACGCACGCTTCATTCCCACGTCAATCAACTCAATGGGCAACCGCTCGGCCGTTTCAAGAAGGCATCAGTTCGGTTACCAACTCAGAGAACGAAACTTGCTTACCTGGCGGCCATTATCGACGGCGAAGGTTGCATCAGCAGGGGAGATGTCCAACATCGGCAATGGCAAGTCACCATCACAAATACAAGCCCTGAACTCAAGCGTTGGCTACGCCCGCTGGGAGGCCGCTTTTATTGGATGCCACGTCAAGCCCGTCCTGACGGGACACTCCGACGACCAATCTGGGTTTGGAAGGTAGTTGCTGCGAGGGACGTGCTGGCGGTCTTGAGAGCAGTGCTCCCGTTCCTTGTGATCAAGAGAGCTAAAGCCGAGCTGGTCATCGAAGACATTACAAAATGGGTTAACGACGTTACCCCTCGCTAGAGGGAGTGGCGGCTACGGCGGCGACCGCCGAGACGAGGCCCAGTAACGACCCGATCGCGATGAGGATCAGACCGATGCCCGGATCGGGGTCGCGCCCGATACCTTCGAGATCGACGAAGAGCTGTTCGATGCCCCGGTAGTCCGAGATTGCGATGCCTCCGGCGACGACCGCCGCCGCGAAGCCAAGCCACGCGAACGTGCTGCGCGCCTTTACGACCAACATGGTGGCCGCGAACAGCATGACCGCGCCGGCCACAAGCGTCGCCCAGCCGTCCGTCACGTCGAAACCGTTGAACGGCTCCGCGCGCGGCGCCTGCTCCGGCGGGATCACCTCGGGGAGCGTGCCGATCGTCACCCAGTCCAGGAAGGACCCCACGATCGAAAGGGTCCCTCCGATGAATAAACCGGTCGCGGCCCACGCGCGCGCACGCTCGAAGATGTCGCGGGAGTTGTGGCTACTACTTCTTCTGTTCATTCGAGAGTCATTCGCAGCAGAAGGAGTAGCTATCCGACATGGCGGGTAGCCTACGCTCGTGATGAGCAAGAACCGCTGTCTGCTTGCGCTGCACGCGCATCCCGATGACGAGTCGTCAAAGGGCGCGGGAACGATGGCTCGCTACGCGTCGGAAGGCGTTCGGGTCGTTCTTGTTTGTGCGACGGATGGTGCCGCAGGAGACATCCTCAATCCACGGATGGATCGTCCGGGCATCAAAGAGCGCATGGTGGAACTCCGCAAGGCGGAACTCGAGACGGCATGCGACATCCTCGGCGTCGAGAGGATCTACCACCTCGGTTACCGCGATTCCGGCATGCCGAAATCGGAGGCGAACGAGCACCCCGACGCGTTCTGGAACGCCGATCCGGAGGAGGCGATCGGCAAGATCGTCGAGATCATCCGTGCTGAGCGCCCCGAGGTGATCTTGAGCTACGACGAGTCAAAAGGTTACGAACACCCAGACCACATCCGGGTCTACGAGTGGGGCAACCGTGCATTCCGGGAGGCCGGCGATCCCGACAAGTTCCCGGACAGAGGCGCGCCGTGGGCCCCTTCGAAGCTTTATTACTTCGCCACTTTCACCAAGAAGCGCCTGCAGATCCTGAACGACGCGGCCGTCGCGGAGGGGATGGAGCCTCCTTATGCCGGCTGGCTGGAGAACTGGGACTCCTACGGGTTCGAGGAGCCGGTGGTAACCGCGCAGATCGACGTCGCCGAATACATCGAGACACGCAGCAAGGCTCTACTCGCTCACGCGACGCAGATCGATCCCGATAGTTTCTGGTTCGCGGTCCCGGACGATCTGCAGAAGAAGGTTTACCCGTGGGAGGACTACACGTTGATCGAGTCCCACGTCCTGACCGATCCACCGGAAGACGACCTGTTCGCGGGACTGGATCCTCAGTAGAGATCGAGCTTCTCGGGTGGTGGTTTGGCCATCCGCCGAGATGCCGCCGCGGTTCCGGCGATCAGCGCACCGGCCAGCGATGCCGCCACGCCCCGACTAAGACCGATCCCGAGATAAGCCGCGTCCGATCCGAGGATCTCTGCCAGGCGGTACCCGATCGTGAGTGTCAGCCAGCCCGACACGGCCCCCACGATCACCCCTCCGAGCACGACACGCGGATCAGGAGCCTCGCCCCGCAGGTTGGAGAGCGCGTTCGCGAACGAGTCCGGCACCGTTGCAACGCCTCCGCCGTCTTCGACATCGATCGATCGCCGTGCGGCCCCCACCACCAACACCAGAAGCCCGGCTTCCACGATCAACAGCACGATGCCGGTCGTGCGTTCGTCACGCAGTTCGGCGGATCCCACGTTCCTGACCTTTCGCCCTTCCGGGAAGGCTTCGATATCGGGCGCGAGTTCGGAAACGGCGAGGACATTGCGGAACACGAACGCGTGCGCGAGGTTCAGCGGCACGAAGATCACCGCGCAGACGCAGAACAGGGTCGCGAGATTCCTGAAGGCGGCATCGAGCGCGCGACCCAACATGGAGCGAAGTCTAGAAGCGCAAGGAGTACTGCTTAGGCTTCGGACCGATGCGCATCCTCTTGTGGCACGGGTATCTCCTCTCCGGCTCGGGCTCCAACATCTACACCGCGAACGTCGCGCGCGCGTGGCGAGAACAGGGTCATGCCGTCGTGGTGATGTGCCAGGACCGCAGCGCCGAACGCTACGACTGGGTCGATCGTTACCTGGAAGTTGGGTCCGCCTCATCACTTGCCGTCCCGGCCGACGGCGAGTGCTTCGTGGCGCGTCCCGACATCGGGGATCTTCTTCCCGTCTACGTCTACGACGAATACGAGGGCTTCACCGTCAAGACGTTCGTCGAGCTTTCGGATGCCGAACTCGACACCTATACGGAGCGCAACGTCGAGGTGATGGCGAACGTCATCGAGCGGTTCCACCCCGAAGCCATCATCACGGGCCACGAAGTGATGGGGCCTTACATCGCGAAACGAGCATGCGAGACGACGTCGACGCGTTACATCGCGAAGCTCCACGGGAGCGCGCTCGAGTACGCGGTGAAGGTGCAGGAGCGATACGTCCATTACGCGACCGAGGGACTCACCGCCGCGACCCAGGTCGTCGGCGGATCGGAGTACATGCTGGATGCCGCCGCCGCGGCCGTACCTGGGTGGCGCGAGCGCGGGCGCGTCGTGAATCCGGGTTGCGACACGGAACTGTTCCGGCCCGCCGAAGGTACACGTCGCGGACCCCCGACCGCGGCGTTCGTCGGGAAGCTGATCGTGCAGAAGGGGGTCCATCACCTTCTCGCGGCCGCGGGGCTGACTCACAAGCCAGGACTGCGTCTGGAGATCGTCGGGTTCGGCGGCTTCGCCGATGCGCTCGAGCGACTCGCGACGGCACTGCAAGCCGGCGACCGCGCGGGGGCGCTTTCGGCAGCAACCGATCCGCGCGGTGCAGCCCTCGAACCGTTGACCACGTTCCTGGAAGACCGAGCCGCTGACGACGCGTACTGGACGCGGCTGTCGCAGGTTCCCGTCAACTTCGCAGGCCGCCTCGACCACGACCCCCTCGCCGAGGTCCTGCCCGACTTCGACGTGCTGGCGGTGCCATCGGTGCTGCCGGAGGCCTTCGGAATGGTCGCGGCGGAAGCCGCCGCCTGTGGTGTCTTGCCCGTCGTCCCGGATCACTCCGGCATCGCCGAAGCCGGCCGCGCCGTCGAAGAGCATCTCGGCCGACCCGGATTCCTGACGTTCCAGGCGGCGGACCCGATCCGCTCGTTGGCCTCCGCGCTCGATCGTGTTCTCGCCCTCGATGCCGACGAAAGGCGCGCCCTCGGGGTCGAGGCTGCAGAGCTGGCACATCGTCGGTGGTCGTGGCACACCGTCGCCCGGACGTTGCTCGAGATTGCCTCCCACTAGTCTGAGGACAATGGCGACCTTCACGCACGATGGCACCGAGAACCGCATGCGGTGGGACCGTCGCAAGCGTGACTTCATGGAGGTCTGGTACGCGACCGCGAACCACCGCCCGAGCGGCGTCGGTGTGTGGTTCCGCTACACGTTGACGTCGTCGACCGACGCGCCCGCGTACTGTGAGCTGTGGGGCTTTGCCTTCGATCCGAACGGGAAGTCTTCGTTCGCCGCTAAGATCCGTTTCCCGATCGATCAGCTCGGCTCCTCGAACGGGCGCGACGACGGAGCCCTCGTGCGTATCGGTGACGCGTGGCTCTCGGAGAACCATCTCGAGGGTCGTGTCACGAAAGACGACCGGGCGCTCGAGTGGTCACTCGACTTCACTCCGTTCGATGGATGTTTCCAGCACATCCCCGAGCGACTGCGGGGGCGCGTCGAGAAGCGCATTTCCATGGTGTGCTCGCCGAATCTCTCCGTCCCGTTCTTCGGGACCGTGCGGATAGACGACGACGAGCTCGTTTTCGACGGCGAATTGGGCTGCCAGTCGCACCGCTGGGGGCGCCAGCACTCTGATACCTGGTCGTGGGCCCATTGCTCCACGTTCGATGACGGCGCGGACGCGATCTTCGAGGGCGTCGCGGCCCGCACGTCGATAGGCCGGGTTCCGGCACCGACCACGACCCTGGTGTTCCTGCGCTACGAGGGTATCGACCTCGCGTTCAACGATCTCAAATGGGCCCTCCGAGCGAAATCCAGGTACGAGCTCCCCACCTGGGCGTTCAGCGCGCGGAACGAGTCGTTCAAGATCGCCGGAGCGGCGCGCGCCACGGTCGATCGGTTCGTCCAGGTTAGCTATGCCGACCCGAACGGATCGTCGCGCTTCTGCGTGAACTCAGAGATCGCCGATCTCGCAATCGAGATCTATCGCCGTGAGGGTCCGGCGTGGCGCCATCACGGAAGCCTCACTGCTCTCCGCACGGCTCATCTCGAATTCGGTCGCCGCGAACCGTTCCCGGAACTTCCCGTCACTCTCTGATCAGTCGTCCTCCGGACGCGTCCGCAGCCGTTTGATCTGACCCCGCCGACGCTTGCTCTCGACACGTTTCCGTTGCGAAGTGACCGTCGGTTGCGTAGCGATCCGATCCTTGGGTGGTGTCAGCGCCCGCGCTACGAGGAGGGCCATCCTCTGCTCAGCATCGGCCCGGTTGCGAAGCTGGGAACGACGTGCGTCGCTCACCACTCGTAGTGTGCCGTCGGCGCCCAATCTGTGACCTAGGACCCGTAGCAGCCGGGCGCGCTGTCGTGGTCCGAGCGCGCTCGATGAGGCCACGTTCCACTCGAGCGTCACTCTTGTCGAACTGCGGTTTGCGTGTTGACCGCCCGGTCCTCCCGACGGCGAGAAGGAAACCTTGAGTTCGCGATCCGGGATCGTGAGTGAGCGCGTGACCTGAAGAGCCATTCAGGCCTGGATCTCCGCCACCAGCGCGTTCGCGTCGGTGACCGGCAGCCGACAGACGCCGCGCCGGCAGACGTAGGCGGTGGGCTGATCGGTTTCCAGCCGCCCTGCGAGGAGTGGCAGTTGTGCACTCGTCTTGGCGGGGTCGGCGACCACCAGCACCTTGTTGGGGACATACGACCCGGTTGCGGCCGCGACGAGCGCTTGGGTCCCGGGGGCCGAGTGGTTCCCCACCACAACGATCTCCAACGGGTTGCCCGTGTAGTTATCGAGGGCGGCCAAAGCATGTCCGAACGCCGTCGGAGACTGCGCGAGCGCGCCACCGATGAGGCGTAAGGCTCCGATCGCGGCCTGCTCGTAGCGCGCCTCGCCGGTGATCGCCGCGAGTCGTTGCAGTTGTAACGCGAGGACCGAATTCGCGGCCGGCACCGCGTCGTCGATCACGTCTTTGGAACGCGTCACGAGTTCGGGGGCATCGCGCCCGGTCGTAAAGAAACCTCCATCGCGCTCGTCGAGGAACAGGCGCAGCGCTTCGTCGGCCGCCCAAGTGGCTTCCTGCAGCCACTGTTCGTCCCACGTCGATTCGAATAGCGCCAGAGACGCTTCTAGGATGAACGCGTAGTCCTCGCAGTAACCGAGATGTTTGACCGCCGTCGTTCCGTCAAGCCGTTGCCCGTGAGATCGCTTCAATCGCCCGTCGACGCGCAACTCCTGGAGGACGAAGTTCATGGCTGCGGTTGCCGCCTCGACC
>JALZEA010000122.1 GCA_030862265.1 Actinomycetota bacterium | reverse complement strand
GATCCCGCTTATGGAGCTTCAGTAGCGCCTCGGCGATCAAGAGGTGGTTGCGCCGGCGCGCGGCTGGGCTCAACGCTTCATAAGCGACGTCGCGGATCTTTCCGTGACTGAAGTCGTAGGCGTCGATCGCGTGCTCACGGATGATGCCGCGCCGCCAGAGTTCATCGAGCCCTCGAACGAACGGGATGTCATCGATGCCCGACGCGCCGACGAGGCTATCGACGGCGAACTCACGTCCGACGGTGGCGGCCATTCCGAGGACGTCGCGCGCGTCTTTGGACAGCCGCCGGAGACGGGCACTGATGACGGCCTGCAGCTTCGGGGAGAGTCCGCCGCTACGCGAGCCGTCCCAGCCGGCGCGTATCGTCTCGACGATGAACAACGGATTGCCTTCGGTTTCCGCATACAAAGCGTCGGCGTTGGTGTCGTCGAGAGCACCTCGAGTGAGATGGAGGGCCAGCTCCTCCGTCGCTGCTCGAGTGAGCCGACCGAGGGCGATCTCGGTGGTCCGGTCGTGCATCTCCAGTTCGCCGACGAGCGCACCGAGAGGATGGTCATCGTCGACCTCCTCGCGACGGACGGTGCCGACTATGAGTAGCGGGCTACTCGGCTCGAGCCGGAGCAGATAATGGATCAGTTGGAGGCTCTGGGCATCGCACCACTGGGCATCGTCGGCCACCAGCAAGGTAGGCCGACCCGATGCCGTCAACGAAAGAGCGACCGCGTCGAATGTTCGACGTCGCTCGTCGCCCTCGTCGACAGTTGTCGGCGCCATCGTTTCTGAGCCATCGTCCAGCTCGGGGAGAAACCGGGAGAGTTCGGTTACGTACGACGGATAGGTAGCCCGAAGTTGGGACGCCACATCGGCCGTGCGGAGCCACGAGATCACGACGCCGTAGCCGAGCTCGCCCTCGGTCGGATACGAACGTGCCTGTCCGACTAGGGCACCGCGGTGCGCACACCATGTCGCCAGCTCCTCGACGATCCGGGACTTGCCGATGCCCGGCTCGCCGGTCACGAGCACAAGTCGCGCTTGACCACGTTCGGCATCTCTCCAACAATCCATAAGCTGATCCCATTCGGAGTCGCGCCCGACAAGTGCCGCCGCGGTGACGGGGTCTCTTTCTGGCTCGGCCTCGATGCTTCGGTGCCCCGAATGCATCAGGCGCGCGTATGCCTCCATCGTCGCGGCCGATGGCTCTACGCCTAGCTCTCGCTGGAGCGCGGAGACGCACTCGTGGTAGACGCGCACAGCGCCGGCGCGATCGTCGGCCGCATCATGCATGCGCATCAAGAGCCGGTACGTATCCTCATTCAGTGGGTCGGACCTCAACAGCTCTCGCCCAAGGCGTATCGCTTCGGCGTGCTCGCCACGGTCGGCGAGGAGATTGGTCAGGCGTTGCAGGGCCGCGAAGTAGCGATCGCGGAGCCGTTCCCGCGTCTCGATCAACCACTCGTCGTAGGAACCATCGAGCAGATCGCCGATGTAATAGCTCACGGCTTCACGAAGCGCGGCGAACTCATCGTCGGACTCGGCATCGGCCCGTGCCAGAGCCGATTCGAAGGCCGCGACGTCGAGCCAGTAAGCGGCGTCCGGGTGCCACCGCAACGTCTGAGGGGTCACGTCAAGAAAGCGATCGAGCTCGGGACTCGTTCGGCGTAGCGTGTGGAGCAGGTGACGCAGGTTCGTTCGCGCCTGGCCTTCCGTCGAATCGGGCCACAGCAGGAAGGCCATCCGTTGCCGCGACTGCGGGGCGTGGTCGTTCAGAAGAAGGTACGCGAGCAGGGATCGCGCCCGTGCGGAGTCGAGTAGCGGGAGCCGCTCATCGCCGAGCCGCAGGTCGAGCTCCCCGAAAAGCCGGACGTTAAGACGCTTGCTGCTGGCACTTCGTCCGGTGCGATCGAACTCCAGATCCTCAAGGAGAGACCGCGGCGACTTCCCCAGGGTCACACTGGTTCCAGCCGTCCGCGGCTCATGCTCGAACTCTATGGGAACCCCCCGTTGGTACAAAGGGCTTCAGCGCAGACACGCCGCTCCGATGTGGCGCGGGGTGAACCCGCAATCCGATTTGTCTGATTTCTGCTGATATCCACGTCTCAAACATCCGAGACAGGACGCGCTTCCCCGAGCCGAGCGTTGGGGATCATGAACCGCTTTTTTCTGAACGAAGCACGGGCTCGGAATGGAGCGAATGAGAGGGGATCAGCTTGAACTTGATTTCACGACCGAGTGTGGTCGCCGCGCCTGGCTGACCCAGCGAAGGGGCTCTGGCCCCCACACGCCGCGAACTCTCGTACGCGCGAGGCCAGACCCTCTATCTCGATGACCCCATCTCGCATCGCCTGGCGTAACGAGATTTGGCCGGTGTGCCACCTCGTCAGCCATTCCGTTTCGGTCTTAAAGACAAGATCCTCATCGAATCCCGGGTGTTTCTTGCAGAGCTCGGGCTCAGGACGCTGGACGAGCAACCAGAATTTCTGTTTCGGCGCGTCGCGTATGTCGAAGCGCACGACGAGCCTCTTCTTCGGCAACCTCTCTCGATCCATTGTTTTGGCGACCGCCCACAGCACGATTCCGGGATCGAGGTTCTTCGGCGCGACGTCGAGCCACCGGGCCCCCCACGTTCCCATCGCGTCGCACACCTCCTGGAGCTCGCGCCCGGCCTCCGTCAGCCGGTATAGCGATCCCCGGCCCCTGGGATTTGGGCTCCGGTCGATGATCCCGTGCTGTTCGAGCGTGCGCAGCCGCTGGGACAACAGCGTTTCCGATATGCCCGGCGCGCCGGCGGCGATCTCGCCGAACGTCTCGCATCCGAGCAAGAGGTTGCGCACGATGATCGGGGTCCAGCGCTCGGCGACGACCTCCGCCGCCCGGACGATCGGGCAGTACTCCTGACGGTAACCACGCATTGGTCGAGTCTCGCGCTCGCGGGCCCGCTTGTAACTCCATTTTTTGTAGTTGCAGCGAAGATGACCCCCTGCCATCGTCGTGATTCGGATGGACGCGGGTACAGGAGGGCTGGTGATGACGACGGATATGCAAAGGGGTGTCGATTCTTCTGCGGTCGAGGAACTCAAGGCATCCTTTGCCGCTCACCCCGCCGTGCGGGCCGCGGAGGTCATCGAGCCCTCGGATCCGAGCTATCACGAGGCGCGGGCGATCTGGAACGGCGCGATCGACAGGCGTCCGGCCCTCATCGTCAGATGCGCCGGGGTCGCCGATGTGATCGCGGCGCTCCGATTCGCGCGCTCACACCACTTAGTGGTCGCCGTCCGCGGCGGGGGCCACAACGTCGCCGGCAGCGCGATCTGCGACGACGGGCTCGTCATCGATCTATCGCCAATGAAGAGCGTGCGCGTGGATCCCGTTGCGCGCGTGGCGCGGGCGGGGCCGGGGGTTCTCTGGGGGGAGTTCGACCGCGAAACGCAGGCGTTCGGGCTCGCCACAACCGGGGGCATCGTTACGCACACCGGGATCGCGGGACTGACGCTGGGCGGCGGGATCGGGTGGCTGATGCGCAAGCACGGGCTCACCATCGACAATCTCTTGTCGGTCGATGTCGTAACCGCGGACGGTGAGATGGTGACCGCGAGCGAAGACGAGAACTCCGACCTCTTCTGGGGTGTGCGCGGAGGCGGCGGCAATTTCGGGATCGTCACCTCGTTCGAGTACCGACTGCATCAGGTGGGACCGACCGTCTTGGCGGGTCCTGTCTTCTTCCCGATGGATCAGGCGCCCGACGTCCTCGCGTTCTATCGCGAATACATTCAGTCCGTCCCCGACGAATTCACGTCCGTCGTGAACCTAAGGCGCGCTCCGAGCGTCCCGTTCTTGCCCGAGAGCATCCACGGGCAGCCGGTCATCGCGGTCGTCGTGTGCTACGCGGGCGACATCGACGAGGGTCAGGAGGTAGTCCGCCCACTCAAGGAGATTGGGACGCCGTTGGTGGACCTGCTCATGCCCAAGCCGTACGTCACGCACCAATCGATGTTCGATCCAACCGTCCCGCACGGATGGCACTACTACTGGAAATCGTGGGATCTCCGTACCCTCGACGAGGGCGTGGCCAGAGAACTCGTAGCGCACTCTTCGAAGATCACGTCACCTCTGTCGTACACCGTGATTTTTCAGACGGGAGGCGCGGTCGCCCGCGTCGGTGAGGACGACACCGCCTACGGTCACCGCGACGCCGGCCATGTCGTCAACATCAACGCGATCTGGACCGAGGGGGACCCGGCCGCCGACGAGCACATCGCGTGGGCGCGCGATTTCTGGTCGGCCTTTACCCCGTTCGATCCACTCGGCGTCTACGTGAACTTCCTCGGCAATGAAGGCAAGGAACGGGTGCGTGCCGCGTACGGTAAAGAGAAGTATCGGAGGCTGGTCGACCTCAAGGACAAATACGACCCAGACAACGTCTTCCGCGTGAACCAGAACATCGAACCGAGCGGTAAAGGCGCAGGCTGACAGGCTCTTCTCGGGCCGGCATCGCCGATCGACGCGCCGTAGTTAAATCTCCTCGAGGGTATTCCCCCTCTGTGGGGTGGCTATGGCGCATACGGACGTGACTCGGCGCGCGGCAGATGGATCGCATCCTCCATTGCTGGAGCGCGAGCGCGAGCTCGAGCTCCTATCAAGCGCCGTAGACCGCGCTTCCAAAGGAACGGGATCACTTCTTCTGATCGAGGGACCCGCCGGCATCGGCAAGACGAGGCTCGTGGGGGAGGCCGCTCGTCTCGCCCGTGATCGAGACTGGCTCGTTCGCACGGCGACGGCGGGGGAGATAGAACGCGACGTGCCCTACGGAGTAGCCCGTCAGCTGCTCGAGGGAGTCCTCCAGCGTTCCTCCGAAGCGGAGCGTTCGAGGCTTTTGTCCGGCAGCGCGCGCCTAGCTTTGATCGCGGTGGGTGACGAAGAGACCGATCGCAGCGCGACGACCGATCCCCTCGCGCCGATCCATGGACTCTACTGGTTGCTCTCAAACGTCTCCGAATCCCAGCCCGTGCTCCTCGCGATCGACGATGTCCAGTGGTCAGATTCGCAATCGCTGCGATTCATCGATTACCTATCGCGACGGTTGGCGGATCTGCCCGCGTTGGTGGTGACCACGGTGCGCACCGGGGAACCACACGCTCCACCGGAGCTTGCGCCACTGCGGACGAATGCCGAATCGATCGAGCTGCGATCACTCACACCGCCCGCGGTTCGCGACCTCATCGTCGCCGAAACCGGAACCGAGCCGACGGTTGCGTTCTCGGAGGCGTGCGCGGTGACGACCAACGGCAATCCATTCCTGGTCGCTGAGATCCTCCGCGGACTGCGAGCAGACGGACTCGCGCCGGGCGACGATGCTGCCGAGGCCATCGCGAGGCTCGCTCCGGACACAATTACCCAACACGTCCTCGTGCGTTTGGCACGCTTCGGTGACGAAGCGGTCGCGCTGGCGCGCGCCATCGCCATCCTCGGGGGTTCACCTCAACTCCGGCATGCCGCGCAGCTCGCCGACCTGACCCAGGAGCGCGCTCGGATCCTGTGCGACGATCTGTGTGAGGCCGAGATCCTCGCACCGGGTCTGCCGATCGACTTCGTTCATCCGCTCGTGCGCCAAGCGATCTACGCCGAGCACCCGGAGGGAGAGCGATCGGCGCTGCATCTCAGAGCCGCGGAGCTGCTGACCTCGATGGGAGCCGAGGCCCGCGAGATCGCGCCGCATCTCCTCGCGTGCACACCGAACGGAGACCAGTGGGTGGTGACTCGTCTGCGCGACGCAGCGAGGGCCGCGAGGGCCGAAGGAGCGCACGACAACGCTCGGGTTTGTCTCGAACGCGCGCTCGTGGAGCCTCCGGACGACGACGTAGAGGACAGATACTGGATCGGCAGGGCGTTGTTCGAGACGGATCCCGCGCGCGCTCCAGGTTTTTTCGGCGAGGTCGCCGGGCGAGCATCGGATTCAGGCCTGCGGCTAGCCGCGCTTCGCTGGGCCGCGCTCGCGCACTTCGTCACCGGAAACGTCACGCTCGGCCTCGAACGATCGATCGAGGCTCTCGATGCGGTCTCCGAGGACGATCGAGAACAGAGGCTGGTACTAGAGGCCCAGGTCTTCGGTTTCACGACCGCGGGTCTCGGACGCACAGGATCGAGCTCGAAGCGGATCAGGGACATCGCTGTAGGCATCAACGGATCGACGCCTGCCGAATCCGCGACGCTGCAAGCGCTCTCGGCGGAACTCTTCCACGCTTGCGATCCCGTCGAACAGGTAGTAGAGGCGGCCGCCCATTTCCCGCCGCCAACATGGGAGGTAGAAGGGGTCAGGACCCTCGGGCCGATCTTCGGGACCAAGGTGCTCGCCGCGTCTGGCCGATGGGCTCAGGCGCGCGCTGCACTTGGGCTCTTCACCGAGGAATGCCATGCATCGGGTCGTCTCCACGGGCAGAGTTGGGCGCATGCCTGGCTGGCCGAGGTCGAGCGCTTTGCCGGAAGCTTCCCTGACGCCGAGGTTGAGGCGGAGACGGCGCTGGAGATCGCGCGCGTTCTTGCATCCTTTTCACCGTCCGCCTGGAATGCCAGCTTGAATCTCCTTGGAACGCTCATCGCTCGCGGACATCTTGAACGAGCCGAGGCACTGGCGGAACAACTCCCGATGTCGCTCGGTCCGGGTGACGTACCGATCACTCCCTGGCCGATCGAGATGCGTGGCCATCTGCGGCTGGCGCAAGGGAACGTCGCGGGTGCGGCCGAGGATCTGCTCTCGCTTGGTGAGACCTGCGAGCGGCTCGGCTTGCTCAATCCCGCGTTCCCGACTTGGCGTCAGGAAGTAGCACCGGCACTCGCCGCGCTGGGCCGCACGGCAGAGGCCGAGGAAGTGATCGCTATCGCAGAAGATCGGGCGCAGCGGTTCGGAGCGCCGCACGTGATAGGGGCGGTCCTAAGGGCACGCGCTTTGCTCCAGTCCCGGAGGAGTCAGATCGATACCCTGCGCCGATCGGTCTCCGCGCTCGAGGTCTACGGTCCACCTCATGAGCTTGCCCGCTCCTTGACCGAGCTGGGAGCCGCCATCCGTCGAAAGGGCTCTCGCGTTGAAGCGCGAGAACCCTTGGCCAAGGGGATGGAGCTCGCGGACCGGTGTGGAGCCGACGGCCTCGCACAACAGGCGCGGGATGAGTTGCTCGCCGCGGGCGCCCGTCCGCGGAGGGCCGCTCGGACGGGGCCCACTGCCCTCACCGCAAGCGAGCTGCGCATCGCGAGGCTCGCTGCCGAGGGTCTCACCAACCGCCAGATCGCGGAGCGGTTGTTCGTGACACTTCGAACTGTCGAGACTCACCTGACGCACGTCTACGACAAGCTCCAGATCACGGGGCGGGGAGAGCTAAAGGCGGTCCTGAGCGAGTAGCCCCTCCGCCATCCTCCCCGGCCGATAATCAAAATCTCGTGGTGGCACCCACGATGTCGATAGTGCCCGGTCGTGCCCACCATGGGGTATGCGCGGCGACCAGCTGCCGACGGCAGCCGACGGCACGGTCCGGCTCTGCCTAGAGATCGACCTCGACAGGGAGCCGATCACGGGCACGTTGAGCGCGCCCGACGAGGCGCCGAGTCGCTTCATGGGATGGATCGGGCTGACCGCCGCGCTCGAGGGGCTTCGAAGAGGGTCCCGGCCCAGGGGCCGGAGGCGACCCGGCAAAGGGTGGCCGATCCTGACCCCAACCGAGCGCAAGGTCATTGAACTCGTCTGCGAGGGTCACAGCAACCCAGAGATCGCTCGACGCCTATCGGTTTCCCCGCGAACGATTCAGGCCCATCTCACAAACGTCTACCGGAAGCTCGCTGTGGGAGGCCGCACCGAGCTGGTTGCTCTCGCGATGCGCCGCGAAATGGGAGGTGAAGACGACGAGGCCCGACAAAGACAAAAGCGGAACCCTCCGGACACATCGGACTGAAAGATACGCGAGTGCGCTTAAAGGAGTGTCCGTTTGTGACGCAAAGCAACGAGTCACGGCTTCATTAGTACGGCCGCCAAGGCACGTTCTCTTAGTTCAGGGGGATCTCATGAAAAGGATGTTGCTCGTCGCGCTGATCGGAGCGCTCGTCGCCGCGTTCCTACCACTGCCGTCCGTAAGCGCCGGTCGGGGCGTCGTTGAGCGGGCGGTTTCGTTTGAGGTCATCCACCAGAACCGCACGGGGACGACGCCGCTGTGTCGGGGTGACGGGAAGACCTACACGCTTCGCGGGTCGCTCGTCGGCCCGGCCGGCGTTCAGGCCGGTCGGATCGACTCGGTCACGCTCTACCTCGGTGGTGGGGGAGACGTATCGGTGTGGCATTTCACGGCCGCTCCCCGCGTCGATCATGTCACCGAGATGGCGCGGCTGGGACACGCGTCGGTGTCCCTGCACCTGCTCGGCTACAGGTCAAGCGATGCCGTGGACGGCAACACACTCTGCTATGCGGCGTACGCGGACCAGGTGCAGCAGGTGATCGACCAGCTGCGCGCCGGGGCCTACAAAATGGAAGGCCGCTCCGGCCCGGCGTTCGAGCGGGTCGCGCTCGCCGGCCACTCGAATGGCGGGCTCTACGCCGAGGTCGCCACGGTGTCCTTCCACGGGGCGGACGCGCTGATCGTTCAGGGCTGGACGGGAAACGGGTGGATGGGGACCCTGCCGGAGGGTGTCGACGAGGTTGTCGACTCGCCCCACCCGTTCCCCTACCGGGCCGTCGCCGGATTCTTGCAGCGCTGTGTGACCGCGCCCGAATCGAAGCCACCGGGCGGCCCGGGCGGCTGGGCGTACCTATTCACCACCAGGGCCGAGTTCGAGTTGGCTGTCCACGACATTGACCCCGACGTGTTCGAGGCCGTCATCGAGCTGTACGAGCGGGACCCCTGCATCACGCCCGACTCTCCGACGAACTGGGTCACGAACAGCGCCCTGGCATCGACGGTCGACGTGCCGGTGCTGCTGGCCAACGGAGACCGCGACCCAGGTGCCGGCCCCACCCAGATCGAGCTGCAGCGCGCTCGCTACGAGCTGGGCAGCGACGACGTCAGCAGCGTGATCGTCCCCGCGACCGCCCACCTGCCCATGCTCGAGCGCACTGCCCCAGTGTTCCGGGCTGAGTTGAGCTCGTGGCTCAAGGCGCGCGGCTTCTGATGTAGCGGTCACGAAGCAGATTCGCGCCGCTGTGGACCGAATTGAGAAGGTGCATCCCGCGGTCCGCGTCGCTCGGCCGCCGCGGGCCGCGGCGCCACTATGTCTGATAGTGCGGAAGGGCTTTGCCGTCCTTAACGTAGGTCAGCGCCTCCGCGACGTCGTAGGCGTGGACAGCGGAAACGAACTCCGGCAGCTTGCCTGAGAGCGTCGCCATCTCTCCGCCTACCGAAGAACGCCCGCACGGCGCTGGTATCGGTGAAGCCGAGGATCAGAGAGGCGTGAAACTGCTGGTCGGTGGGGTTGTCGTGCGCGACGTTCGGGGTGTCAGAGTTTTTCGATCCAGGGCATGAAGACCTGGGTTCGGAGTTCCCTCAGGACCCCTGTATTGACGAGAGCGGGAACAAGCTCGTCCGTGAGGAACCTCCCGAACGCACGGGTCTGACGCCTTCTCGCCTGCGGAGGTAGGTCAGGCTTCGCGATCCGGCCTTCTCCCCGGGACCGGCCACGTCGTACCAGCGGGCCGAGTTCGGTAGCCCCGCGTAGAGCAGGGTGCGCCGGAACACGTTCACTTCATCCTTGTACGCGAGCCTGGTCTGCTTGCGGCCCCGCAGGGGCGAGAGAACGGACGTGAACGTGACCTCGGCGACGCCATCGATCCTGAGCTCGGCAGGGATGACCGTCTCGACGCCACTGATGGCCGGCCACAGCCCGGCATTGTTGTCCGCGAGATGGATCTGGCGGTATTCCTCGAACCCCGGAGTCGCGGAGATGATCTTCGAGTGCGGGCCCTTCCAGTAGTCCATTCCTTGCTGACGGGGCTGATCGGTGCGCATCCACAGCAGGATCGATGAGACAAGGGGCTTCTTCGCAGAGGGACGTGTCGTAGGCACTCTCTTTACCTTCCTTCGCGGGGGGCTTCGGAGGTCCTCGCCTACGCCGATGCGCTAAGGGCACCCGGCCCTCGGTGGGCCCGCATGGTCCGCGCGTGCACGCGCCAGCCGCAATGCGAACACACCAACTCGGGCATGGTTTCGTGGCCGCACGTCGTGTGCTCGAGTACGATCGCGGGGCCTCGCTCGTCCGTGACGTAGCGATCGCCCCACTGCATCAGCGCGACCAGGATCGGATACAGATCGATTCCCTTCTCGGTGAGGCGGTACTCGAAACGCGGGGGTCGGTCCTGATAGCGCCGCCGCTCGAGAATTCCGTTCGCCACCAGCTTGTGGAGACGATCCGAGAGGATGTTGCGCGCGCAGCCGATGTTGTGCCTGAGATCCTCGAACCGCCGAGTCCCCAAAAAGGCCTCGCGCAGGACCAGGATCGTCCAGCGCTCTCCCATGATCTCAAGGGTCTGCGCCACCGAGCAGACCTCATTCGCTACCCACTGCTGTCGATTGGTGGTCATCGGCCCATGGTAGCAGGGTGAGTTGCAAAATGAAACCCACTCCCTTAGAGTCAGTTGTGAATCGCAACTAACCTACCGGAGAGGCGCACATGAGCAACCCAAACGGAGCCTCCAGCGTGACCCAGGACCAGCGGGTCCGGACCGTCAGCTGGGACGATCCCATGATCGGGGCGGCCGCAGCGGCCTCGATGAACGGGCTCGATTATTTGCGAGCGATCGGGGCCGGGGAGGTCCCTCCGCCTCCGGTGGCGCTTCTCCTTGGCATGGACGCGCCTCGAGTGGACCTCGGGCGCGCCGTCTTCACCATGGAACCCGGGGAGCATCTCTATAACCCGATCGGCAGCGTGCACGGCGGAATCCTCGCCACCCTGCTGGACTCGGCGTTGGGCTGCGCGGTGCACTCGAAGCTTCCCGCCGGGGTCGGCTACACGACCGTAGACCTGGCGGTTACCTATCTGCGCCCGGTGACGCGTGATACCGGCCGACTCACCTGCGAGTCCGAGGTGGTTCATGCAGGTCGCAAGATCGCAACCGCTCGCGCGCAGATTGTGGATGACGAGGACCGTCTCTACGCCACCGCCACCGCCACATGCGTGATCTTGCTGCCCGAGGTCAGATCGGCCTGAGACGAAAGGATTGAGAGGAGAAAGCTATGGCGCGAGTAGCGATTCAGGTCGGAAAATTGGAAGCGCGTCGAGGTCGACGTGGATCCGCGCTCGGGCTCGTCAGAACCGAGTGGAATGGCTTGGTAGTCCTCTATCGAAGGTCTCGAGAGCGAGAGGAGCTGGCCGGAGTGGCTTCGCTCTCGCGTCGAGGCCGCGAGACCGGGGCTAAGTGCTAAAGGTCGATTAGGCGCTCCACTGCCAGGTCACAAAATCCTTGGTAATGGAAACCCTGGATGAGCTCCAGATAAACAACTGTTTCCAGGATTACGCGCAGAGGAATGCAAAGGCCCTAACTCCCACATCTCATTGTGGACCTTGGATTTGAATCAGTCGAGCACGTCAGTGACCGTGGGGTGTTTTGCGGTGGATTGAGTTGATTAAGGGCAATGCCTACTACGTGGCAAGGAAACGCTCGGCGGCGACGCTGAATATGATAATCTGATTCATGATGGACGAGTTAAGCGCGACGGAAGCAGCACGGCAGTTCTCTGATCTTCTCGACGCGGTTGAGCACCGTGGCGAATCCTTCGTTATTTCCAGAAAAGGTAGGGCCGTGGCGGTCGTAAGCCCTGCTCAGCCTCGTTCGGGGAAGGAACTCAAACGATTCCTCCGAAAACACCCACCCGATGAATCATGGGCAGAAGAGCTAAGAGAGATACGTGAGTCCCTGTTCGTGGAGGAGCGAAGCTGGCGCGCCTGATCCTCGATACTTCCATCCTGGTAACACTCGAACGAAGCGGCGGCACCCTCGAGGAGTTGATCGATGACGAGGATGACGTGGCTGTTGCAGCGATCACGGCAGCAGAGTTACTGGTAGGCGTTGAACTGGCAAAGGGAAGAAGGCGGACACGACGCCAAGAACACGTCGATGGCCTGCTGAAGCTCGTCTCAGTCGAGTCGTACGAGCTGGACGTCGCGCGATCACATGCGGCGTTGCTGGCATGGGTGCGTCGGCAGGGCCGACCCCGCGGCGCCCACGATCTGATCATCGCGGCGACGGCTGCGGCACGATCAAGGCACGTGGTGACAACAGATGAGGATGCGTTCGTGGACTTGCCCGGCGTGTCGGTGCGAGGCCCATAGAGAACGGATGTCGGCGTACGGACATGGCGACTCCCGGTACCGTCCGAGGCGCTGTCGGAGTGGCTGGACAAGACGGAGGTGCATGGATGAAAGCGGTCGATGACGTGAGGGTCCCACCCGCGGATGTGGATCGGCTGCGGGCTCATTTCCGCGGAGCGCTGCTGCGACCGGGTGAAGAGGGATACGACGAGGCGCGTCGCGTCTGGAACGGCGCCATCGACCGGCGGCCCGCCCTGATCGCGCGCTGCGCGGGTGCCGATGATGTGGTCGAAGCGGTCCGCTTCGCGCGCGAGCGAGAGCTTCTCGTCTCAGTGCGGGGCGGCGGCCACGCGGTCGCGGGCCACGCCGTCTGTGACGACGGTCTGATGATCGACCTGTCGCTGATGAAGTCGGTACGCGTGGATCCCCAAGCTCGGACCGCGCGCGCCGCGGGTGGGCTCGTCTGGTCGGAGTTGGACAAGGCCACCCAGCCACATGGTCTCGCGACCACCGGAGGAATCATCAGCCACACCGGCATCGGCGGATTGACGCTCGGCGGCGGCCTGGGTCACCTGATGCGCAACCTCGGACTGACGGTCGATAACGTGTCGTCGATCGACCTCGTCACCGCCGACGGAGAGAACCTCCACGTGGACGCGGACTCCGAGCCCGAGTTGTTCTGGGGCCTGCGCGGCGGCGGCGGCAACTTCGGTATCGCCACGGCCTTCGAGTACCGACTCCATCAGGTGGGACCGATGGTGGTGGGTGGTCCGATTTCGTGGCCCCTGGAGGACGGTCCCACAGTGTTGAAGGCGATCGGCGAGATCGCCGCCGACGCTCCCGACGAGCTCGGAATCAGTCCCAACATCACGGTGGCACCACCGATGCCGTTCATCCCCGTGGATCGGATCGGCAAGCCGATGGTGGCGGTGATCTTGGTCTGGTCCGGCGACCCGGCCGAGGCAGAGAAGGCGATCGCTCCGATCCGCGCGATCGCCAAGCCTTTCGTCGACGCGGTGCGGCCCATCCCCTATCTGTTCATCCAGTCGATGCTCGACGGCGGCGCTCCTCACGGTCGTCACTACTACTGGAAGTCGCATCACCTACCGGAGTTCAACGATGCCGTCATCGAGGTCCTCATGGCGCGAGCGGCCGTCGCAAAGGCGCCTTTCTGGCAGATGAATGGCTGGGCCGAGGGTGGAGCGGTCACCAGGGTCGATGCCGATGCCACGGCCGTGGGCGAACGTACTGTGGGGTTCGATCTCAACGTCATGGCTGCATGGCCGCCCCCTGATCCCAATATCGACGAGCACAAAACATGGGTACGAGAGGGCTGGGCCGCCTTGCAGCCGCACAGCCAGGGGGTTTACTCGCAGTTCTTGTCTGACGA
>JALZEA010000063.1 GCA_030862265.1 Actinomycetota bacterium | reverse complement strand
GGTTTCTGCGCCGCGAGCGACGCGGTCGCGGTCCCCCACGACCCGGCCCCTATGAAGGCGACCTTCATGCCGCGTGTTTCTTCGGCCGTCGCCTATCCGGGATCACTGGTCGGAGACTCGCGACCAGGCGCCCGATCTCCTCCATTAACCGTTCGCCTGCCATCCGCCAACTCTGGGGATCGTCGGACAGCCCCGACATCGATAGCTCATCGCCGATCCGCACACAGACGTCTTGCTTCGGTTTCCAGTTCTTCCGGTAACCCTTCGGCCACACGTTCTGGGTTCCCCAGATCGCGCACGGGAGCACCGGCGCACCGGTCTTCAACGCGAGGCGCGCCGTTCCACTCTTCGCGCCCATGGGCTGGAGATCGGGATCGGTTGTGACGGTCCCTTCGGGAAAGACCACCACGCACTCGCCTCTCTCCAGCGAGAGCAAGGCATTGTCAAGCGCCATAGGTGCCGACGCCGTGCCCCGCTTGACTTCGATCTGCTTCGCGCCCTTGAGCACCCACGCGATCTTGCGGTCCTTGAACAACTCGCTCTTGGCGAGGAAGCGCGGGACGCGGCCGGCCTTGTCGACCGCGTACGCGGCCGCCAGTGGATCAAGATACGAGATGTGATTGAACGCGAGGAGCACCGGCCCCTTGCGAGGAATGTTCTCGATCCCTTCGAGCGACCAATCGAACCAACTCCACAACCACGGTTTGAGAATCCCCTTGGCTATGAGATAGGTCGACTCCATCGTCAAGTCCCCCGCGCGCTCGTTCACCCGATCAAGCGCCACCTATCATACGGAGCGCGTGAAAGGCCACCACCTGACGATCGCTCAGGTATCCGACATCCACTGCGGACATCCGATGTTCGACGGTGAGCTACTCGATCACGCGATCGAAGAGATCAAAGATCTGCGACCGGATCTCGTCGCCGTCGTCGGCGACCTGACATCGGAGGGATACGCGTTCCAGTTCCGTCAGGCCAAGCGCTACCTCGAGCGGCTCGAAGACTTCGAGATGCTGGTCATACCGGGGAACCACGACCTCATGAACGTCGGTTTCCTGCACTTCCGCGACAACTTCGGGCGCTCCGAACGCGTCATACGGCTGCCGTTCTCCGCGCCGGATGGAGAGGAACCGGAACGATACGCGACGGTAGTGGCCGTCAACTCCTCGAAACCGGACCTCGCCGAAGGTGAGGTCGGCCACGTGCGCTACGACTGGATCCGCGAGTCCTTCGAATGGCCGGACGACTACCGCATCTTCGTGTTGCATCACCATCTCGTGTCGGTGCCCGGTACCGGTCGCGAGCGCAACATCGTGTGGGACGCGGGCGATGTGTTGGCACTATTGACCGAACTCGGAGTCGACCTTGTGCTTGCAGGACACAAGCACGTGCCGAACGTCTGGCAGTTCAACGAGATGTTACTGATCAATTCCGGAACCGCATCCAGCTACCGCGTGCGCGGCTACGCCCGCCCCTCCTACAACGTGATCGAGATCGACGACGAGCGCGTGCGCATCGTGCAGAGATACCCGGGGCTCGGTGAGATCGTTGCCGCTACGTTCATCCGCGCCGAACGCAAACTGGACCTGAATCCCCAGCTCGCCGGGATGTTCAACCGGGGGGCCTGGACCCTATGACCCGTATGAAAGGTGGAGCCAGATGATCGTCAGGATCTTCGATACCGCGGCCGACCCTGCCGACATCGAGCGCGGGGTGCAGCTCTTCCGCAACGAGGTGCGCCCGGTCTTCGAGTCTCTCGCGGGGTGTCACGGGATCGAGATGCTGATCGGTGTGGACGAACACTCGGCGGACCTCGTAGAACTGACCGCGATCTCCCGCTGGGACTCGCTCGAGGCGATCCAGGCAGCGACGAAGACGCCGGAATACGAGGCCGCCCTGAGCGAGCTCACGAAGCTGTTCGCGCAAGCCCCGATCGTGCGCCACTTCGAAGCTATCGAATAGGCGTCGACGGTCGGGCGCTCGCCCGCCGCGGCTTTTGGAAATTTTCCGAAATCGAGAATCTCTCGCGCCGGACTGGCATCGGATTTCTGAAAATTTTCCAGGCCGCTAGGGCGAACCCCGCCGCTCGACGCCCTACTCGGCAGCTGCTTCGGCTTGCGCGAAGCGCAGGGCTTCGGCATCGGGCCAGCGTGTATGCGCGTGCGGGTCGAACGGGTCGATGCGTTCGCGCTGTTTGCGCGCGAGACGATCCATGACGTCCAGCGCGCCGGGTTCTTCCTCCGCGGGGCGCAATTCGAGCCCGCCCGCGGCGACGACCTGGTTCAGGAACTCCTCGCCGCGTTCGGTGCGAACGAGGATCATCGTCCAGCCCTCCATCCCGAGCCCTCCGCAGGAGAGGTCGGCGTGCTCGGCCGCGAAATCGGGACAGTGATGACACCACTCGTTCGCGTAGGGCCGGGCGTCCTTGAGGGGGATGTCGATGTCTTTCCCGTCCTTCAATGTGACGATGACCTTGCCCTTGACATTGACCTTCGTGATGTCGTCCAGAGGGATGCCGAGCTCGTGTTGGACCTTGCCGACCATGAAGGCCTCGTAGTCGAACGTCTCGCAACACATGAGCCCGATCACTAGCTTCAGCGAGCGCGTCCATCGCTTGATGCCTTCGGCGGTCATCTGACGCACCGCGGTCGATTCGCACGACACGCCCACCAGGGCGACGTTCTTACATTTCGCGGCAGCGGCTTCACGCAAACCGAGAGGGGTCGCGCAATAGGTGTAGCGGGAACCCGCGGCGCCGATGAGCTCGTCGGCGGACGTCACGAGCCTAGGCTCGTCCAACCACGGCACGTGTTGGGACGGGGCGCTCACGACCGCGCCGTCGAGCTCGCCGTTCTCGAGCCCCCACATGACCAACGCGGTCACCGCGCCGCCGTCTTGGCCGCGCGCCGTGATGCGCTCGTCGGTCGCGCGCGCAAGCGTCTTAGAGCGATAGACGCCCTCCGGCTTATCCATCGGACGCCGCCCGTAGCCGAGGAGGTCTTCTTCGATGATGTCGAGCTTCGGACCCAGCCGCAGGCACGCCATCGCGCACAACGAGCAGCCTTCTTCGCCGTGGATGCAGTTGTCGAAGGGCGAGCGCGCGTCGATCTGGACGGGATCGAAGTCGTTGAGCTCTAAGACCTTGTGAGGACACGCGACGATGCACGCGGAACAGCCGCAACAGATCTCGGTCGCGACGATCTCTTCGTAAAGATGTTTCCAGTGCTTGCGATCGGGCGTCGTCACAGGGACGTCACCTTAGTCTGCGGGGCGATGGACGCAGGCATCCTCCCCGTCAAGTCTCTCGCCGAAGCCAAGACGCGCTTGCGAGCCGTGTACGGCGAAAACGGGCGCGTCGAGATCGCCCGAGCGCTCCTCGCGGATGCCTTGGCTCTGTGTGCGGCGACCGATCTGCTGCAGTGGTGGGTCGTGAGCGACGACGCGGAGGTGACGGCCGCCGCAACCGGGGCGGGGCTGGCCACCGTCGCCGATCCGGGACCCGATCTGAACGCCGCGCTGCAGGCCGCCATCGAAACGGCGCGCGAGGCGGGCGCGGGGTCGGTCACGATCGTCCCCAGCGACGTCCCCCTCGCATGGCGCGGTGACATACAGGACGTCCTCGACACCGGCGCGACGTCGGACGTGGTGCTCGTCCCTTCGGGCGACGGCGGGACGAACTGCCTCTATCTAGGCCCCCCCGATGTCCTCGAGCCGAGCTTCGGGCCAGGAAGTCTCGCGAGTCACCTCGCCGCGGCAGAACGCCTGGGCCTGCGGTGTGCGCTCCTCAACGTTCCGCGGCTGGAGCTCGACATCGACACCCCGGACGACGTGGCCGCACTCCTCGAGCGCCCCCGGCACGAAGAGACGAACACCGGGCGCGCTCTCGCGCGCCTTGCCGCGCGGTCTTAGGAGTCGTCGGCTGCCGTCGCGGCCTTCGATATCGCGGCTTCTTCGGCGCGTCCCGCTAATTCGTCCAGGCGTGCCGGCGTCGGGATGCGAACACCGCGTCCGTCGGCCAGCAACCATGCCGCCGCCCACGCGCCGGCGGCGAGCACCCCCAAGACGATCGCTTGCGCCACGGAACCGGGACGAGCGAGCGTGCCGGGTTGCGGCCGCTGGCCGATATCAGACACGGACGCGAGCGCGAACGCGGCGAGTCCGAGGCCGATCGCGAGCAACAACAGCTGTACGAATCGGATCGTGCGGCGCTGGCGCCGCAACCCCAGGGGGCCACGGTGGGCCCCGCCTCCCATCCCTCGCTTCATGGGGCAAAGATAAGAGGCCTAGGTCCCGGCCTCGTCGGCGGCGCGTCGTAGGGCATCCAGCTGGCGCGCGACCTGCGCGGGAGCAGGACCGCCGGGGCCTCCCCGCCTCAGGACCGATGCGCGCGCCGAGGAGTCGAGATCGCCGGCGCGAAGCGCCGGATGGAAGCGAGCCACCGTCGCATCATCGAGCTGCTTCATGTCGGTATCGGTCGCCTCAAGGTGCGCCACCAGCTCACCGACCGCGCGGTGCGCGTCGCGGAACGGAACACCCTTCGCCACGAGCACCTCGGCGACATCGGTCGCCCACATCGCCGCCGCACCCGCCGCGAATTCAAGAACCTCAGGGTCGAAGGTCAACGCCGTCAACAAGCCCGTCATCGCGCTCACCGCGGCGAGCGTCCGGTCGTAGGCACGGAACACGACGGCCTTGTCTTCTTGCAGATCTCGGTCGTAGGCGAGGGGCAGCCCTTTGAGCATGCCCAACAGAGCCTGAAGGTCCGCCGCGGTCACCGCCGCCCGCCCGCGCACGAGTTCGGCGACGTCGGGATTGCGTTTCTGCGGCATCATGCTGGACCCCGTCGACCAGTCGTCTGCGATGCGCGCGAAACCGAACTCGGTCGACGTCCACAGCACGACCTCCTCGGCGAGGCGCGACAGGTGCACGCTAAGCACCGCGCAGGCGTACACGAGATCGAGCGCGAAGTCCCGATCGGAAACCACATCCATGGCGTTCTCGAAAGTCGTTGCGAAGCCGAGTTCCGTCGCCGCGACGGTTGGATCGATCCCGAGCGTCGAGGTCGCCAGCGCGCCGGCCCCCAACGGTGAAACGTCCGCGGAATCGCGGGCCCCCGCGAGCCTCTCTAGATCGCGCGCGAACGCAAACCCGTGCGCCGCGAGGTGATAGGCGAGCGTGACGGGTTGCGCGCGCTGGAGATGCGTGTAGCCCGGCATGACCGTGTCGAGGTGCTCGTCGGCGACGTCGCACAGCGCGGTGATCAGTCCGGCCACCGCGGTCTTCAGGTCGGACGCGGCCTCTTTACACCAGAGCCTGAAGTCTGTCGCCACGAGGTCGTTGCGGCTCCGCCCGGCGTGCACCCGTGCGCCGAGCTCTCCGAGTCGTTCCGTGAGCAACCGTTCGACGAGACCGTGTACGTCTTCATCACCGTCGAGTTGCAGTTCGTCTTGCGCGGCGATGGCGTCGCAGGCATCTTCGAGCGCCGACGCGTCGGTCGCTTCCAACAGGCCCGCCTTTACGAGCGCACGGGCATGTGCCTTGGTCGCGGCAAGGTCGTACGCGAGCAGCCGAACGTCGACATCGAGCGACGATGTGAACGCCATCAGGTCGTGCGAAGGGCTGGCCCCGAAGCGCCCGCCCCAGAGGGGGTCAGGTCCCGTCACGTTTAGCGACCTGCTTGAGCGGTAACCCCCATAGCTTGATGAAGCCCGCGGCATCGGCCTCGTCGAATGTAGTGCCCGCGTCGTACGTCGCGAGGCCGTAGTCGTAAAGCGAACGCTCCGAACGGCGCCCCGCCGGCACCAGGGATGCACCCGCGACGCGCATCCGCACCGTGCCGGTCACATCGTGCTGGGTCGGCGCCGCGAACGCATCGATGGCGGCCTTGAGCGGCGAGAACCACAGCCCTTCGTAGACGAGGTCGGTCCACGTCGCTTCGAGACGTCGCTTTTCCCGCGCCAGAGCACGTTCGAGCACCAGCGACTCGAGGTCCTGGTGCGCCGCGATCAAGGCTAGCGCGCCCGGCGCCTCGTAGATCTCGCGCGATTTGATGCCGACGAGCCGGTCCTCGACCATATCGATGCGCCCGAAACCGTACGAGCCGACGATCTTTCCGACAACCGCGATCGCCTCGATCGGTTCCAGGGTCTCGCCGTCCACCGATACCGGGACGCCGGCGTCGAAACCGATCTCGACGAAAGTGGCTTCGGTCGGCGCTCCGGTCGGTGAGGTCGTCAGTTCGTAGATGTCTTCGGGAGGAGTCGCCCACGGATCCTCCAGGACGCCGCATTCAACGGTGCGGCCCCACAGGTTCGCGTCGATCGAGTAGGGCGACGACTTCGTCACCGTGATAGGTAGGGCTCGTTCCTGCGCGTAATTGATCGCATCAGCTCGGGTCATCTCCCAGTCCCGCACGGGCGCGAGCACGTCAAGTTCGGGCGCGAGCGCCCCGAGCGAGACTTCGAAACGCACCTGATCGTTGCCTTTCCCCGTGCAGCCATGAGCGACCGCTTGGGCGCCGGTCTCACGCGCTACCTCTACGAGGATGCGCGCGATGAGCGGACGCGACAAGGCCGAGATCAGTGGATAACGGCCCTGGTACAGCGCGTTCATCTGCAGTGCCGGGACGACGTAGCCGGATACGAAGTCCCGGCGCGCGTCGACGAGACGGGCATCTACGGCTCCAAGGGAGCGCGCCCTCTCGACCGTGGCGTTCAGATCGCCGGGTTGCCCGACGTCGACCGCGACGGCCACGACTTCGTAGCCGCGTTCGGACAGCCAGGGGATCGCTACGGAGGTGTCCAGTCCTCCCGAGTATGCGAGCACGACTCGTGGCATCGACTTACACGCTCCTTTCGAGGGCTTCTTCTGCGCTGAGCGAGCGCGCGAGTCGCGCCGCGGCCAGTTCGGATGGTGTGGCGACGAAGATCGTGTCGTCCCCGGCGACCGTGCCGCTCACGTCTTCCAGTCCTGCCATATCGATCGCGCGCGCAACCGCGGCCGCGTGTCCGGGTGCGGTCGCGATCACGACGAGTGATCCTGCCGGCGAGACGTCCAGCGCGAACTGGTCCAGCGTACGGTGCAGGCTGCGCGTCATCAGGTCCCCGCCCTGGGCGCGGGGCATCTGGTCGGGCAGGCGGTATTCAAGGGTGTCCCCCACGCGCACCTTGGCCGCCCCCATCTCCTGCAGGTCACGCGACACGGTCGCTTGCGTGACGGGATGACCGGCGGCCCTTAGAGCCGCGACGATCTCTTTCTGGGTCGCCGCATGGCCGCCACGGAGGATGCGCGTCAGATCGCGGATCCGCTCAGAACGCATCGAGGATTCCTCCCAGGCGCGTGAGTGCGTCATCGAGTTCCGCGTCGGAGATCACCAACGGCGGTACGAGCCGCACCACGTGTGGCGTCGCGTCATTTACCAGCACGCCGGCGGCCAGCGCTTGCGTCGCGATCTCGCGAGCGATGGGCTCGGAGAACTCGATCCCGATCATGAGCCCCCGTCCGCGCACCACCGCCCGACCCGACAGTTGATCCGCGAGGCGCGCGATCGTCGCCGCGCCAACGCCCGCCGAGCGCGCGACCAGATCCTCGGACGCGATCACGTCCAGCGTCGCAAGCGCGGCGCGGCATTGCACCGGACCTCCACCGAACGTCGTCGCGTGGTCGCCGGGTGCGAAGGCAGCTGCCACTTCCGGCCGGGCGAGGCACGCCCCGATCGGAAGCCCTCCGCCCAGCGCCTTCGCGAGAGTCATGACATCGGGGTCCACATCGTCATGCTGGTGGGCGAACCAGCTGCCGGTGCGCCCGAGCCCGGTTTGGATCTCGTCGAGCATCAGCAGAACTCCAGCCTCGTCGCACGCCGCACGTACCTCGGTCAAGTAATGCGCGGGCGGGACGATGACGCCGGCTTCGCCCTGGATCGGTTCCAATAGAACGGCGGCAACGTGGTCGCCCAGCGCGCCGCGTAGCGCGGCGGCGTCCCCGAAGGGGACGTGAACGATGTGCGGCACGACCGGCTCGAACGCGGCGCGCTTCGCCGGCTGCCCCGTCGCCGACAGAGCGCCGAACGTCCGGCCGTGGAAGCCGCCATCGGCCGCAACGATCGTCGTTGCGTGGGGGCCGCGGTGTTCCCTCGCCCACTTGCGGGCGAGCTTCAGGGCACACTCGATCCCTTCGGCCCCCGAGTTGCAGAAGAACGACTGCATGCCACCGGTCAATTCGGACAAACGCATGGCGAGTTCGTTCTGTGGAGTCGTCGCGTACAGGTTGGAGACGTGCACGAGGCGTGTCATCTGGTCACTCACGGCCGCGGCGACGGCCGGGTGTGCGTGACCGATGGACGCGACCGCGATGCCGGCCACGAGGTCCGTGTACGTACGCCCATCGCTATCGATCAACGTCGCGCCGTGCCCCGCCACGAACTCGACCGGCCAGCGCTTGTAGGTATCCATGATCGGGGCGACCACATCGAACGAAGTACTCACGGCAGCACCTGGGTCCCGCTGCCCTCGTCGGTGAAGATCTCGAGCAGCAGAGCATGGGGCACACGGCCGTCGAGGATGTGGACCTTCTCGACGCCGGCGCGGAGAGCATCGACCGCAGCTTGTGCTTTCGGTCGCATCCCGGCGGACAGCTCTGCGAGCATCTCCGCCAACTCGTCGCTCTTCAGTTCCGAGACGAGCGACCCAGCATCTCCCAGGTCGCGATAGAGACCGTCGACGTTCGTGAGGATCACCAGCTTCTCGGCGTGGAGAGCCGCGGCCAGGGCACCGGCCACCGAGTCGGCGTTGACGTTGAGCGGGCTACCGGATCGGTCGAGCGCGATCGACGCGACCACGGGAGTGAAGCCGGCGCCGATCAGCGATAAGACGACGCCGGCCTCGATGTGGGTGATCGAACCCACACGACCGAGCTCCGCCGACGCGACTTCACCGAGGAGCAGGCCGCCGTCCGCGCCGTCGAGTCCGACGGCTGCGATCCCTGCCGCCGACAGCCGTGCGACGAGGTCGGGATTGATCACGCCGGCAAGCACGCCGCGCACGATGTCCATCGCGGCCTCGTCGGTCACTCGCAAGCCGTCGACGAAGGTCGGCTCGATTCCCGCGCGGCGCATGGCGGTGGTCACCTGCGGCCCGCCACCGTGCACCACGACCACGTGGATCCCCACGAGACTCAGTAGTGCGATGTCGTCGGCGACGACCGACGCCAGTCCGGGGTCGTCGAGGGCGGCGCCGCCGATCTTGACGACCACCGTGCGACCGCGCCACGAACGGATGTAGGGAAGCGCTTCGGTGAGTGTGGCGGCCTTGACGGCCGCGACGTCACGACTCATGTCGCGCCTAAAGCGTTGAGCGTTACGTACGCCGGAGACAGGTCGGCGGTGAGAACCTCGGCCGCACCGGGCCCCGAGCCAACCACGCACGAGAGTTCGAAGGAGTCCTCGTCCATCGCTTTGCGGGCGGCCTCGAGGGAACCAACCACTTCGCCGAACTTGAACACCGTCTCGGGTCCGATCGCGATCTCGACACTGGCGAGATCGAGGGAGCGATCGTGGGCCCCTAGCGCGGCGAGCACCCTGCCCCAGTTCGGATCCGCCCCATGCACCGCGGCGCGCCATAAAGAAGAGGATGCGATCGCACGTCCGAATCCCGCCGCGGTCGATTCGTCGGAAGCCCCGGTTACCTGCACCCTCACGAGCTTCGTACCGCCCTCGGCATCCCTCGCGATGGCAAGTGCGAGCTGGTTACAGACGTCTTGCAACCCGCTTGCGAGTCGCTCCGGGCCGCACGCGACCGTCCCCGTCGTCAAACAGATCACGGAATCGTTCGTGGACTCGCAGCCGTCGATACAGATGCGATTGAAGCTCCGTTCGACGGCGGGAGCCAACGCGCCCTGCAGCTCGGCATGGGTCACGGCGGCATCGGTGGCGACGAACGCGAGCATCGTGGCCATCCCCGGGGCGACCATGGCGGCCCCCTTGGCGACCCCCACGAACGTCGGTGTCCCGGGACTGACAGCGACCTTCGTGTAAGTGTCCGTCGTCACGATCGCCTGCGCGAACGACTCCGCCGAGCCGGAGAGAGCCGCCAGCGCATGAGGGATGGAACCCGCGATCTTGCCCGCATCGAGCGGCACGCCGATCGGCCCGGTGGACGCGACGAGCACTTCTTCGGGCTCGCACCCGAGGGCCGCGGCCGTGGCCTGCGCGGTCTCTCGTACCGCGGCCTCCCCCGCGGCCCCGGTACACGCGTTCGCGTTGCCGCTATTGACGACGAGGACACGAACCGGGGCACCCAGTCGCGCGCGGTCCCAACCCACACACGCCGCGGCCGCCGCGTTGCGCGTGAAGACCCCAGCCCACGTCAGCGGGGCCTCACCGACGATGACGCCCAGATCGAGACCCTCGGCCTTTATCCCTGCCGCGACGCCGGCGCTGGCGATCCCCGCGGGCCAGTTCGTCACGGCCATACCCCGGTTGCGGTCAGACCGGTCGCCTCGTCGATGCCGAACGCGATGTTCGCGTTCTGGATCGCCTGCCCCGCCGCCCCCTTGCCGAGATTGTCGATCGCGGTCGACATCACGAGCATGCCGGCACGGTCATCGACGCGCGCGTGCAAAACCGCAGCGTTGCTGCCTGCCACCCACTTCGTGTGCGGCCAGTCGTGGGTGACGCGCACGAACGGCTCGTTCGAGTAAGCGCTTGCAAGGACGTCCCGGACGTCGTCGTCGGACGCGGGACGCGTCAGCGCCGCGCGGCCGGTCACGAGGAGGCCGCGCGCGGCGGGGATCAGGTGCGGCGTGAACGACACCGTGACGCTGTTTCCGGTGTAGGTCTCGAGTGCCCGTTCCATCTCCGAGACGTGTCGGTGGCTGACATCGCCGTACGCGCTTACATCGCCATGCATCTCGGCCATCCCCAAATGCGGCTCCGCCCTGCGGCCGGCACCGGAGACGCCCGACAAGGCGTCGACGATGACGGGGCCCGAGATCCAACCGGCACGCAGGAAGGGCACGATCGCCAACACTGCAGCAGTCGGATAACACCCCGGATTCGCGATCCGGGTCGCGTCGCGCAGTTCGTCGCGAGCGAGCTCGGTGAGCCCGTAGATCCAGTGATCGTCGGCTCGGAAGTCATCCGAGACGTCGACGACTACGCGCGCCTTCAGGTCGCCGGCATGGGGGCGGAGCATCCCGCCGGGAAGACAAGAGATACAGAGGTCCGTCTCCACGGCGACCGCCGCCGTCAGAGGCGCGAAGCGCACGTCGCCGAGGTGCGCGACGAGATGCGGGTGCACGGTCTCCGCGGGGGTCCCCGCAGCCGTCCCCGCGGCGATGGTCGTCACCGAGAAGACGGCATGACCCGCTAAGAGACGCAGGACCTCGCCCCCACTGTATCCAGATGCACCCAAGACGCTGACAGACGCTCCCACGCCTGCAACTCTATACGAAAAAATGCATACAGATGCGCTCCGCGCCTGGTCAAGAAGGGCCGGGACGGTGCCGATACCTGGAAGTAACAACCAGACGATCAGGAGGCGAGGACATGGGGAAGCTCCGGCCAGGACTAACCCTCCTGCTGGCGTGTCTCGTGATCTTTGCCCTCGCGCCCGCCGCGGCCGCGCAGCTTCCGAGTGACCCGGTCGGCGACATCGGCGACACCGTCGGTGGTGGTGGCGGCATCGGCGATCCCATCGGCGGTGGCTCGGGTGGCGGCCTCGGCGATCCCGTCGGTGACATCACCGACCCGCTCGACGGCAACGAGGGTTCCTCGGGACCCGGCGGCAAGCAGGACGACCCGAAGCTCGAGGAAGGCATCCTCAAACCCATCACGGACACCGTGAACAAGCCGGAGGACAAGGTCGACGAAACCGTTAATGATCCTTCCGGTAGCGTCGGCCAGACGATCGATCGGTCGCTCGGGGGCATCGGTAACAGAGTGACCAAAGACGTAAGTGACGTCACTAAGGGACTTCACGGCGGGGACGGCAAGGGTCGCAAGAAGACCTCGAACGGTGATGCGAACACCGGCGCCGGAGCGTTCGGCACTGGGTCGGGCCGCCGTCACGACAAGGTGTTCGCGGCCAGCCTCGCGGCTCGCATGGCCGACGCGAAGAACCGCACTCCATCGTCGACACTGACCTCGAGCACGACCTCTACCGACGCGACAGGACCGGCCGGAGTGATCCAACAGATCGGCCGGGTCGCGGCGGAGGCAGCCCAGCGGGCCGCCTTCCCCCTCGTGCTCATCCTCCTGGTCGGAGCATTCCTCATCGGCCAGAATCGGATCGATCGCCGTGACCCGAAACTGGCGATGGCACCGGTCGATTCCGATCAGGACCTATTGAGCTTTACCTAGACAAGCAGCACCGGGCAACAGCACATAAGAGGGGGAAGAGATTTGACCCAAGGGGCGGGGGCAACTAGGTCCACATCCGTAGAGATCGCGTCGCTCGCAGAGCGCATGACGTTCATGCAGGCGCTGCGCGTCGCATTCGCCGTGCTGGTCCTCGGCGCCGCGCTTCTGGTTCCCGAGGTCATTGGGACCGGATTCCGCGATCTCTTGATCGGGACCGCGGGTTACCTGCTGCTATCGGGAACCATGGAGGGCCTGCGCCGCATGGACTCACGCCCGGGGATCCGCGTCGTGCAATTAGGACTCCTCATCGATGGGCTCTATCTGGCGTGGGTCGTGTACCTCACCGGTGGCGTCCTGAGCCCTTTCAGGTTCCTGCTCTACGGACATCTGATCGCCGTCAACCTGCTCGCGTCTTACCGGACCGGGATCAAGATCGCGGCGTGGCATTCACTTCTCAGTTTCGTCGTGCTGTACGCAGAGTCATCGGGGGTCATCGAAATGCGCGAGGGGGTCGCGGATCTCCCGAGTGAAGGAGCCGTCTTCGATAGGGCGCTCTTCAATATCGCGGCGCTGTGGTTCGTGGCCATCGGTACCGGGGCGTTTTCGTCGCTGAATGAGCGCGAGTTGAAGCGTCGGAAAGGCGACGTCGAGGATCTCGTCGCTATGGCTGCGGCGCTTGAGGAAGTATCGACCGCCGGGCAGATCGGCGGCACGATCCTGTCCCACGTCTGTGACTCCTTCGGCTTCAAGAGAGGCACGATCCTCGCCCGCGGGGGCGACCACCTGGAGCTGCTCGCTTACCGGGGGCCGGGCGAGCCGCAACCCATCGCCGGTGGCGTCGACAGCGTCGTCGAGAAAGCGATGACGCAACGGACGCCACAGCTCGTTAAGAAACTCGATCCCGAGGCCGATCCGCGCCTCGCCGCTCTCCTACCGTTCGCGAAGAACGTCGCCGTGTTCCCGATGACCGCCGAAGGACAAGCCGTCGGGATCCTCGCGGTCGAGCAACCGGGGACATTCGGCAGGATCGAGCGGCGTGTCGTCAACATGGTTTCGCAGTTCGCCGCGTACGGTGCCCTCTCGCTGCAGAACGCATGGCTGCTCAAGCAGGTGCAGAAGCAGGCTGAGACCGACGCGCTTACCGGTTTGGCGAACCGCCGAACGTTCGAAGCGGCCCTGGTGCGAGAGATGTCTCGTGCCGCGCGCAACGGCGAGCAGCTGACGTTGGCGATGTTCGACATCGATCACTTCAAATCCTTGAACGACACCTACGGGCACCAAACGGGCGACGAGGTGTTGAAACAGGTCGCGGCCGCGCTCGTAGAGGCATCTCGCGACTTCGACACGCCGGCGCGTTACGGCGGTGAGGAGTTCGCCGTGATCCTCCCCTCGTGCTCGACCCGTGAATCGCTGGCGGTCGCGGAGCGTCTCCGTAAGAGTCTCTCCGAGATCGAAGGACTGCCGGCACCCGTTACGGCAAGTTCGGGTGTCGCGACGTTCCCGAACCACGCCGGGGACATGGAATCACTGATAAAGGCTGCCGACGAAGCGCTCTACGAGTCGAAGCGCGCGGGCCGCGACCGAGTCACGCGGTCGCGGCGTCGGGCGCGGGCGAAGAGGGCGGCTCTCGACGCGTTCGTCGACGAAGAGGTCTAATCACTACCGGTAATTCTGTCGTCTGAAGACATCGGTCGCGAGCGACGCGACCCGATCCAGGATCAACATGCCGTCGAGGTGATCGATCTCGTGTTGGAAGGCGCGCGCCTCGAACCCGTCGGTCTCGATTACGAGTGGGCGGCCTTCGGGATCCCGGCCGGCGACGACGATCTCCAATGCCCGGGCGACGTTGGCCGTCAGGTCCGGCACACTCATGCATCCTTCCCGGCCGATCCGCCTGCCTGAGTGCGACGTGATCACCGGGTCGAGCATCGCCACCAGACCGTGGCAGGTCGTCGTCTTCGGATGGCCCGTGACGTCGAGGACGAACAGCCGCCGCGCGATGCCGATCTGAGGGGCCGCGAGCCCCACGCATGCCGGGGAGGCCCGCATCGTGTCGACGAGATCGGTTACGAGGTCGCCGTCGCGGCCCTCCCCCATCGGTTCCGCGATCGTCTTGAGGACCGGCTCCGGCAACCGGACGACCGGTCTTATCAACGGCGACTCAATTCAACTAGAGGACGTCGGCGTCTAGCGGATGGACCGTTACTTCGACGCCGAGCTCGCTACCGAGCGCGCGCAGGTCGTCTTGG
>JALZEA010000036.1 GCA_030862265.1 Actinomycetota bacterium | reverse complement strand
GACGCACTCCAGGGGAGGCGAGCATCGTGAATGTGCGCCGCAGAGCGCGCGAGGTGGACGTCACGGTCATCACCGGACTATCGGGGGCCGGTCGCTCGGAGGCCGCGCGCGCGCTGGAGGACCTCGGATGGTACGTCATCGACAACCTTCCGCCGGCCCTCATATCGAAGATGCTGTCGCTCGCGCTCTCTCCGGGCAACGACATCAACCGGATCGCGCTCGTGATCGATGCACGAGGCGGCACGTTCTTCACCGAGGCGCAATCCGCTCTCGACAAACTCCGGCAGGACATAGCGAACTTCCGCATGATCTTCCTCGAGGCTTCCGACGACGCTCTGGTAAGGCGGTTCGACGCGTCGCGGCGCATGCATCCCCTCGCTCCGGACGAGCGCGTCGTGGACGGGATCAAGCGCGAACGCGAGTTGCTCCGAAAGTTTCGCGATGGCGCGGATCTGATCATCGACACGAGTGATTTCTCTGTGCGCGAACTGAGGACTAGGGTCGGCGCCTACTTCGAAGGAGCGGTTGGAAGCGACGAGCTGAAGACGACGATCGTGTCCTTCGGTTACAAGTTCGGCCTGCCGCTCGATGCCGACATCGTGCTCGATGTTCGCTTCCTGCCGAACCCGCACTGGGTGGAAGGCCTACGCGAACAGACAGGAAAACAGGCGGGCGTCAGCGATTACGTTCTCGCTCAAGACACGACCCAGGACTTCCTGGCACGGACGAAGGATCTATTTGCGATGCTTTTGCCGGGCTTCGCGAAGGAAGGTCGGCATTACCTGACGGTCGCCGTCGGCTGCACGGGAGGCCGCCACCGTTCGGTCGTACTCGCCGAAGAGATCGGAGCTTTCATCCGCGATAAGGGCATGGCCGCGAGCGTGATCCACAGGGACGTCGAAAGACCCGGCAGCACTCCGTGAAGGCCGTCGGGATCGGCGGCGGGCACGGCCTGGCAGCCACGTTGAAAGCTGCGCGCCTCTACGCCGACGAGATCGCGGCCGTCGTTACCGTCGCCGACGACGGTGGTTCGTCCGGGCGTCTGACACGCGAGCTTGGGGTCCCACCGCCGGGTGACATCCGGAATTGCCTCGTTGCGTTATCCGACCGCGCCGAGCTTGGCCGGCTGTTCCAGCATCGCTTCGCGAGCGGCGCGTTGACCGGGCACACAGTGGGCAACCTCGTCATTGCCGCGCTGACGGAGATGACCGGCGATTTCGCGCTCGCGGTGCGCGAGGCCGGCCTGTTGTTAGAAGCGACGGGCAACGTGCATCCCGCGACGAACGCGTTGGTCGAGCTCCATGCGCAGGTCGACGGGGGAGAGGTGCGCGGGCAGGTCGCGGTGGCGCGATCGAAGACCCCGATCCAGGCGGTATATCTCCAGCCTTCCGACCCGCCGGCCAATCCCGCGGCCGTCGAGGCCATCCTGGGTGCCGATCAGATAGTGCTGGGGCCGGGAAGCCTGTTCACGAGCCTGATCGCGACGCTGCTCGTGCCCGGGATCCGGAAGGCCCTCCAGGAGACAACCGCCAGGCGCGTGTTCGTCTGCAACACGCGCCAGCAGAAGGGTGAGACGGAGGGTCTCGGCGCCGCCGACCACGTCCAGGCGTTGCTCGCCCATGCAGGCGCGTTCGTCGTCGACGCGGTCATCGTGCAGTCGCCGGAGCTACGCGCCGACGCGGTCGAGGTCGATCGGAAGGCTTTGGATTTCCTGAGTGTCGATGTCATCGCCGCGGACGTGGCGACGAGCGACGGCGCGCATAACCCAGAGCGTTTGGCGGCGGTTCTCGGCCAATTGCTCTAGATCTTCCCCGGCCACTTCTCCTGCCGCTTCTTCTCTACTCGCCATCCTGCTAGACCCGAGAGATATCCCGCGACCAACAGCCCGACTCCAACAAGGACTTGGCGAAGGGACGGCGCACTGACAAAGCCTCCGGCGACGATCACACCGGCAGTCCCAAGTACTGCGGCAACTCCGAACAGGACGAGCGACACACCGCCATTGTGGCACGCTTGGTAAGCCGCGCCCGGCGTAGGATGCCCTCAAATATCCCTTCCCATTTAGGAGGACGTCGATGGGGACGCGCATAGGTATCAACGGATTCGGCCGCATAGGTCGCAACTTCTTCAGGGCGCTTAGGGTCAAGGGTTCGGATCTCGAGGTCGTGGCACTGAACGATCTCACCGATCCATCGGTGCTGGCCCATCTGCTGCGCTACGACTCGGTCTTCGGGCGGTTCGACGAGGAGGTCAAGGTCTCGAACGGCGGCTTCTCGGTCGCCGGGACCGACATCAAAGTGATCTCCGAGCGCGACCCCGCGGCCATCCCATGGGGCGATCTTGGTGCCGACATCGTCATCGAGTCGACAGGGTTCTTTACCAAGCGTGCCGATGCGACGAAGCACCTCGACGGCGGCACGAAGAAAGTCATCATCTCGGCCCCCGCGAAGGACGAGGACGTCACGATCGTTATGGGTGTCAACCACGAGGACTACGACGCCGCCAACCACGACGTCATCTCGAACGCGTCGTGCACCACGAACTGCGTGGTCCCTCTCGCGAAAGTCCTGCAAGACAACTGGGGGATCGAGAAGGGCTACATGACGACGATCCACGCGTACACGAACGACCAGAGCGTGCAGGACCTTGCGCGCGACGATCTGCGTCGGGCTCGTGCGGCGGCGATCAATATCATCCCGACCACTACGGGTGCCGCCAAGGCCGCGTCATTGTCGATGCCGGAGCTCAAGGGGCGCCTCGATGGAATGTCCCTGCGGGTACCGGTGCCGGACGGATCCGTCACCGATCTCGTGTGCGTTCTCGGTTCCGAAGTCACCAAAGACGAGATCAACGACGCCTATCGCGAGGCGGCGCAGTCGGCGGCGCTCAAGGGCATCCTCAAGTACACGGAGGATCCGATCGTGTCGACCGACATCATCGGCGACGCACACTCGTGCGTGCTCGACGGTCTGTCGACGATGGCGAACGGGGACCTCGTGAAGGTGCTCGGCTGGTACGACAACGAGTGGGGCTACAGCAACCGTCTCGTCGACCTGACGGAGCTCATCGCCTCGAAGCTCTAGCAACTTGAGTCTCGCCACACTCGACGATCTCGACGTTGCCGGCAAGCGCGTCCTCGTTCGCTGTGATCTGAACGTGCCGGTGCAAAACGGGCGGATCACCGATGACCTGCGCATCCGAGCCGCGGTGCCGACTCTCGACGCGCTGCTGGAGCGGGGCGCGCGGCTGCTCGTCTGCTCCCACCTCGGGCGTCCGAAAGGCCGGATCGTCGAGGAACTGCGACTTGCTCCGGTCGCGACGGCGCTCGGCCGAGCCATGGGCCGCGAGGTGCATCCAGTTCCGGATGTCGTCGGCCCGGATGCCCAGGCCGCGGCGTTATCGAACGCCGATGTCGTCGTGCTCGAGAACCTCCGTTTCGAACCTGGCGAAGAGGCGAACGATCCCGACTTCGCGGCTCTGCTCGCGTCCCTCGCCGACGCGTACGTCGACGACGCGTTCGGAGCCGCGCATCGCGCGCATGCCTCGATCGTGGGCGTCGCCGAGAGGTTGCCGTCCGCCGCGGGCCTGCTGCTCGCTGAAGAGGCGACGAAGCTCGGCCGGCTTCTCCACGATCCAGAGCGGCCCTTCGTAGCGGTGCTCGGTGGAGCGAAGGTTTCGGACAAGCTCGACGTGATCGGCAACCTGTTGGAACGCGTGGATGCGATCTGTATCGGCGGGGCGATGGCGTTCACGTTGCTGGTGGCACAGGGACACGACGTGGGGCGCTCACTCGTGGAACAGGACAGGGTCGACGACGTTCGTCGGGTCCTCGAGTCAGCCGTATCGAAAGACATCGGGGTCCTTCTCCCCGACGACATCGTCGCGGCGGACTCGCCGGACGAAGGCGCCGCATACGACACTGTTCCGCTCGCCGAGATCGGCGATCGACTCGGTGCCGATATCGGACCGGCGTCGGCGCAGCGTTATGCCGAGCGGATCGAGTCGGCACGTACGGTTCTGTGGAACGGTCCGATGGGCATCTTCGAGATCGATGCGTTCGCGGGCGGTACGAAAGCCGTCGCCGAAGCGATCGCACGGGCCACGAAGAACGGTGCCTATACGGTGGCGGGCGGAGGGGATTCGGCGGCCGCGCTGAAGCAACTTGGTATGGCCGACGCGGTCTCGCATCTGTCGACGGGCGGCGGCGCGTCGCTCGAATTCCTGGAGGGCAAGGACCTTCCCGGGATCGCGGTCCTTAGGAAGGAAGGGGAGTGATGGCTCGCAAGCCATTGATCGCGGGGAACTGGAAGATGTTCAAGACCAACCTCGACGCGATCCGTCTGGTGCAGGGGCTGGCACACGAACTCGCGGGACACAACTTCGACAAGGTCGAGGTCGTCGTGTGTCCGCCCTTCACTTCGCTGCGCACGATCCAAACGTTGATCGACTCCGATCGCTACGAGTTCGGTCTCGGTGCGCAGAACATGCATTGGGAGAGCGAAGGCGCGTTCACGGGCGAGGTCGCGTCCGGGATGCTGAAGTCTCTCGACGTCGATTACGTGATCCTCGGGCACTCGGAGCGACGCGAGCTATTCGGTGAGAACGACGACGGCGTGAACAAGAAGGCGAAGGCGGCGTTCGCGAACGGTCTGGTGCCGGTCATCTGCTGCGGCGAGACCGATGCCGAGCGCGAGGCGGGGTCGACCGAGCAGAAGGTCGAGCGCCAGATCCGAGCGGCGCTCGAAGGACTCAAGCCGGACCTCGCCGCGCGTGCGGTGATCGCCTACGAGCCGATCTGGGCGATCGGAACGGGAAAGACCGCGACGCCGGAGGACGCGCAGAACACGATCTCGTACATCCGCAAGGTCGTCGCACAGGCCGCCGGCGAGGACGTCGCGGACGCGATGCGCATCCTCTACGGCGGAAGCGTGAAGTCCGGCAACGCCGCCGCGCTTATGGGTCAGAGTGACATCGACGGCGCGCTCGTCGGCGGGGCCTCCCTCGAAGCCTCCGAGTTCGCCGCCATCGTGAAAGCGGTCAAGTGAAGAAACTCCTCTACGTCATCCTCGACGGGCTCGGCGATGACCCACTCGACGCGCTGGGCGGCAAGACGCCACTCGAAGCGGCGAAGATCCCGCACCTAGATT
>JALZEA010000023.1 GCA_030862265.1 Actinomycetota bacterium | reverse complement strand
TTCTATCCCAGAGCTCGAGTAGAAGGAAGGCGCCGAACTCGTCGGCCTGCGTCCGCACCACCGTTCGCAAGACATCTCTAAGCTCGGCGAGATCGGCGTCGCGTGACACGACGAGTATCGCCGCGTGACCCAGCAGCAATTGGGCGGTCACGTCGTCTTCCGACCGCGCTCGATACGCAACGAGGATCGGCAGAGGTCGTTCGACGTCGAGATAGCCGCCGAGAAGTTTGCGACGAACGGGCTCCCCATTCTTGAGATCGCTCGCGATACGGGCCAGATCGAGGCGGTCCTCGGATCCCGTCATGCGCGGGCCAGCTCCGCCTCGAGCCCCGGCACGGTCGCGGCGAGGGCGCTCGTCAGATCCCGGAGCCGGTCTTCGTCGAGCACACCGGTCCACTCGTCCATGAACGTCTTCTTGAACTCGAGTGCGAGACAGCATCCGGAGTCGGCGAACTCCTCATGGATCCACGCGGCGAAGTAGCGGCCCCTGAACTTGACGTTCTCGCGCACATCCAGTCCCATCGGATGCGACGCCAGGTCGGTGATGAACCGATCGAGCAGGCGTCCCCAGCGGGCATGGTCGAGACTGCGCGTTCCGACATTCACATCCGGGTTCTGACCGGGATCGTCGGGCGGCGCGCGGGGGCCTCCCCGACGATGGTTGTAACTGTGGATGTCTAACACCGCGAAACGTCCGTGCTGGCGCCGCATCCGCTCGAGTACCCGACGCATCTCTGAGTAGAAGGCGTCGTGCAGCTCACGCGATCCCTCCACAAGCGCGCGGGGGGGACGCGTCCCCCATAGTTCTAGACCCCAGCAATCATCCGGCTCGAGGCATAACGCCTCGTCGGGTGGACGGTTCAGATCGACCTCGAAACGAGAGCGATTGCCGATCAGGCGCGTGGTCGTCACCGACGTCAGATGGTCGGTGTGGGGATCCTCCTCTCGGCGCCGGTCGCTCGGCTCCACGTCCATGAGGGTGGCGATCTCCGGACGCAGATCGTGGCCGTTATGCAATGCCGCGGCGACGACCGGAGAGGTCCCCTCGATGATCGTCCACGGGGGGCCCAAGGCGACGCGGGCAGCGGCACGGATCGAAGCCACCCTGGAGACTTACCCATCAAGTAGAGCGAGCTCACCCTCTCAACGAGGAGTTAACGGAAGAGTTTCGGGAGTTTCGCCTTCGCTCCGAGATTCCCGTGCACCTTCAGCCGGCGTCGCAGTAACGCCATGCGCGGATCAGTCCGTTGCACCGCGATCTTGGCGAATTCGGCCGCGGAGCACTCGAGGCGCAGCGCCGCTTGACCGGCGCTCCCCGGCTTCGCCTCGATGTGGCCATTCGTCACGACGAGGTGCCACGGCTCCGCGTCCGTGAATGCCCACTCGACCGGGCCCCCGACGGTGCGCGCTACCTCTATGTCCATCACGCGCGTCATCCCGTCGAACAGCAGCTCGAACGCCTCGGGAGTGAGCTGCGGCTCGCGCCTGTCGTCACCGATGATGCCGCAATCGATCATCACCCACGCACGTCTCGCACGTTCCTCATAAGAGACGTCGAGATCCTGGCTCTGGAAGAGCCTCAGCTCGGAGATCTCGAAGCCCAGCCGGTTCAACTTCGTTTCGAAGCTGCGCATGCCGAACGCGAAGATCTCTTCGAGTGTGAATCCGAAGCACTCCGCGTACGCTCGGTCGCGGTTCGGAGGCACGAAGACACCCGCGGCCCACGGCATGACGCGCTCCCACAGTTCGAGCGCTGCCTGCCGGCACTCCGCGGAGCTCCGCACGAGATCGCCCAGGAACTTGATGCCGAACGCAACGTGACGCGATTCATCGCGCGAGACCTTGTTTATCCCCTCCGTGAAGCCGGGCATGATCTCGAAGCGCTCGACATACCGCTGGATGAAGTGCTGTCCGGGGATCGCAAGGACGCCTTCGATGACGACGTGATAGAGCGCGATGGTCTGCGTGAGTAGCGTGCGATCCTTCGGTTTCTTGCGCAACGCGTCGCTGAGTCGGTCCAACTCTGCAAAGACCTGTTTGAAGCCCCACGTCAGTTCATTCTCGACGTCTGCCAGCGTGGAGCTCACGTTTCGCCCCACGCCCGCGACCTCGCGCATGAAGCGATCGAAGAACACGTGGTGGCGCGCTTCGTCGACGATCTGGGTCGTCAAGAAGATGCTTTCCGGATGGCCGGGGGCCGCATCGAGGACCGGGGTGAGAGTGCGGGCGACGGCTTCCTCGCCGACCAAGAACATGGCGTAGTTCCACAGGGCCGAGCGGCGCTGGAGGTCGTCGAGCTTCGTGTACCAATGCTCCTTGTCGATACTGAGGTCGATCGCCGTGGCACTCCAGTTGTTGGCTTCCCACAGCCGGTACAGGCGCTCGTAGGAGATGGTCTCCTGGCGCTCCAGTGGGGTGTCGTCGTGGGCGTCGGCCATGTGTGGTCTATCCTTTCGCATATCGGACTTGACTGCCGAGTCAAGTAGGGATCCCTTAAGGACGTGACGATGGATTTCGCACTCACCGAAGAACAGATCGAGCTCAAGAAATGGGCTCACGAGTTCGCCGAGAAAGAGATCCGCCCGGTTGCGGCGGAATACGACGAGACCGAGGAGTTCCCATGGCCGGTGCTGAAGAAAGCCGCCGAGGCCGGGCTCTACTCCCTCGACATCTATCTCCAGAGCCAGCAGGACCCCAGCGGTCTCACGTTGCCTTTGATCATGGAGGAGACGTTCTGGGGATGCGCGGGTATCGGGCTCGCCATTTTTGGCTCCGGGCTTCCGCTCTCCGCGCTCGCCGCGGTCGGCACACGAGACCAACTGTTCGAGTGGGCTCCCAAGATGTTCGGCACGCCGGAAGATCCGAAGGTCGGCGCGTTCGCGGTGACGGAGCCCCAAGCAGGATCGGACGTACGGAGCCTGCGTACGAAGGCGGTGCGCGAGGGGGACGAATGGGTCCTCAACGGCCAGAAGGTGTTCATCACGAACGGGCAGTACGCGAGCGTCTACGTCATCGTTGCGACTGTCGATCCCGAACTCGGTCACCGCGGCCAGGCTTCGTTCATCATCAGCCGCGACGATCCCGGTCTCAAGCCCGGCAAGAAAGAGAAGAAGCTTGGTATCCGCGCGTCAGATACCTCAGAAGTGATCCTCGATGACTGTCGTGTCCCGGTCGATCGAGTACTCGGCGGTATGGACAAGCTCGAAGAGAAGCTCGAGCGGGCGCGCAAGGGGGAGTCGAGTGGTCGATCCTCGGCTGCGCTTCGGACCTTCGAAGTAACGCGCCCATCGGTCGCGGCGCAAGCGGTAGGGATAGCGCGCGCCGCTCTTGAGTTCGCCGTCGATTACGCAAAGGATCGCAAGGCTTTCGGCGTTCCGATCAGCCAGCACCAATCGATCCAGAATCTGCTCGCCGACATGGCCGTCGAAGTCGAGTGCGCCCGTCTGCTGGTCCATCGCGCGGCATGGCTCGCGGCAACGGGCCAACCGTTCGAGAAGGCCGAAGGCTCGATGAGCAAGCTGAAGGCGAGTGAGGTCGCGGTAAAGGTCACGGAACAAGCGATCCAGATCCTCGGCGGTTATGGGTACATCAAGGACTTCCCCGTGGAGAAGTGGTACCGCGACTCAAAGATCTACACGATCTTCGAGGGGACCTCAGAGATCCAGCGCATGGTCATCGCGCGCGCACTGACCGCTTAGCTGGATAACTACTTAAAAGGAACCGCCGAGAGAACCCAGGCCACCTCCGCGGAGGGGCCTCCGGCGTAGTTGCACGCAACCATCTGCACCGACATCCCCTTGGGAAGAAAGATCGTGACCTCTTCGACGGGAGCGGAGCCGGTCAGCTGAGACTCGACACTGGAGACGATCTCGTCACCGTCGCTATCGGTGACGTAAAGGTCCCAGTCGCCCAGGAAATCGGTCATCTTCACGGTAAGGACACCGTTGAACGGGACCTTCAGTGGCTCGGAGGTCTTCGTGAGCCCCTCTTGCGCCTCCTGGGGGCAGGCCTCCAAGGCGGGAACGGGATTCTGTGCCGAGAACGAACCCTTCTTCTTCTTGCCCGCGGTCGCCGGAGCTGCGCCGAGCGTCGCTAGCAGCACCAGCGCGAGTAAGAACGTGACCGCCTTCGACATCCCTGCCTCCTAGGGATCTATTGAGGGGAAGCTTCTCCGCTCCTCCGAGGCCTCCTGTTCGGGGGCTTAAGACGCTGGTGCGGCGAAGCGCTCGATCGCCTCTCCCAACTCGCTCGGCGCTTCCTCGGGGACGAAGTGGCCCACCTCGTCCAGCTCGACGACCTCCGCGTGCGGGATCTCTCTCACGATCCCCGGGATCAATGCGGGCGTGAGCACCGGGTCCTTCATCCCCCAGACGAGAAGCGTGGGGGCGACGATCCGCCGCGGCCGATCACCTTCTATTCCAGTAGGTCGCAAAGATCCGCGGCCCCCTCGGAATCGACCCCGGACCTGCTTCGCGAGTGAGCGGCGCGTCGTCGTCCGGTAGTACGCGAGAGCACTTACCACCCGTTCGTTCGTCGCGTACGCGTCCTGGTAGACACGCACCGCGGCATCGTCGAAGACACCGCGGCCCCTCGACCCACCCTTCAACGCTCCCTCGATCAATCTGTTACCGAGCGCGCGGAACGAGAGTTCGGGCAACAACGGGATGTTGAAATACATGATGTACCAGGCGCGCCAGAGACTCATCTCGCGGAACGGTGAGTTGGTGATCACCAAACGCTCCACGCGAGGTTGATGATCGAGTGCCATGCGGAACGAGAACGCGCCGCCCCAGTCGTGTCCGACGATCGTCGCCTTCTCGACGCCGAGACGATCGAGGTAGTCGTCTAAGACGGCTGCGACGGCCCCGGCATCCGACTCGGGAGGTCGGTCGCTGCGGCCGAAGCCGGGAACATCCGGAACGATCACGTCGAAACGCTTCTGCAGGTGCCGTGCAACATAGCGCCAACAGTGACCGGTCTGAGGGAAGCCGTGCAGCAGAAGGACCACCGGTCCCTCGCCGGAACGACGCGTGAAGATCTTCGTCCCTGCGACGTCGATCAGTTCTTCAGTCACTCGATCGTGGCTATGACCTGGCCGGCTTCGGCGACTTGACCCGGCGCGACGGTGACGGTTGCAACCGTGCCCGGCGCGGGGGCCGCGATCGTCGTTTCCATCTTCATCGCCTCGAGGACCGCGACCGCGTCGCCGGCGGCGACCTCCTGACCGGCGGTCACCAGTACTTTGAGGATCGTTCCGTGCATCGGGGCGACGAGCTCGCCCGACGAAGCGGCCTGCACCGCGGCCGAGGCCGACGCCGACATCGCCGGGTTCCATAAACGCACGGGCCGTCCCTGCACCATCAGGACGTTGGACGCGTCCGGCGAGGTCTCGACGGTCGGCGTGAGCGCGTCCAGCGCGCTGCCTTCTTCGACCGTACGAGTCGTGTGCGTTCCGTCCACGAAGGACGGCTCGGTCAACAGGGCTTGATGTGCGGGGATGGTCGTCTGCACACCATCGATCGTGAATTCGTCGAGGGCTCTCAACATGCGCACGCGGGCTTCCTCGCGATCGTTCCCCCAAGAGATCAGCTTGGCGACGAGGGAGTCATACGCCTCAGGGATCGCGTCCCCGGCGATGTAGCCCGAATCGACGCGTACCCCGAGGCCGTTCGGCTCGGCATAACGGGTTATCAGACCCGGTGACGGAAGGAATCCACGCGCCGGATCCTCGGCATTGATCCGACACTCGATCGAGTGCCCGTTCATGCGGGCGGCGATATCTTCCTGGTTGAAGCCAAGCGCGTCTCCCGACGCGATCTGCAGCTGACACGCCACGAGATCGAGCCCCAGAACCTCTTCGGTGACGGTGTGTTCCACCTGTAGACGGGCGTTGACCTCAAGGAAATAGAACCCCCCGTCGGCATCGACGAGCATCTCGACGGTCCCCGCGTTCACGTACCCCGATGCCTTGGACAACGCGACCGCGGCATTCCCCATATCACTCACACGATCGGCGAAACGCGGCGGGGGCGTCTCTTCGATCAATTTCTGGTGACGCCGCTGCAAGGAGCAATCGCGCACCCCGAGCCATAGTGCGGCGTCCGCCGAGGGAGCGAGGAGTTGCACCTCAAGATGTTTGGGGGCTTCGAGGTAGCGCTCGAGGAAGACCTCGTTCGACGAGAAATAGGCAGCCGCCTCCCTCCGGGCGGACGTGAGCGCGTCGTCGATCTCGTCGGCGTTGCGAGCGACCTTGAGACCGCGGCCACCGCCGCCTCCCGATGCCTTAACGGCCACGGGATATCCGTGCGCGTCGGCGAAGGCGGCTATCTCCGCCGCGTCCTCGACCGCGCGCGTGAGACCGGGAACCACGGGCACGCCGGCGTCCTCCGCGATCCGGCGGGCCGCGATCTTGTCGCCGAGCGCGCGGATCGCCGCGGCCGGTGGGCCCACCCAAATCAACCCGGCATCCGCCACGGCGGCGGCAAAATCGGCATTCTCCGAGAGGAAGCCGTAACCGGGATGGATCGCTTGCGCGCCGTGCGAGCGCGCGGCCTCGATGACGGCTGCGACGTTCAGGTAGGTGTCGGCCGGCGCCACGCCCGGGAGATGGACGGCCTCGTCGGCGATCGCGACGTGGCGCGCGTTCGCGTCCACATCGGAATGCACGGCAATCATGGACACGCCGCGCTCCTTACAGGTACGCGCG
>JALZEA010000016.1 GCA_030862265.1 Actinomycetota bacterium | reverse complement strand
GCCCCCACCCTCTAGCTTCACGGCATGCGCACCGGCTTCTTGCAAGAAGCGCCCGGCATTACGGAAGCCTTCCTCTACCGACGCCTGGTAACTCATGAAGGGCATGTCGCCGATCACGAGCGCGTTTGATGTGCCGCGCCGTACGGCCGCGGTGTGGTGGAGCATGTCGTCCATCGTCACCGGTAACGTCGACTCGTAGCCGAGGGGCCCATTGCCCACGCTGTCGCCTACGAGGATGAGCGGGATCCCGGCTTCGTCTAAGAGCTTGGCCGAGAGAGCGTCGTACGCAGTGAGCATCGCGAACCTCTCACCACGTTCACGGAACGCCTGCACGTCGCGAACGGTTACGGACACTGTCGCCTCCTTGCTAGGTAGCCGCAGTGCCTCGAAGCGTACCCCTCTTAGAGCGCCCTGACGCTACCTCCGGTGAGGACCGCGGCGGTCGCGCGAGCCGTCTTGCCCTTCTTCTTCTTTTTCTTCTTCGGCTGTGGCTCGGGCTCTTCGTCCGTGATCGTGTAGTCGGTACCCGGCTTCGTGTTGTCGACTACCGGAGCAGTGGCGAATCGGGCCGCAGCGGCACCGGTAACGTTGCGAACCTCCGCAATGGGTGTGGCAATCGTTCCGCCCGGCGCGAATGCAGCGTTGGCGTCCCGGGGCACGGTGACTGTCACCACGCCGGTCTCGTCCTCAAGCGTGGCGATCGAGATCGTGCCCTCGACCGGATCAGTCTCCGAGCACATATCCCTCAGCCGTGCGAACGCCTCACCCACGAACGTCGGCCCTTCCACGACGGCCTCCCACCACAGGCACCCATCGGGGAAATCGCCGCCGGGGTTCGTGAATGCACGGAAGAGATAGGCGGCATTGCTCGAGGGCGGGGGGGCCTCCGTCTGAAAGTGGACCGAGATCGTCTCGGCATCGTTCGTCCACCAGATCTTCAGCAGATCGCTGATCGTCAGGTCTTGAGGTGTGGTCTGGTCGCCCTCCAATGGCAGCCCCACCCCCTGGTCGTTGAGGTAGTTCGCGTCACCGGCGGGGTCTTCGATCTGAACCGCGGCCGGAACCTCGGGCGGTGGTGGCTCCTGCGCCTGGACGGCGGGGATGAGCCCAAGAAACACCAGAGCATTGATCACGATACTCAGTCGGCGGGTCGTCATCTTGCCTCCTCGTCTACGAAGTTCCTCCTAAAGACTTCGTATCGGTTGTGATGAACCCTTTTGATGCCGGTCGGTGAAATCAAAAAAAGAGGGGCCGTGAGGCCCCTCTTTTGATTGAGCACCGGGCCCGTCAGGGGCCGGTCACGTCCCCGAGGGGCCCGAAGGCCCCTTTCTCAACTTGCTCGATCTCGTTCTACTCGGGCACGCCGGGTTCGGTCTTGCCTTCACCGAGCCAGAACTTCAGCTCGAAGTCGCCACCCTCACCGAAGTACGTGTACGCCTCAACGGTGTAGCCACCGCAGTCTGGGGTGATGACCCCGATAAGGTTCTCCGAGTCCGCAGTGGACTCTCCAGCATGGTTCGAAGCCGTATTCGACTGGTCGGCCGGACCCGGCGCTCCTTTGGTGTCCATCGCCGGCTGGAACCCATGGGCCGAAGCCGCGCCCGAACCATCCGCGAAGTAAGCCCAGAGGTCGTAATCGCGGTGGCTCTGGAACTCGTGGGTCACGTACAGACCCGCGGTTGCCGCCGCGCTGTCCACCTGGACGTTCACCGTCGCAGTCGGAGGGTCTCCCGCGAGGCCCTCGTCGAAGTCCGCATCGAGGGTGATCGGGTACGCGAGAGGGGTCTCGGCAGTGTGAGCGTCAGTGACGACGATGTGCTCGGCTTCGGCGCCCATCTCGCCGGGCGTGTACGCCGCGCAAACCGGAGCCGCGGGCTTCTTCTTCTTTTTCTTCGCTACCGCGTCGCCTGCGGGCAACGCCACCAGCGACGCGAGCAGTGCACTCATGGCCAGAACCGAGATAACTCGCTTGTTCATCGTTTGCTCCTTCTCCGCCCGTAGCGTTTTCTAGATACCGAGTAGTGAATAGAACGTCGAGAGCGCTTCCTCTCCACCCCCGGGAGCCGCTGGGTCGGCGACTACTTCTCCCACCCACAACGACAGAGTGACGGGACCGCCTTCTGCCAGGTAACTGACCATCTCGGCGGTCCAGCCTCCACAGTCGGGGGTACGGATGCCGAGGATCGCCTCGTGGCTCGTGCTCGAGTCGCAGGACGTACCGCCGCAGCCAAGCTCGCCTGCGATGGCATTGAAGTCACCCGAGTGATCGGCTTCGGTTCCATCGGGGTAGTTGAGGTACAGGTCGTAATCGCGGTACTCGGCGAAGTCGAGGCGTGCATAGATCCCCGTATCCGCGGCCGCGGTGTCGACCTGGACGTTGTGGAAGAAGTGGTAGGTCTCGTCGTAGGGAACTGGGGTACCGCGGATCGGCATCGCGCCAAGGCCCGCCTCTGAATCGAGCTCCACGACAACTGGCTTCTCTTCGGTGGCGGCGTCGGTAACGATGGTCGTCTCGGCCTCGGCGCCCTCTTCACCCGGAACGTAGGCCGGGCATGCGGGAGCGGGAGTCGGATTGGGCGTGCCGGGGCACGCTCCCTTCTTCTTACCCTTGCCCTTCTTGCAGCCCTTCTTCTTGCCCTTACCGGGAGGATCGCTCTTGCCGGGAGGCTCTTCGGTCGGTTCGGGCTTGGGCTCGACGACCGGCCCACCGCCACCGATCGTGTAGGGCGTGCCTTCGTCCGTGATGTCCAGGATGCCAAGCCCTAGGCCGCCCGACGTGTCCGTCCCTGCGTAATAGCGATCGAGCGCGTTTGGCACCGCCAGTGTCTTACCGTCGGCGAGGTGCTCGCTCAACGAACGGGGCGCTGTGATCGTGTGTACACCTGAGGGGGCACCGTCGATGTCGGGCCCCGGTTGCGTCTTGAATTCAACGACCTCGTTCATGGCGCCGCAATCTCCCGTGAGGATCAGGCGCCCAATCGGAGCAACTGCCTGGTGCTGCGTGAAGCCTCTGAACTCCATGCAATCCGCGCCAACGCCGGGGTCGACATAGATCGAATACCAGATAGATCCGCCCGTGAAAGCCGGCCTCGTCGTATGGATGTGCACGTAGAGATTGGCAGCGTCATTGGTGAACCAGACTTTCAGGAAATCTGCCGCGCCGACGGTGACGCCGCCGCCTTGGCCGGTCACCGCGCTGTGGCCGTTCGAGTCACCCTGAGGGTCTTCGATATTGGCGACCTCAGGAACCGCCGGCGCATCCTGAGCCCGGGCCGGAAGTGCCGTAAAGAGGCCCGCTACGAGCGCCAGCGCAAGAACCATCGAGAAGGTCCGCTTTTCCATGCCTAGCTCCTGTGTTCGGGGGCGACTAAGCCCGCGATATATATGAATCGGTTGTGAGGTGAAGGTTCGGCGGCCCTACCCTTAGTCCTGCGCCCCTGCCGAAAGCAGCCAGCAGGAAAGGGCCCCCAACGGGGGCCCTTTCCTGCTGGTTTGACTCTTTTGTCAGCGACTCATCAACAGATCAAAGAACGTGTCAAGAGCCGACTCCGACTCGGCCTGCTGTTCCGGTGCGGGGTCGTTCTGGATCTCACCGACCCACAGCTTGAGCTTGTATGTGCCACCTCGACCCCCCCAGTTCACGAGGTCGAGCGTCCATCCCTGGCAGTCGGGAGAGCGCAACCCGTCGATCTGCTCGGCCGTGAACTCCGAGTGACCGCCGGTGCCCCGCCCGTTCAGGCTGTTGATGGTCGCGTGGTTCGTCGGATTCGGCAGAGGTCCGGCTGCGAGGAGAGGGTTGAATCCACCCGCGACCGCGGCCTGCTTGCCGCTCGCGTAATACACGTAGAGATCGGGGTCGTCTCCCGCCGGGGACTCGAGCCGAGCATAGAAGCCGGCTTCAGCCAGCTTCGAATCGATCTGCACATTGTGTTGCGCCCTCGTGCGCCGGTCCGACCCGACGGTGCCGGTTGCGAGGCCCAAAGGAACGTCAATCTCGATGGGCTTCTCCTCGGTCGCGTCATCGGTCACTACGGTCGTCTCGGCTTCGGCACCCATCTCACCGGGGACGTAGGCCGGACAGGCCGGAGCGGCCGGAGGCTGGGGCGGCTCGGGACAAGCGCCCTTCTTCTTGCCCTTGCCCTTCTTGCAGCCCTTCTTTTTGCCTTTGCCTGGGGGATCACTCTTACCCGGAGGCTCTTCGGTCGGTTCGGGCTTGGGCTCGACGACCTCACCGCCACCACTGCTCAGCGGGTAATCCGTGCCGACCTTCGTGTCGTCGATGCGCGAACGCACACCGCGAAAGCCCGTTGGGGTTATCTGCTCGCCTCCAGCGAAAATCCACGTCGTTGCACTGGGCCCCGAGATGACACTGCCCTCCGCGAGGGAAGGGACGCCTTCTCGCGGAACGTTGATCGTCGCTAGGCCACCTTCCCCGCCTGGACCAGGGGCGAAGACGAACGTGCCAACCACGGGATCGATCGTGTTGCAGTTGTCGCGCACGCGCGCAAAGTTTTCCGACGTGTAAGTCGTGCCGTCGAAGTAGCCCTCGAAGAGCAAACAACCGGCCTCACCGGCCGCGACGACGAACTGGAACCCGAGCGAGTTCGCATTGGGGGGGCCTTCAGTCAGGAAATGCGCACTGACACTCGTCCCGTCGTGGGTGAACCAGACTTTCCCGATATCGGTCTGACTGCCCCCGTCGACGCCGAGCTGCTGGTCTCCCGACTGTCCGTTGGCATCACCGTACGGGTCTTCGATCTGAACGACCGGCGGGACTTCCGTCGGTTGGGCCGGAGCTTCTTGCGCTGTGGCCGGTAACGCGCTGAAGACGCCCGCGACGAGCGCCAGCGCTAAGACGATCGAGAAGGTCCGCTTTCCCATGCCTAGCTCCTGTGTTCGGGGGCTACCAAACCCGCGCTATGGGTTCGTTACTGGCGGGAAGATTCGGCGGCCCCGCCCCTAGTCCTGCTAAGTACTGGCCCCCGGCCCGAAATCAGCCAAAAGGAAAGGCCCCCTTCCGGGGGCCCCGATTAGGTCGTTTCGCTTCCTAGGTCAGCGCGTCGCTCCCAGCAGTCCGTAGAACATCTGCAAGGCTTCTTCGCCCTCGGGGGCGTTCGGATCGGCTACCACGTCGCCAAGCCACAGGGACAGCGTCATCGCTCCGCCGTTGGTAAGCCAGCTGACCATGCGAGCGGTGTAGCCGGCGCAGTCCGCGGTCCGGATCCCCATCACCATCTCGTAGTTGGTACCTGCTTCCCATGCTCCGTCGGGGCTGCCGCTCCCGAGCCCGTGGCCCGCGGCGGCGTTGAAGTCACCCGAGTTCGCGGCCGTCGACCCGTCCGCGTAGTTCAGATAGAGGTCGTAATCGTGGAAGTTCTGGAACTCGAGCTTTGCGTACAGACCAGTATCGGCATTGGCCGTATCCACCTGGACGTTCTGGAAGACGCTGGTCGTCTCGTTGTACGGACCGGCGCTTCCCATTCCCGGACCGGCATCGAACTCGGCCACGATCGGCTTTTCTTCCGTGGCGGCGTCGGTGACAACCGTGGTCTCTGCTTCGGCGCCCTCCTCACCGGGAACGTACGCGGGGCACTCGGCGACCGGAGGCTTGGGCTTCTCGGGACATGCACCCTTCTTCTTGCCCTTGCCCTTCTTGCAGCCCTTCTTCTTCCCTTTGCCCGGGGGATCACTCTTCCCGGGTGGTTCCTCGGTTGGCTCCGGCTCGGGCTTCGCTCCCGATCCGCCGCCGACGATCGTGTAGTCGCTACCCGGATCCGTGTTGTCGATAGTCGGTCCCCGGAGGCTTACCGGTCCCCCAGTCAGGTTCCTCATCTCGATACGGGGAGTTGCGATCACCGCTCCATCGGCGAAGGACGCGCTGTACGCGCGAGGGAAAGTGGCCGTGATGATGCCTGTGCCGTCGGGCCCTTCTACCGATACGACCTCTCCGTCAGCGGGATCTAGCCCAGCACAGGTGTCCTCTACTTCGGCGTAGCTATCGCCCTGATAGGAGGGGGCGGCGATCGCGAATTCCGCGAGCAGGCAGTCGTCTGCGTTCGCCCGGAAGAAGACGATGTATGCCGCACCGCTGCTTGGCTGAGGCGCCTCGGTCTGAACATGGATGGAGATTTTCTCGGCATCGTTCGTGAGCCAAACCGCCAGGATGTCGGCCAAGCTGGAGGCATCCGGCCCAGTCACATGGTTGTTCCCCGACTGGCCCGCAGTGTTGTTGTTGTTGATGTAGTTCGCGTCTCCCGCGGGGTCGACGATATTCGGCTCCGCCGGTACGGCCGGCGCCTCTTGGGCCTTGGCAGGAAGTGCGCTGAAGACGCCCGTCGCCAGCGCGGCGGAAAGAAGGATCGAAAGAGAACGCTTCACCATGCCGAGCTCCTATGCTCGAGGGGGCTGTCCGCCCGCGAACCGTTTCTGATACTCATGACTTCGGTGGGCTGCGGCGGAGTCCTGCCAGAGCAAGCAATGGCCGCCCCTAGGGCGGCCCATCCTTGATCCTTACCGACAGCAGCTAAAGGGTCAGCGATCGACCTCCGGTCAGCAGCTCCGCAGACTCGGAGGCGCTTTCAGGTAATTCGCGGTCATTGACCGGGCCGTCGATATTCACGACTTCGGGGACCGTCGTCGGTGGCGGTTCTGGGGCCCCACTGGAGCGGCCCCGAACGCAGCGCTCGTCAGAACCAGCGCTCCAGAATCGAGATCAGTCGTTTGCCCATCACGCACTCCCACCTGTCGGGGGATCATCCGTCCCGTCCGTTCGTGCTGGGAAGGAAGGTGGTTAGGTCCTTTCGAGTTGGTGAGTGACATTCTTCGGCTGTGGCTTGTGCGAAGCGCAGGCGAGCGCTGACGAACCAAGCCCGACGCGAAAGGGCCGCCCGAAGGCGGCCCGTTTACTACTTGATTCGCCGAGCTAAGTGCGGACCGGTGCTTTCGCTGCCGCCGCGGCGGGTGACTCCTTGTTATAGAGGTCCTCGATCACGTCGCCATACATCTCGTTGATCGTCTTGCGCTTGACCTTCATGGTCGGCGTGATCTCGTTTTCTTCCTGGAGGAAGTCCCGCTCGAGGACGCGGAACTTCTTGACACCCTCGACCTTGGCGAGCTGCTTGTTGAGCTCGTTGACCGCCCCCTCGAGTTCCTTCAGCGTGCGCTCGTGGTTGGCGATGGCAGCGATGTCACCCTCGATGCCGTGCTCCTTAGCCCACGCCGGCGCCTTCTCCTCATCGAGCGTCAACAGGCAAGTGAGGAACGGCCGGCGGTCCCCGATGACGACGACCTGACTGATGATCGACGCCTTCGACTTGAGCTTGTTCTCGAGCTCCTGCGGGGCGATGTTCTTCCCGCCGGCGGTGATGATGAGGTCCTTCTTACGGTCGGTGATCTTCAAGTAGTGGTTGGCATCGAACTCACCGACGTCCCCCGAATGGAGCCACCCCTCCGAGTCGATCGTCTCGGCCGTCGCTCGCTCGTCCTTGTAGTACCCCTGCATGAGGTTGCCGCCGCGCACCAGGATCTCGCCGTCATCCGCGATCTTCACCTCGAGATCCGGGAAGGCCGTCCCGACCGAGCCGATCTTGATCGCGGCGGGCGGGTTCCAGGTCGTCGGCCCGTTGTCCTCGGACTGGCCATAGCCTTCCGCGATCTTCAGACCGACGGAGTGGAAGAACCAGATGAGGTCGGGATTGAGCGGTGCGGCAGCCGAGAGCGGCAGCGTGCATTCGTCGAGACCGAACGCCCCCCGGATCTTGTGCAGGACAAGCTTGTCGAGGATCCGATGCTGCAGCTTCTTGCCGAACGGCACCTTCGCGTCGGCCAGCTTGCCGCCGCGCGCCACGGCTTCTTGCTCGAGCTTCGTGATCTCGGCCCCCAGGGTGACCGCCTTGCGCGCGAGCTTCGTCTTGCGATCGTTGGGGTCGGCCGCAGCCATCTTCGCCTGCACGCCCGCGTAGAACTTCTCCCATACGCGGGGTACGCCGAAGAAGTAGGTCGGCTTGCAGGCGTTCAGATCGACGAGCAGCGTGTCGATCGACTCCGCGAACCAGGTGGTGGTCCCGTAGTAGATCTGGAAGAGGTGGCTGATCATGCGCTCGGCGATGTGACTCAGCGGCAAGTAGCTGAGCGCGCGTCCGTTGTAGGAGCCGTCGGGGGCTTTCGTGCTCTCGTCGCCGATCGGGATGTGTTGTTCAGAGTGCGTCGCGGTCCACCAGATGTTCGCGTGCGACAGCATCACTGCCTTCGGCGGGCCCGTCGTCCCCGACGTGTATACGAATGTCGCGAGGTCCTCCGGCTTCACCCTCGCCGTTGCTTCGTCGTAACGCGCGTCCTCGATGCCGTCACCGAGCGCAAGGAACTCGTCCAACGTCATGACGAAGTCCCTGTCGGCATCTCCCTGGTAACCCTCGATAACGATGACCTTCTGCAGCTTCGGCGTCTCGGAACGCATCTTCAAGATCTTCTCGAGCTGATCGGTCGTATCTACGAACGCGAACTTCGAGTCGGAGTGATCGACGATGTAGGCGACCTGTTCCGGCGAGTTCGTCGTGTAGATCGCGGCGGTCGCTCCGCCTAGCGCCATCGAACCGACGTCGATGATGTGCCACGCCGGACGGTTACCCGAAAGTAACGAGATCTTGTCGCCGTGCCCGTAACCAAGCGACATCAGCGACTTTGCGGTGCGCTTGACGTTGTCGCCGTATTCGCGCCACGTCACATCGGTCCACTGTCCGTCCTTCTTGTAGCGCATAGCCGCCTTGTCCGGGTGGTTGCGAACGCGCTCGTGGAAACGCTCGATGATGGTCTGGGCCACTTGGTCCCCCTTGTTGTCGGCCATCCGTAGCCATGCAAAAACGTGGATTGGAAAGTTTAGGGCGAAGTGCCGCCTGTGGCTACGGCTGCTCGTATCCGCTCGGGCAACGGAGGGTGCGAGAAGAGGAGATAGACAAGCGCTTTGGGGGGCCTCAGGTCGGCGAGGTTCGAGAACGCGAGCCGCCTGAAGGCACGGACCGCCGGCTCCGGATCCCCGGTCAGCTCGAACGCCATCCGGTCGGCGTCGGCTTCGAAACTCCGGGACACAGCGTTCGACGCAGGCGTGGCGAGAGCCGTCAACACGACGACTGCCAGCAGCAACAGCGGCAGTCCGCGGACATCCGAGATGCCGGTCGCACCGGCCCACGCCCACAGGCCCGTCCGGGTCGCGAGCCACGCCAGCGCGGCGAAGCCGAACAACAATCCGAATGCCGAGAGGACGACGCCCTTCAGAACATGACCTTCCGCTTCGTGGGCGAGCTCATGCGCGACGACGAACATCGTTTCGTCTTCCTCATTGCCGGCCAGAAGCGTGTCGTCCAGGACGACGCGTTTCGTCGTCCCCAATCCCGCCACGTGCGCATTCTGGGCGGTCGTGCGCCGGCTCGCGTCCGAAACGAGTACTCGATCGATCTCTACACCCGCTTCGGCCGCGAGGGCTTTGACGCGCGCCGCAAGGTCGTCCTCCACGGGGGTGAAGCGATTGAATAGAGGCGCGATCACGATCGGGAAGAGATACACAAGAAGCAGCTGCAATACAGAGAACGTTGCCCACCCGATCAACCACCACGAGCGCGGCTGCCAGCGAACGATCCCGTAGAAGACGACGGCACCGATCGCGGCGAACACGAGGGAGAGGAACAGCCCCTTTCCGTGATCCGACAGCCACCCAATGATCGATTGAGTCGAGAGTCCCCACGCGTGACGGATCGCGAAGCCCTGGACGTAGTTCAGGGGGAGCAGCACGATCCACATCCATGCCGCGAGGAGTGAACCCCCCAGCGCGGCCTGTAACGGCCACGCGCGCGGCAGGTGGTCAACGAGCGCCGCGAAGGGCCCGCGCGCGACCAGGAGCAGCGCGGCGACCTCGACGACCAACGTCAGCAGCAGCGCGAGGTAGGCCGGGCCCCTGTAGGCGGCGTGTCGGATGATCTCGGCGTCGGTGAAATGGTCGCCGAGGGATGGGTCGATCGAGCCTTGCTGCGCGCCGGCCCGCAGTGAAGCCGGAGCACGCGACACCATCGCCACAACTCCCGCGGCGCCAAAAGCGACGATCAATGCAAGCACCACCGCCTTACTGGTAGTCACGATCGCGAGTTCTCAGCGACGACGGGCGCGCTCGACCCACCCCAACGACGCGGCAAGTTCATCGAGTGGTTTCACGGTGTCGTGCTCGGGGTCGTAGTCCCAGCGGGCGGTTCGTTGGCGCTTCCTTTGATCGAAGGTGAACGTCACGATCCAGTTGCCCCCTCGCGCCTTCTTCGTAGAGTCCCAGCCGTAGTCGAACATCTCGGGTTCGAGTGAGATGCCTCGCTTCTTGAGGTTCGCCAAGACCGACTCGCCGAGAGGGACCTTGGACGGTCCGCCTCGGGGGCGTTTCTGGGTCGCCCGTCGGGCTCGGGTGGCGGCTCCTGCCCGCTCCCACACGATCGGGCCTTCCCAGCGCCTGACCCACGCCTCTTCGACCCCGGCCTTCTTCGCGATCGCCGCCACCGGACGCCCCTGACGGAGAAGGTTCTGGATCTCCCGCACGGTGAGGGACGACTCCACGCTTTCCACCGGTGGGGGCAGTTCGGCCTGGGCCCGTGCGGCCCGGGCGCGCGTCCGCGCGGCCTGGGCATCCTCGAGCGCGTCTACCAATTCAGAGTCGATCGGAAGCCGATGCGTGACACGACGGCCCGAGGAGGGGGCGACCAGGATCTCGGTCCCGTCCTCGTTCACCCCGACGGGTTTCAAGCGCGGCGGGCGTCGTGCGGGTTGCGGCATGGTCTCAGCGTAAGCCGAGAGAGCCGCGGAGTGCCGTCTAGATGGCGAGGTCTTCCTCGCCGGTCGCCGGAGTCGGAGCGCGCGGCCGGAAGCGCAAGATCGGGATCAGCCCGGCCCCGCTCAGTGCCTGCAGCGAGTCATCGAGCTCCTCGTCGATCTCCACCACGCCGTCGGGCGGGTGCACCAGCGCCGTCACAAGGCAGTCATCGCAGTGCGACGACTGGTACATCGAGCAGTCCTGACAGACGATCTTCATCTCTTGCCTCCCTCTGCCGTGAGCGTTGAGCCCACGCTAGCCAGGGGGTACGACAGAAACTCAAACTTGGCTGGCGCCACGCATTGTATCGAACATCCGTTCGATAATCAGCGGATCAGGCCCAGGAGCTGGTTGGAGGTGGCGATGGTGGCGCCGAGGGCGCGGGCCCTGCCCTGCAGCTCCCGGTCGTTCGTCACGACGATGACGGGGTGTTTCGGTAACGCCTCGAGCTTCGCGATCAGATGGTCGTCGGCGATCTCGCCGGCCCGGGAGTACTCCACCGCGACGGGGCCGCGGGCGCGTCGACTGGCGCCGGGCGGAATCTCGGATCCGTCGAAGACGATCGTCGCCGCCACCGAGTACCGGCGCGCGAGCTTCTGTACCTCTTGGATCACGCGCTCCCGCTGGTTATCGAGTTCGAGGTCGCCGTAGCCGCCCGGTGCCTTGGAAACGTTGTAGCCGTCTACCAAGAGGTGGGCGTGGTCGTGTTCAAGCCACGACTGCAACGTCTCCGGCGCGTCCTCGAGGCGCCCCTTCGGCACCGACAGCGGCTTGCGCTTCTTCGGTTCTGCGGCCGCGGTCTCCGTGCGAGAGGAGGACCGACGAGGAGGTGCAGAGTCGGACTTCTTCTGGACGGCCTTCAGAGCCCTCGACAGGTCTTTGCGTGCTGTCTTCGCGTCCTTCTCAGCGTCGCCAACGCGTCGGCGCGCTTTGCGCGTCTCGCGGTCGAGCTCGGCGCGCGAGCGCGCACTTTCTTTAGTGGCCGACTGAAGCTTCTTGCGAGTGGTCACGAGCTCCTCCCTCGCGACGGTCAGCTCTTGTTCGAGCGACGCGATGCGAGCGTGCGCGGCCTTCAAGGCGCGGTCTGCCTCCTTCCGAACCTTGCGCGCCTCGTCTCGCGCCCTACGCGCTTTCTCTTTCTCGCGCTCCACTTCATGACCCTGGTTCGGCTTGCGTACGGGTGTCCGGCGCGCGGGTTTAACGACCTTGGACGCGAGCGCGCCCTCCCATCCATCCGATCGTTCCGCCGCGATCCGCAGCAGCTGCGCGTCGGCGCGCGCCAGTGGCGGATCGTCGTCGAGCCATTGAACGACGAGCGCGCGGAAGGCCTCATCCTCCAAGGCGCCGAGTACCTGCTCCTTGCGCGCGACAAGCATCTTCTGGTGACGCCCCGCGAGAGGGCGCAAACGGGTGGGAAGTTCATTGCGAGGGACGTCCCGCAGGTACGCGCCGACCCCGCGGAGCAACGCGCTCTCGATCTCCGGGCTGTTGCCCGCCATCAGATCGCTCCGGCCGCTCGCAGTTCCTTCAACTCGTCCGGCGCGAATCCCGCTTGGCCCAGAACCTCGTCGGTGTTTTCGCCAAGTGTCGGCGGAGGTAAGCGCTTAAGGTCCGTGCGCGAACCTGCGAGTTTGATGGGATCGCCCACGAAGGTCCACGCGCCTCCATCGGGGAGTTCACCGTCTACAAACATCTCTCGGTGGCGCGCCTGCGGGTCATCGAAAGCTTCGGCGAAGTCGTTGACCGGCGCGACACAGACATCGAGGCCGGCCAGCATTTCCATCCATTGCGCGCGCGTCTTCATCGCGAAGAGTTCTTCGAGCTCTGCGATCACGGCGGTGCGACGCTCGCCCATCGCGAAAGCATCGCCTTCCAGGTCGGGACGATCGATCGCGCGACAGAGCGCCGACCAGAACTGCGGTTCGAGTGCTCCGACGCTTAGAAAGCCGTCGGCTGCGGAGTACACGCGATAGCAGGGATAGGCACCCGAGAGATGCATCAACTCGCGCTCGGGCACCTTCTTCGTCGCCACGAACTCCGCGGCGTGGATCGACAACCAGGAAATCACCCCGTCCATCATCGAGACGTCGCAGAAGTCGCCGGTGCCGGTCTTCTCGCGTTGCACGAGCGCGGCAAGCAGCGCGATGACGGCCGCCATGCCCCCGCCGGCGAGATCGCCGATCTGCAGACCGGGAATCACGGGGCGGCGGCCCTCTTCTCCCATGATGCTGAGCGCGCCTGCGTACCCCATGTAGTTCACGTCGTGTCCTGCGGCCTGCGAGCGCGGGCCATCCTGGCCGTAACCGGAGATCGCGCAATAGATCAGACGAGGGTTCAGATCGTGAAGGTGCTCCCAGCCGAGGCCGAGGCGCTCCATGACGCCTGGCCGGAACGATTCGATCACCACGTCGGCATCCCGAGAGAGTCGTTCGAACGCAGCGCGGCCCCCTTCATGCTTCAAGTTCAGGGAGATCGAGCGCTTATTGCGGTTCAAGGCGATGTGCGCGGACGAAAGCTCGCCGACGAGCGGCGGGGTCCAGCGGATGTAGTCGCCGCGGCCCGGTTCCTCCACCTTGATCACGTCGGCGCCGAGGTCGGCCATGAGCAAGGTCGCGTAACCCCCCGGCAACAGCCGCGTGAGATCGAGGATCGTTATCCCGTCGAGCGGCCTCAAGCCCCGTCGCCTGCGGTCTGGTTCTCGAGGGCCGGCTCCTCGCTGATCGCGTCCGACGAGCCACACCACCGACACACGATCTTCTCGATCTGTGACTCGAGGACCTCTTCTTCCTCGATGCTGTCGTCGCCGGCGAGAGAGAAGTGATGGAAGGCGCGTACGCGCTTGGACTCGAAGATGTCGAATCGGGTCTTGTTCCCGCACGCTTCGCAGCGATACATCACTTGGGCGCCACCCTGCAGCCGAGCGTGAAGACGATCGTGTCGTCGGCGATCGTCCCGAAGGACTCGGCGTCCTGGTAAAGGCGCCTCGCGAGATCGTCGACCCAAAAGCTCGACGCGTAGTGAGCGAGCGCCTTCTCCAATCGCCACCGCCCGTAGAGGCGATCGCTTTCCCTCGCTTCGACGATCCCGTCGGTGTACGCGACGAACACGTCACCGCTGTCGAGATGCACGACCTGCTGATCGAACGTCTCGTCGGGGAAGCAGCCGAGCATCGTCCCCGGGACCTCGATAGCGTCGACGGTCCCGCTGTCGTAGCGATAGATCAGCGGCGGCGGATGCCCCGCGCGCCCGATCGTCATCTCGTACGCCTCGGGATCGAAGACTCCGTAGAGGAGCGTGATGAACTTGTCGTCGTCGAAGCTCTTCACGAGCGCGTTGTTCAGATGGAACAGCGCCGATGTGGGGGCCGGGTTCCGGGTCGCGAAGGCACGCAGCATGTACTTGGCCATAGCCGTCTGGGCGGCGGCCTCGGCCCCCTTACCGGATACGTCTCCGACCGCGATCGCGACGCGGCCATCGGGAAGATCGAAGACGTCGAAGAAATCGCCTCCGATCTCGGCATCGCCCCCAGCCGCCTCGTAGACCGCCCCGAAAGAACAGTCCTTGAGCTCCGGCATCTCCGTCGACAGCAGACCCTGCTGCAGACTGCGCGCGACCCGTTGCTGGCGTTCGAAACGTTGCGCGTTGTCGATAGCCATCGCCGACTGGCCCGCGAGAACGCTCAACGCCTCGACGTCGTCGGCTCCCAACACGAGGCTGCGTTCGAAGAGCACGAGCACCGCGCCCAAGAGTGTCGTGTCGATCCCGGGGATCGGTGCGATGACCGCGGACATCGGTCCCGTCGCCGATGGCGCGACCTCTTCGAGGTTGGTGATTGGGATGGCCTTGCCGCTGGTAAGCGGCGACCAGAGCTCGTTCGTGATGTCGAGTCGGTTCAGGACTTCCATGGGGACGGGGTGATGCCCCGTTGCGACCAGCTCTCGACTGGAGGCGTCGAGGAAGTAGATCCACGCGCCATCGCCATGCAGCAGACTGCGCGCCCCCGAAGCCACCTCGTCGATGACGCGTTGAAGTGAGAGCTTCGAGCCGACCTTCTCGCCGAACCGGCGCAGTGTTTGAAGGAGCACGAACTGGCGAGCGTTGGCGAGTGCGACGCCGACGGTGCGGGCGATGCCGCGCGCCAGCGCTTCGTCCTTGGAAGTGAAGACGCGCGGCTCCGGGTAGGTGATCCCGAGGCCTCCGAACTCCTCGCCCCAACGGATCAACGGAAGGCCGATATACGCCATGGCCCGGCGAGCTTGCGCCTCCTCCGGACTGAAGGCACCCATTCGTACGGTGTCACCGATCAGCAACGGGGTGCGCTCCTTCAGGGCTTGGCGTAGCAAATGGAGACCCTCAGGGTTGTCGGCGAGCGACTGCATGAGCTCGATCCCTTCGTCATCGAAGCCCACGTGGCTGTTGATCTGGAAACGTTGCTGACCCGCGATCCACGTCGCCGAGAAGCAGCGCTCGGCCCCCAGGAGATCCCGCACCATGGCGCATGCCTGGTCGAGGGTCTGCTCCAGGGAGCGCACTTCCGCCAGGGCCCCCGAGAGCCCCAGCAAGGCATGCGCGACCTCAGAGTCCTCCCTCAGGGAGGCGATCGTGCGCTCGAGTTCGGCGATGCGCTCACCGCCGGTGATGTCCACCGCCTGTCTGACCATCGCCGCTTCACTTTACGGCCCGCCGCCGGCATCGGAGGCGTCTCAGAGGATGCTGGTATATCGAACGTATGTTCGCTATCGTGTCTCAGCATCATGCAGCAACGCTCGTTCGAGGAACTCGGCACTCCCCTGGCGGACGTGACGTTCTGCGTCGTCGACCTCGAGACCACCGGCGGATCACCGGCGGCGGCAGAGATCACCGAGGTCGGTGCGTGCAAGGTGCACCGCGGCGAGGTCGTCGGCACCTTCCAGACCCTCGTGCGACCCCGTACCCCGGTCCCGGCGTTCATCCGGCTGCTCACCGGGATCTCCGACGACCTTCTCGCGGATGCGCCCCCGGTCGAGGCGGTGCTTCCCTCGTTCCTCGAGTTCGCACGCGGGACCGTCCTCGTCGCGCACAACGCTCGCTTCGACGTGGGGTTCCTGAATGCGGCTCTGCGGCACAGCGGACGAGACCGGCTGGACAACAAGGTGGTCGACACGGCGCATCTCGCTCGCAAGATCCTGAACGGAGAGGTTCCGAACAATCGGCTCGTAACCCTTGCGGGCTACCTCCGATGTGCGCACCAACCGTGTCACCGCGCCTTCCCCGACGTCCTCGCCACGATCGACGTCCTCCATCACTTGATCGAACGCGTCGCGGGTTACGGGGTGACGACGCTCGAGGACCTCGTCGCCATGAGTGCCAGCCGGATGGATGGCACCTTCCACAAGATCTCACTGGCGGACGGCCTGCCCACCGGGATCGGTGTTTACCGATTCCTCGGTCCTTCCGGCAACACCCTCTATGTCGGCAAGGCGACAAACGTCCGAGCGCGCGTGCGCTCCTACTTCTACGGTGATCCCCGTCGGAAGATCCGCGATCTCTTGCGCGAGACGCAGCGCATCGATGTCCAACGCTGCGCCACACTCCTCGAAGCCGAAATCACCGAGGTGCGCGCCATCCATCGCGAACAACCCCCGTACAACCGCGCCGGCAAGCGATCGGGCACGTGGTACGTGAAGATCTCCCCGCGGGGCTCGGGAAAGGTCGGCGCCGCGCGCGTCCCGAAAGAGGACGGTGCGATCTATCTCGGACCGTTCGCATCACTGCGCGTCGCTCGGACCCTCGTCGACGCGCTAAGGGATGCCGCCGCTATCCATCGGTGCGCGAACCCCGACCGCTGTCGCGGTTGCGCGTTCGCCGAGCTGGGAACATGCGTCGGGTGGGATAGGGACGCGCATCGGTCAGAGGTCGCGCGCATCGCAACCTCCATAAGCGGCGACCCAGCTCCCGTGCTGGACGCATTGCAGGCGAAGATGGCGCGCCTCGCGCGCCGCCAGCGCTTCGAAGAAGCTGCAGAACTGCGGGATCGCGCCGGTCTGCTGGAACGGGCGTTGGAGCGCGCGAGCGACGCTCGCCGGTTACTTGCGGCGCGCGAGATCGCGGTGCGGATCGGATCGCGGGCATTGCTGATCCGCAACGCTCAACTCGCGGCCGCGGTAGAAGACGACGCGGACGACATCGAGGGCACGCTGGCGCGTCTCCGAGCGATAGCCAGCGCGCGCGAGGTGGGCTCGTTCTTCCCGGCGGACGTGTTGAAGGAGGCACGCGTCCTGGTGGCCTGGTTGCGCCGTGCGGACGGCGTCCGTTTACTGAAGGTCGACGCCGAATGGTCGAGTCCTTGCAGTCCTCGGGCGGCACCGCGCTTCGCCCCTAGCGACGGCGGTCAGAAGGAAGTGGACGTCTTCACGAGGCGCTCGAGGGCGTCGGCTCCTGCCCCCGAATCGAGTGTCTCGTTCGCGATCCCGAGCCCGGCCGCGATGTCTTGAGCGCGTCCCGCGGCCACGAAACCCGCCGCGGCATTCAGGGCGACGACATCGCGTTTCGGCCCTGGCTCCCCCTGGAGGACGGCGCGCACGGCTCGGGCGTTCTCCTCGGCCGTCCCTCCCGCGAGCGCTTCGATCGGAGCCGGAGAGATGCCGAGTTCCGCAGGGTCGAGGGTCGAATCCCGCGTCACGCCATCGCGCAGTTCCACGACTTGAGACGGTCCGGAGATCGATAGTTCATCCAGCCCGTCGGCGCCGTGGAACGCGACCACGTGCTTGCTGCCGAGACGGGCGAGAGTGTCGACCATCAGATCCATCATGCGCGCATCGGCAACGCCCAGGGCTTGACGCGTGGCACCGGCGGGGTTCGTGAGGGGGCCGAGGAAGTTAAAGACGGTCGCCACGCCGAGCTCCCTGCGCGGCCCGGCCGCGTGTCGCATCGCGGGATGGAAGACGGGCGCGAAGCAGAATCCGATGCCCGCGCTTTCGATGCACTCCGCCACGCCGTCCGGCGGCAGGTCGATGCGGACGTCGAGGGCCTCCAGCACGTCGGCCGAGCCGCAGCGCGACGACGCGGCTCGGTTACCGTGCTTCGCAACCTTCACGCCCGCGCCCGCGCAGACCAACGCCGCGGCCGTCGACACGTTGAACGTTCCAGTCCGGTCTCCTCCGGTTCCGCATGTGTCGAGCACGTCGCCCGAGACTTCTACCTTGTCCGACAGGGCACGCATGGTGCGGACGAGACCGGTCAGCTCGTCGGCGGTCTCGCCCTTCGCTCGCAGCGCGACGACGAAGCCCGCCACCTGCGCATCGGTCGCGGCCCCCTCCATGATCTCCGCCATGGCAGCCGCGGCTGATTCTTCGGAAAGGTCGTGTCCGCCGAGCAATGTCGACAGCACGGCGGGCCACGAGAAGCTTTCAGCCATCGAGCAAGCGAGCGAATCCCAGGGCGTAGCAGGCTGCTCCTGTGGCGAGCTGTTCCAGATCGATCGACTCGCGCGCCGTGTGCGCGAGCGTGATGTCGCCCGGACCGAATACCAGCACTTCAGCCCCCGCCTCGGCGAAGAAGCGTGCATCGGAGGTCCCCCGGAAGCCGATGAGCTCGGGAGGCTCACCCGTCACGTCCTCGACCGCCCCGGCCAACGTCTTGACGAGTGGCGCGTCGGCCGGTACTTCGAAGGGCGTGCCGAAGCTCACGATCTCTCCACGGGCGTCGATGTCTGGATAGGTCTGTCGCGCGAGTGCGATCGCGGCGTCGAAGTGACCCAGCACATCCGCTTCGCTCTCTCCGGGGAGCGTCCTGCGATCGATCTCCGCGATGCACAACGAGGGAATCATGTTCACCTTGTCGCCCCCGTGGATGGTTCCGACGTTGACCGTCGGCGCGCCGACGACGGGATGCGAGATGTCGGGGATCGTCGGGACGAGGTGGCGGATCACCTCGGCCATATGGAGGATCGCGTTGATGCCGCGTTCGGGGGCCGAACCGTGCGCCGCGACACCTCTCGTAATGATGCGAGACCATGCGATGCCCCGTTGAGCGTGTACGACCCGCAGTGATGTGGGCTCGCCGATCACCGCGACCTCCGGTCGTGTGATCCCTTCCTCGACGAGGGCCGCGGCCCCGTGAAACCCTCCGGCCTCCTCGTCGGCGACGAGCGCCATCTCCAGCGTCCCGGTCGGTTCGAAACCGTTGCGCTGCAGCATCGCGACCGCCTCGAGCGCGGCCGCGATGGGGCCCTTCGCATCCGACGAGCCCCGTCCGTGCAGCCGCCCCTCGCTGATGGTGCCGTCGTACGGCGGGACCGCCCAGTCCTCGCGCTCTCCGGCAGGGACGACATCGATGTGCGAGCAGAAACCGACCGTGGGTCCCGGTGCACCCGACCATCGCGCTACGACGCTCGGGCGTCCGGGTTCGTGCTCGTGAAGTTCAACGGCGAGTCCCAGTGCCTCGCACATCGCGGCAACGACGCCGGCAACCTTGGCCTCGTTGCCAGGAGGGTTCTCGGACTCTGCGCGCACGAGATCGACCAACCGTGCGGTGACGGCGTCTCTATCTATACCTTCGAGAAGTCCCATCGCGGCGTACGTCATCTGAGACACTGGAAGCGATGGACATCTTCACGCCGTACCAGCTCTTCCTCCTGGCGATCCTCCTCGTATGGCCGCTCGTCATCACAGGCATCCTGTTCCTTATGAGCCGCCTGGAGACGTATGTGAAGCGTCAGGAAGCCGAGACGCCGGAAGAGGCGGGCCTCGAGCCGATCGCGGGCACGACCCCGGACCGCGAGGTCAAGATCGTCTTCGGTGACCACGTCGTCGGCGAGCCTGAGTAGCACCTGCGCATGGTAGCCGTCGGAACCGATCCCCCACCGCACGCGCGTCTCGCGCGCCCGCTCGTCCTTTACAAGGGTTCCTGTCCGTTCTGCCGCGCTTCCGCGCGCTTGATCGAGAGACTCGACCGCGACCAACGTCTCGCGTTGTTACCTTTCGATGACGCGGACGCTGCGGCTTTCCTAGCGCCCTACTCGGAGGAGGAACGCGACGAGTCGTGGCACCTATTCACGCCGGCCGGCGAGCATCTAATCAAGGGTGACGCGACGATGGCGTTGATCGAAGAATTAGCTCCCTTGCGTTCGGTCGGGCGAGCGATCCGAGCGTTACGTTTGACGTGGCTCGTCCACGCGTTCTACTGGATCGTGTCGCACAGTCGAGGCCAACTCAGCCGCTTCCTGTCGGGAGAGCCGGGCCCCCGCCGGTTCCCGTGACCTACACGAGCGCGACACACTCGACCTCAACTTTCGCACCTTTCGGAAGCCCCGCGACGCCCACCGTCGCGCGCGCCGGAGGATCCGCGTTGAAGAAGCTGCCATAGGCCTCGTTCACCTCGGCGAAATCGTCGATGTCGGTGAGAAAGATCGTTACCTTGACCACGCTCTCCAACGAACTGCCGGCGGCTTCGAGTACGGCGCTCAGGTTGTTCATGCAAGCGCGCGTCTGGTCCCCGACGGACCCATCGACGAATTCGCCCGATGCGGGGTCCAGCGCGACCTGTCCGGAACAGAAGATTAGGCCGTTCGCGGCAACTGCTTGCGAGTAAGCGCCGACCGCCGCGGGAGCCTTTTCGGTAGAGATCACCCTTTTAGTCATGTCGTACTCCTTGCTTCCGATGACTAGTCAGGACAACATACGTTGCGTAGGCGGATGGGAGAGTGAGTCAGATGCGCACCGGGGAGGATCCCTCAAAGCTTCTTGCGACGTTCCTCGACACGACGGTCGAGCTGACGAGCAATCTCGATATCGCTCACGTTCTAGATGCGATCATCGAGAGATCGATGGACCTCACCGGCGCGGCCTACGGCGCGGCCGTGACCCTCACCCCCGATGAAGCCATCGAGACCTTCCAGTACCGCGGCCTCACCGACGAAGAAGTCGCGATGCTTCCGCACCTGCCCGAAGGTAAGGGACTGTTGGGGCTGGTTATAGCGTCGCGTGAGGTCGTGCGCCTCGACGACATGCAGGCGCACCCCGAGTCCGTCGGGTTTCCCGACTACCACGTTCCGATGAAGAGGTTCCTCGGCATCCCGTTGCAGCACCAGGACGAACTCATCGGCGCTCTCTATTTGACCAAGCCTCCGGATGAGGACCCCTTCACCGAAGAAGACGAGGATTTCTTCCGAGCGATGGGCGCGATCGCGACGGTGGGCATCTCGAACGCGCGCCTATTCTCCGCCGAGCGCGAGCGCGCCGAACGAAGTCACCTGATGGCGGAGATCGCGTCCACCGTGCGCCACTCCCTCGACGTGCAAGAGGTGCTCTCGACGACGGTCACGACACTCGGGGAGGCCGCAGGCGTCGATCGCTGTTTCATCCGGCTTGCCGTAGGACCGCAATCGCACGACCTTGGCGAGGTCACCTACGAATGGGACGCTCCCGGCATCAAAGCTCTGCGGGAGTACGAGGAGGTGCAGTTCCCCGTCTCCGGGCTCTCCGCCATTACTCGCGAGACGTCGTCGAGCGACGACGTCATGGAAGACGACCGCCTCATCGATGCGGCAGTCCCGGGACGGCCGATCGATATGGTCGAACGCGGAGTGCGAGCCGTCCTTTCAGCACCTCTCTTATGGGGCGACGAACTGCTCGGTGTTGTCGCCTTCCACTCGCGAACGCCACGCAAATGGAGTGAGGCCGAGTTCGCTCTCATCGAAGCGGCGGCGCGAGAAGTCTCCGTCGCTCTCAACCACGCCCGACAATTCGGAGAGGCGGTGGAGGCCGCGGAGAAGCTGCGGCGAGTCGATGAGATGCGCAGCGACTTCGTCGCGATGGTGTCGCACGAACTCCGCTCGCCGATGACCGTCGTCGCCGGAATCGCCGACATCCTCAAGAAGCGACAAGCGGCACTCACGGAACAGCAACGGGGTGAGCTGATCGACACTTTGGGGCGTGAAGCAAGGCGGTTGACGCGCCTCGTCTCGGAGGTGCTGGATCTGGAGGCCATCGAGCAAGGGGGCATGGAGCTCCAGATAGACGAGATCGACCTCGCGGAGCTCGCGCGGGAAGCCGTCACGGACGCGGGGGCGGCCGATCTCACCGACCTTGCGGTCGAACGGGGCGATGCGATCGTTCGAGGAGACCCCGATCGGATCAAGCAGGTGCTGCTCAATCTGATCTCGAACGCGACGAAATTCTCCGACACGGACGCGCCGCTGAAGGTGACCGTCTCCCCCGAAGCCGGTGCCGTAAGGCTGTCGGTCCAGGATGAGGGCCCGGGGATCGACGAAGCCGATCAGAAGCGTCTGTTCCAGCGCTTCAGCCGGCTGGACTCCGGAGGCATCCGCCGGCCCGGTTCGGGACTGGGGCTCTATCTATCGCGGTCCATCGTCGAGGCCCATGGTGGCGAGATCTGGGTCGACAGTGTCGTCGGCAAAGGCTCGACGTTCAGCTTCCGCATCCCGCGCCGCCCCAATCCCAACCGCACCGACTAGCTTCTTTTCACCTCAAGCGACCCGATCCGGGTCTCTCACGTGAAAAGAACGTCATCCCACCGGCAACCCATCCGGCGGCGTTGCACTCCAGTCATAACTGTCTCTTCTAAGCCCGAAACCACCCTCGGTAAGACCGAGACGAATGCCTAATGCGCGCGGCTGTGCTTCACCTTCCGCGAGATACCAGAACGACACCCGCTCGGGACTTCTACTTAGATAGAGGATGCCGGTCCGTGGGGGCCCCCATTCCGGAGAGCCTTCGGAAGGTCCGGCGTCGTCGGTTATCGGGCGGAGGGCCCGGTCCCCACGCGCATCTGCGTCCAGCAAGTAGAGGGTTTGATGTGGAGGCCGCGCGTTGGCATTACCGAACGCCGGCGAGCGTGCGACCACGATCAACTCGCCATTTGGGGAACAGGTGGGGTCGACGTCCGCGAAATTGCCCGAACCGACCTGGATCGGACGTGCGTTGCGTCGCAAGAAGCTCACGACGCGGCCGTCCGTCGGGAAGCGCCCGCCGCCTAAGGGAGCCAGCAATCGGTCTCCGCATGAAACGAGCCAGTCGGGCTGCGTGAGCATGACCTCCTCGAACTCGAAGCGTTCAGAGGAGACCCGAGGCGTGTAACGCGAGCGCTCTCCATCGATGTCGATCCCCTCCAATGGCCAACCGTCTGCCGCGATAGACGCGCCGTGGGCCGCCCAGTAGAGAAGATCGCGGCCGTCGGGCGACCAGCCCGCGAGGGTGATGCAACACGTCACGCGCTCGAATCGGCGAACTTCTTGCATCCGGTTGCGTTCAAGGTTCGCGATCCAGATGCTGCGGACCCTCCCTTCTCTCAGGACGAGGCCCAGACGTCGTCCGTCGCGCGAGTAGGCGAACGACTCGACTCCTCGATTGATGAGCGACTGGCCGAGGGACGTGACATTCGGATCGGCGCTGGATACCCAGAGAGCTCCTCCGAAGCGCACGCCGGGAGCGCCGGATTCGATCGACAGGCCGCAGTCTGCGACCGGAGACCATCCCCAAGGATCGGCCTCGCTTTGCCAGACGAAGCCGTGCTGGAACTCACCGTTTGCGGCCAGGATCGACTCTCCCTCGGCTGTCCACATCAGGCCCTGGCTCCCCGCGGCCAGATACCGCCCACTCGGGCTCCACGAGACCAAGGGCGACTTCCCTAACATCGGGGTCGGACCGATAGATGCGGTTATCGCGCCGGACGTCGTGATGATCGCGATGCTGCGACCGCGATGCACGGCGATCAGGCCACCATCCGCAGGGAGCGGGCCAGGACGAAGGCAAGCCTTGGGGTATCGATGCGCGAAACGCTTGCTGCGCAGTGGTCCCGTTGGTTCCCGTCGCCGCTTGGTTGGTGAAGGCGACGGTTCCGGACTCGGCGATGCCAGGACGAGTTCCGGTCCCGAACGCGGCCCGCTATCGCGCAACGGGATCGTCAAAACGACTCCAAACAGCGCGACGAACAACAGGGCGGCGATCGTCTTGGCGGCGGTGCTCACGGCATTGGATTACCACGTCGGGTGAGGTTGGTGAGAAGAACCGCGCTGGGCGCGGCGAAACACACGAGCCTCGATCTCGTTGTCCACGTACGCGCTATGCACGTCTGACCGCAACGAGAAGAGGACCTGGGGAAAGGGCGAGGCCCCCGGCGTTTCCACCGGGGGCCTCACTTTTCGAGTCGGCCTATAAGCCGGGTCCTGTGAGACGCCGTTCAAGAACGACGTCCCGGTGACCATCCATCTACGACGTACGTTGCCGCACGCCTCTAGCGGTCTACCCGGAGGCATACGGGCGGGCCGCCCAACCTCCTGCTTGACCTTGCTCCGGACGGGGTTTACCTAGCCGCACCGGTCACCCGGCACGCTGGTGAGCTCTTACCTCACCCTTTCAGCCTTGCCGGCGGAACTCGTCGG
>JALZEA010000013.1 GCA_030862265.1 Actinomycetota bacterium | reverse complement strand
GGGTCCGATTGTGCGAAAGGAAGGAGTCGCACTTGCCCGCCCGGCGTCCGTTCGGAGGCAGCCATGAGGGTTGCGAACGATTCCTCGTGGCGCCACAAGACGGAGGAGCTATTGGCGATCCGCAATCTAACGAGAAGCAAGGCTTCAGTACTCGTAAAGGCTCGATCCAGCCGAACGGTTGGTTCGATGGCTACCTTGACTTGTCCTCGTCTGGCGGTCCGATAGACGTACAGGGCCCAAATGCCACCAACGACTAGCAGCAGAGCACTGGCGAGATCGACCGTGAACTGGACCATCAGTCGAACCCAGGGGCACGAGATTCGGTGGAGGTCTCTCGAGAAGGTTCGCGCCGGACGAAGAGGTAATCGCCACGTCGTTCCAGGACGGTGCCCGACTTGAAAATGGCGGCTGAGCCAAGTAGGTCAGCTACGAGGTCGTGCAGCCACTCCTGAACGTCCGGCTTTTTCATCAACTCTTCAGTTACGTAACCCTGATGTTTGAGACCGTCGGTGATTAGCCCGCGATAGACGTCGTAGGTCAGGTCTTGTTGATCCGAAACCTTGACCGTCGTCGTCGCTTTGTGACTTGCCAACCCGGCCATGGCGCGGTGACATCCGCACTCGCCATCGATGGGCTCTCCATCGCACTCGATTGGAGGGAAGACGACTAGTTCACCCTCGACAGCGTGACAGAAGTCGTGGTCGCGCTGGCCCTGGGTGTCATTCGTTGCAACGAGAATCTTCATCGCCGTCGCTCCCTGCGTTCTTTATGAGACGAAGCTACTCAGGAGGTGTGACACATTTCGTTTGCCTGACGAAGAGGGCTGCGATCCGATCGGCGGCGTCCTTCTGCATATGAAGGGACCGCATGGACAACGCGGGGATGAGGTGACCTAGTTCACAGAGTGAGGGGCCGAACTTGTGTTGATCTAGTCAGCTAGCCAGCTGAAGATCGCTGTGCCGGGCAATGATCTCGAAATCGCCGTTGCGGTGGAAGATCTGGGCTCCCTCGCGGATTGTTGGAATCGCGATCAGGCAATCTGAATACCCGCGCGAAAGCATGTCTCCTGCTCGCCGACAGCGCCTGTAGACCAGGGCGGCCTCCTCGTAATCCTGAAGCCCTTGCAAGGGAAGGACCGGATACGAGAGCAGGCGACTCCTCAGAGCAGCTCGTGAACTGGAAGCGCCCCCCAACAGTTCCATTACGACGACTTCGGTAACTGCGAGGTCGGCGCCGGACTCGATGAGTTCCGTGAGGCGGACGTCTATCTCGCTCCCCGTCGCGCGGAGGAACTCGATCCAGGCGGAGGTATCGACAACGATCAATAGCGTGCCGGAGGCCGCATCTCATCGAGGTCCCCATCCCATCCACTACCGTGCAGCTCAAGCATGTCCCGCCTATCGGAGCTGCCTACAAGGGTGCGGAGGGCGAAGTCGATCGCGGCTCGAGTCGTGGGAATGCCGTAGAGCTTCTTCACTTTCTCGACCAGTTCTTCATCGAGCACGACGTTTGTTCGGGTAGCCATGGTCAGCATGATACACCAGAATGTGTAGAGAGGTGTATCATCTCCGTATGAGCGAGGTGGAGCCTTTTACCCGTGCTAAGGACGTACTCAAGGAGGCAGAGCACAAGGAGTTCCGCCTCTACGCGATGCAGAGAGTGGAGAAGTGTCACCTCATACAAAGTGAGAGGCCTGGAGCCCACGGGGAGATGCGGTGCGGACCAGCCCATGGCTTAATCAAGACGTCATGGAGGGCTCCGGAAGCCGGGTTCCGAAGATCGCGGGGATCATTCAGCTCGTCATCTGCGCCTTCCTTGTTGTCCAATACCTGGAGGACCGGGAACACCTGACGCTCACCGTCTTAATGGGGAGTCCGTTCGCGATAACCGCCATCGGGATGCTCATGGGCCAGCGATGGGCCGTACCCGCTGCTGTCGCAGTGAACACTCTGGTCGTCCTCTTGCTTTGGGGCACGGCGATCGAGCGACGAACCTCGAACGTTGTGCTCGGAGCGGTCGCGTTCTCAGTCCCGTGGCTGCTGCTTTTCCCTTACTGGTTGCACGACCGCCGACAACGCAGGCGCACCGGCCACATCGATCAGCCTCCGGCGCTGGAACCGAAGACGAAGTCGGAAGAAGCACCCGCGGGCTGGACCAAGGAGTGGGGCGGTGGCCGCGTCAAATTCTGGAGCATGCTTCTCATTGGACTCCTGTGTCTGGCGGCCGGCATCGGGATCCTGTCCGACGGTGAGATCACGGTGGGCGTCACCGTGCTCGGGTTCGGAGTAGCCATCGTCGCTGGTGCCCCGATGTTCCGCACCTGGGATCGGGACGGTCACATCTCCGTTGCGCCGGTGGAGGGACGCGCCGAGAAAGGGCTCGTGTTTCCTTACTCACGCTCGAAGACCGTTGCCGCGACTCTCGCTTCAGCTGGGATGGCCGTGGCGTGCGGAGGGATCTCTCTCGGAGCGTTCCAAGAGCACGAAGGACCCACGCCCACGTGGCTGGTGGCCTTCGGGATCGTCGGTTTCACCTTCTTTGGATGGATCGCACTCGTGTCGTTGCGGCGTAATGGCGTGAGGGCCGGTTTCGTTGCCTTGACCACATCCGGGATCGCAGCGAGGTTGCCGGCGATGCAGTGCTTCGTGCCCTGGGACGCGATCGAGGACGTCCGTACAGTGGAGATGAGTTTCCACCACCGAGGTACAACCACTCACGAGCCGTTCATAGGATTGGTGATCTCGAACCTGGACCGGGTGGAGATGTCATCGGTCGGACGGTTATTCGCTGGTTTCGACGTGCGCTTCCTAGGCACGGACATCAACCTTCCCGTGAGGACCATGGATGTTGATCCCCGGCTGCTGCTCGAGTCGATCGAGCACTACTGGAGGACGCCCGCCGCAAGAGCGGATGTGGGCACCACACGCATCCCGACGCTGAACTAGGTCAGCGACAGGGTGTTTTTCATGAGATCCAGATAGCGCTCCATCCCGCGGTCCCCGAGGAGTTCCGAGGCTCGACCGACGAGTTCTCTCACAGCGGTCGCTTCATGTGACCCCCCGCGCCGGATCAGACTTTTCGCGCGATAGAGGCAGATGTCGGCTTCCTCGATCGGTAGCGGGACGGCACGAGCGTGCTGCAGTGCGATCTCGAAATGCTCGTCGGCGCGCTCCCATTCCTCAGCCGCGTCGGAACCCAGCGCCGCTAGGAGCTCCATCGTGCGGAAGTCGTAGACGCGATAGAGCACGCCTCTCGGAAGGACTTCCTCGACCAGACGACCAAGCGACCTCGTGACATCGTGGCGCTCGCTCAACCACGTCGCTTCTAGACAACCGAGTGCCAGCGAGATCACACCCAGGGTGCTGCCCGTGCTGGCCCCCTCGAGGACCTCCTTCTTCTGTTCGAGCAGCGTTCCCAGTTCTTCGTCGCGGCCCATCCGCGCCAGGTGCGTCGCGAGCAGCGCCGCAGCCCAGCCGTCGAACGCGCCGGGCGTCTCGAACTCGACCCCTTTCCGGTAGCTGTCGAGGGCTTCGCCCCACGCCCCCTTCCAGGTCAGTGCGACACCCAGCCACGTGTAGCCGTTCGCTTCCCATCCGAGATTGTTGTCGAGGTTCGCCGCGACGTCCGCGCGCGCGGCGCGCTCAAAGATCTCGGGATCGGACGCACGGGAGGCCCACCTCTCACCTCGTAACGTCAGCATGGTTCCCACCTGGTGACCGATCCGTTCGCACAACGGAAGCATGTCTTCGACGAGGTTTTGGGCGTCGTCGAAGCGACCCATCATGTTGTAGGCGAAGACGATCACGGGCAGGAAACTCGCCGTATCCCATAGGGCTCCCCATTCGTTCAAGTGCTCAGCGGCTTGTTCGCCGTATTCGATCGACTCTTTGAACTCCATGAAGAAGTAGTGATGCAGGGCACGGGCCCCAAGCGTGCGTCCGATCACATAGGGGTCGTTCAGCTCGCGCGCGAGAGCCATGCCTTCGTCGATCAGGCGGATGCCTTCGTCGTGCTGCCCCGTCCACGACATCACTGCACCCATGAGCGCCAGCAGGTCGGCGCGGTCGGAGCTCTCCATCCCCTCCGTGCTGGCCAGTCCCCGCGCGACCCATTCGACCGAGTCGATGCCGCGCCCGATCCACCCGAGCTGCAACGCGATCTCCCGGCAGATGTTTCCGGCGGCAGCCTGTTCGCCGTTGACTTCGTAGATCTCTACCGCGCGCCTCCAGGCCGCGAACGCCTCTTCGAAACGTCCCCTGGTCCTCAGCGCCAGGCCGTGCTGATAGAGGAGACGCGCGTAGTCGAGGCTCTTCTCGTCGGGATGGAGCGCGAGCGCGTTGTCGTAGTGACGCAGCGCCTCTTCGAACGCGGCCGCGTCGAGCGCGCGCCGCCCCGCCAGCCCCAAGAATCGAGCGGTCTCGGCTGCGTCCGCGCCCGCGCCGGCCTGGAGCAGGTGCCCCGCGATATCCGCAGCTCGTTCCGACAGATCGTCCTCTTGCAAGGTCTGCAGGGCGCGTGCGATCGCAAGATGTCTGCGCTGTCGTCTCGGAAGCGCGGTCGTGGTCAGTAAGGTTTGTCGGATCAACTCGTGCGCGAACGAGAACACCGCTTCGCCGCCGGCGGACTCGTCGACGATCAGCCGGGCGCGCTCGGCTTCGTCCATCGCGTCGAGCAGATCGTCGGGTTCGAGCTCGCCGACGGCTTCCACCACGCGGTACTCGAAGCGTCTGCCCGTCAAGGCTGCGATTCCGAGTGCCACCCGGGTCGATTCGCTCAGCCGTTCGAGGCGCCGCCCGATCACGAGCTTCACGCCTTCCGGCACGTCCAGCTCTGAGATCTCAAGATCGGCTCGCCACCGCCCGTTCTCGTTGAAGAGCTTCCCCTCTTCGGAGAGGTGCTTGAAGACCTCTTCGGCGAAGAATGGGTTGCCGTCGGTCTCGGCATAGATCACCTCTACGAGGCCCGGGGGAGGCTCTTGGCCACTCAGCGCGTGCAGCATCGATCGCACGCTGTCCTCACCAAGTCGCTTGAGGCTGATCCGGTGCGCGTGTTGCTGACGCACCAGCACCTCCAACGTCCGCGCGAGCGGACGCGCGACGTCGAGCTCCGTGTCCCGGTAGGTCGCGAGCACAAGTGCTGGGATGTCTCTCAGTCGTTGCGAGATGTGTTCCGCCGCCAGCAGGGTCGACTCGTCGGCCCAGTGGACATCGTCGAGGATCAGCACGAGTGGCCGAGCCGAAGCCGCGCGCTCGATGAACTCCCATAGGGAGTTGAATAGGTAGCGGCGCTCTTGGTCGGGCGGCAGCTCGAGCGGAGGCGGGATGTCGTCGAACATCGTGCGGAGCCGGGGGACGATCTTGGCTATCTCACCCGCCGCATCTCCGAGCGCCAGACGCAATGTCTCGGGAGCCACCTCTCGCATCGCCGACTCGATGATCTCGACGAACGGGATGTAGGGAGGGGCGGCTTCGGACTCGTAACAGCGACCTACCAGGACGCGACACTCGCGCTTACGCGCGTCGTCCGCGATCTCCTCGGTAAGCCGGGTCTTGCCGACGCCGGGCTCTCCTCCGATGACTACTACGCCACCGTGGCCTTGAGCGAGCCCGTCGAGGAACGAAACGAGATCGGCCCGCTCGGCCTCGCGCCCGACGAACGGTGTTCGCTCGAACGGACGCAGCGCCGCCGCGTCCTTCTTCCATTCCACCTCGTAGAGGCGGAAGCGCTCGTCGAAGCCCTTGAGCTTGACGCGCCCGCGATCGACGAACTCGACGTCGGTCACGCGCCCGGCCAGTGTCTTGACGACCTCGGAGACGAGGATCTCGCTACCCTTGGCGCGCGCCGCGATGCGGGCTGCGGCATTGACCGCGGAACCGAAGAGGTCGTCGCCTTCGTGGATCGCCTCGCCGGCGTTGAGGCCCATCCGTACCCGCAGCCCGTCGCCGGAGGGTCGCCCGCTTCCAGCCAGCGTCTTTTGGATGTCGACCGCACAGTTGATCGCTCGCCGGGCCGAGGAGAACGCGACCATCAGCCCGTCTCCGAGGGACTTGACCTCGCGGCCCCCATGCTCCGTGATCTGTTTTCGGATCAGGTCTTCGCAGTCACGCAGCAGCGCACGCCCTGCAGCGTCGCCGCTCCGGCTCGTCAGCGCGGTTGACCCCTCGACGTCGGTGAATAAGAGCGTCACCGTGCCCTCGAACGCCTGTTCCACCACGACAGAAGCCTACGGTGGCGGTCTCTAGGTCCCGGTGCCTGTGTGGCTTATTCCACAGACTGATGGGACGGGAGACGTGACGATGTCCAGTGGCTGAAAATCACCTCCTTGCACAGGAGACGGTGGCCCGGTCGAGAACGTTCTCATCCTTGTTAACGAAGGGGGCAAACGATGCGGCGGATGCGGCCTCTGCAGTCGGTGATCTTGGTCTCGGCAGTGGTCTCAACTTTGCTAGTCGGCATGCCCGGAAGCCAGGCGGCCCCTGAGGACAAGCCAAAGTTCGTCGGGTCTTTAAGCGTCGGGGATTCGATCTTCTGGAACGGGCCGATCGTCGAGGATGCGGGCCTCGATCACCCGCAATATCCGGTCAATGTGGCGGAGTGGTATCTGCGCTTCGCCGCGGGGAACGTCGAGTGCGACGAGATCTGCTGGCGTTATGAGATCGAGGTGGCAGAACGCGCCGACGTGCTCCGCCTAGGACTGAGCTCTCCGATCGAGAAGGACATGTACGACTCCTTCTACTTCTATATCTATGACCCTCGCGGCGAGTACTGGGGTTACGCGGATGGCTGGGTGAGCCAAGAGGCTTTCATTAGACATCCCGAGGTTGGGACATGGACGGTCGAAGTCGTTCCCTATTCTGCTACGAACTCGACGTTCCGGATGAGGGCGAAGCTCGAGAACAACAAGGTGGCTGCGCAGAACGCTCCTAGGAAACTGCTCGCTCCCAACTTGCGCATCTCGCCCCCCACTCATTTCGGGTTCAACACGCCTCCTCACTGGATCGCCCCGTGGGACGACAGCTACCCATACCCCTCATGCACACCCGACGAGGTCGCCGACGACCAATCGGTATCGTGCATGCGCTTGACGGTCGGCATCGAAAACGTCGGCCTCGGCCCCCTCGAGCTGATGTACTCGTCGATCGTCGACCAGGGGGCGACGATGTACCAGCGGTTGAATTATTCCGACGGTTCGGACCGCATGCGCGAGGCGGGTACCTACGAGTACCACGAGACGCATGGTCACTATCACTTCGCCGGCTTCGCCAAGCTCGATCTCTTCCGCGTCGAGGACCCCGATGCCGGCAAGCTCGAGTATGTCGAGAAGGGCTACAAGCTTGGATTCTGTCTCGGAGACACAGTCATCGCCGAGTGGGACAAGTTCAGCCAGGCTCCGATCTACAGCGCGCGAAGCGATTGCGACGCACCGCAGCAGGCATGGATGGGCTTGTCGACAGGGTGGACCGATCTGTACGGATGGTTCCAAGCAGGCAACTACGTGAGGTGGCCGGGCGAGGACGGGTACTACGTCGTGCGCGCGATGGCCGATGCGCTTGAGACTCTGGTCGAGACGAATGAGAAAGACAACTACGGCTACGCCTTCGTTAAGGTCGAAGGCAACGAGGTCACGGTTATCGAGCGCGGGCGGGGGACCGACCCATGGGATCCGAACAAGGTCGTCATTCGCGACTGGTGGGAGAAACGACTGAACTAGGAGAGACAGGGAGAATTCGGGGGCGGGGCGAATCACTAATCCCAACTATTGCGGGCGGGGCCAATGAAGAAATATCTAGTACTGGGGATCCTTCTCACCCTCGTCGTTACGGCATTACCTGCCGGCGCGAAGTCACTACCTGTTGGACGACTTGGCCTCGACGACATCGTGTTCTGGACCGGTCCGAGCGTGGAACGCTCGGTGGGTACTTCGGTCTTCGGCTTCGCAGGGAACTACACCTGCGGGGACACGATCGAGTGCTTCGAGTACGAGATCGAGGTGGAGGCGGGCGGCGGGCGGCTCCGCGTGGCGCTGGATTCGATCGATCTCGACGACTACTACTACCTGCGGCTCTTCAACCCGGCCGGCACTCAGGTGGCCGCGATCAGACCCCTTTATTCGGGCGAGGTGTATGCGAATGCATCGCCGGGGACGTGGCGGGTGCGCGTCGAGGCGCGCCGGGTTAGCGAGGGCCGCTTCCGTATGAGGGCGAAGCTGGAGAAACTCGCGCCGACGATCCCCCAGGAGAATCCGCGGGCGCTCCTTCCGAACCTGCGGTTACTGCCCCCCTTCAAGTTCACCTTCTCGTCGCCTGGCTTCACCGGGTCGAGCTCAGGCTGTACCGAAGATGAGATCGCCGAGCACCTGCCGGAACGTTGTCTTCGCTTCTCTCTGGGTCCCGCGAATACCGGCGACGGACCACTGGAACTCTTCTACGAACAACTCGAAGGCGTCGGGCAAAAGGGCACGATCTACCAGACGATCCATTACACCGACGGTTCGACGAAGCGCCGGGAGGCGGGGGAGTTCGAATACCACGCCGCCCACGGGCACTTCCACCACGCGGGTTTCGGGAGCCTCGTTCTGTACCGCGTGAAAGATCCGAAGTCAGGCGAGATGGTGCGTGCGGGTGAGGGACCGAAACAGGGTTTCTGCATGGCGCCGTATCTGATCGTCGAATGGCGTTCGTTCAACAATGACAGGGCGTATTCGGCAGAAGCGAACTGCTTCGAAACGACGCCGGCGACGGGTTCGCACATGGGCCTCGACAAAGGGTGGGCAGACATCTACGAGTGGTACCTGTCGGGGAACTACGTCGATTTCGGCCTCAACACCGATGGCCTCTACGTGGTGCGATCGATGACCGATGCCGGGCGCGGCATCAAAGAGACGAACGAGAGCGACAACTGGAGCTACGCCTATATAGAGGTCACCGGCGACCGCATCGAAGTGCTCGAGCGTGGCTACGGGCGTTCGCCGTGGGATCCCAACAAGATCGTCGAGCCGCACTGGCTGATGCTCACCGTGCCCTAGATCTGGAAGACGACCTCGCTCAGGGGCCGATCGACAACGCGCCGTTCAGCTCGAAAGTTCCTTCCTTAAGGTCGAACGGGACCTTCTCAGAGCGCGTTTCTCCCGCGGCCACCTCGCCGATGCCGATAGGGATCGAGGTCTTTCCCAACCGCAAGGTGATCGTTCCGCGCCATGGATAGACACTTTCGTTGACGATCGGCAGCACCATCACGATGGTTCCTCGGCCCTCCGTCGTTACCCTCGGATTCACGATCAGTCCTCCGCACAGTGACGTCTCGCTCTCATCTCGGGTTATCTGAAGCGAACTGAGCAGTTCAGGCTCACCCTTAGGAGGAATCACGACCGTGAAAGGCTGCTCTATCTGATCTTTGCAAGTCAGGACGTGCGTTAGCCCGCTGAGGTTCGCCTGCGAGATGGGGATAAGAAAGACGCCCATTACCCCGAACAGTGCGAGCCGTGATCTTAAGATCGATGACATGCAAGAAAGGCTACGTCGTCTAGGTCCAACGGGGGCTCGCCGCCTTCTATTAGCGGGCGGGCTCGCCGTCCTGCTCGCGATCGCGGGAGTGATGTATCTGCGGGACGTCGAGCGCGTGGAGATCATCTCGACGTTGCTCTTCATCCCGATCTTCATCGCGTTCGTCACGCGGGGACTCAAAGGTGGTGTGATTGTGGGACTCCTCGCTGTCCTCGCGTACATCTGGTTGCGCTATCCCGCCATCGATGCGATTGGCGCGGGTCGTTTCGTCGGATTGATCGCGTCGCGAGCGCTCGGGCTGATCGCATTCGGCGCGATCGGAGGCGCGGCGACCGAGGTCTTGGAAGCGTCCCTGCAGAAGCTCGAGCTTTACGACCAGATCGATGACGCGACGGGACTGTTCAATGCACGCTTCTTCCTTCAAGACACCGACCTCGAGATGGCTCGCTCGAAGCGCTACAAGACGATTTTTTCGGTGGCCTTCGTTTCGTTCCCGACCAAGGTTATGGATGGCCTCCGCCGACGGCAGCAGCTAGCGATCACCAAAGAGCTAGGCCGCCTTCTCGCCGATGGCATCCGCAATGTGGATCGCGCGGTCCACGGAGCCGATGGCGTTAGCCATCGCCTCGCGGTCGTGATGCCGGAGACCGGTCGAGAAGGGGCGCTTATCTTCACGGAGCGACTGCGCGACAAAGTGTCGGCGTATCTGCAGACGAAAGGTGTCGAGATCGGTCCTCGAGATGTCGTCGGCCATTCCGTCACCTACCCGGTAGACGGCGAGCCCGAGGTCCAGCGTCTGCGCTCACAGTTTGCTTCCATCGAACGCCTCGAGCATCCCGAGAACCAAGCAACGTAGCCTGGGCCCCCGGTGTCAGGCCCCCAGGTGGTAAGTCTGGCCTCGATCCATATCGAGGCCGTTCGCCACCTGCCACAACGCCGCCAGAGCCTTGAGCGCGTTGCGTCGTTCGAACGGGGCAAGGTCGTTACCCTCGTCGCCCAACACGCGCCCCAGCCGGTCGTAGCAGACGATCAGTTCCTCTTGTGCCGGGTTCAGGTCCTGTCCGATCGCGTTCTGCATCACGCCTGCTTCCTTTCTCCCTGACCTCCGACGATCTCGCGTTCATCGAGGACGCGTTTGGCTTTGAGCTCGAAGCGGGGCAGCGACTCGTCGGCGACCTTCTTCACATCGAAGCGCAAACCCTCGTGGGCGTCGGCCAGGGTCTTACCGAGATCGGCGCACAGCCTTTCGGCATCGACGCTCTTATCGGGCACCTCCACCAGCAACTCGATCTCGTCACGGATGCCGTCGGCGGTGTAGAGGTGGATCTGGAATTCATCGATCGCGTCGTACTCGCGCACGATCGCCTCGACCGCGCGGGGGTAGACGTTCGTGCCGCGCACAAGCTTCATGTCGTCGACGCGACCCCTGATGCCGCCGTCGTAGATGTCGAACGTGCGCCCGCAGGAGCAGGTCGACCCCGGGATCTTCAAGACGAGATCACGAGTGCGATAGCGGATCACCGGAATGAAGCCGCGACCGAAGGATGTGACGACGCGCTCGCCAGGTTCGCCGTAACCGACCGGCTCGCCGGTCTGGGGATCGATGACCTCTTCTATGTAGTGATCTTCGATGATGTGAGCCCCACCGGGCTGGGCATCGCATTCGAACATCATTATCGTGCCGAGTTCGGTCATCCCTGCGGTATCGCCGGCCTTCGCTCCCCATTGCTCTTCGATCAGTTTCTTGGTCGCCGGGATCGAGCCCGCGGGCTCGCCCGACAGGATCAAGCGCTCGACGGGGCCCTTCGCCAGGTCGATGCCCAGCGCGCGCGCCTCCTGTGCCATGCGTAATGCATAAGTCGGCGTTGAGCACACCACGGTTGCCTTCAGGTCCATGATCTGGTTCACCCGCGCTTCGGTCGTCATGTTGCCGCCGGGCAACACGAGACAGCCGAGCTTCTCGCACGCGTAATGCGCGCCCCAGAAACCAACGAACGTGCCGTAGCTGAATGCGAAGAAGACCCGATCGGTGGGTCGCACGCCGAAGCCCCAGAAGCCGTAGCACCACATCTCGGCGATCCACTCCCAGTCCTTCATCGAATCGAGGACCCTGATCGGGGTCTTGCCGGTCGTTCCGGACGTGAGGTGGTAGCGGATCGCGGATTCTTCGGGAGCCGCCAGGATCGGCCCGTAGGGCGGATGGTCGAGTTGACCCTGCATCCACTCGTCGCGGGTCATGAACGGGATGCGCCGCAGGTCGTCCAAGGCCGTGATCGAGTCGGCGGTGACGCCCGCATCGTTCAATCGCTTCGCGTGGTACGGCACCTGCGAGGTGGTCCATTCGAGAAGGTTGCGGAGCTTCCTGACCTGCAATGCCTCCAGGTCGTCGCGCGCCATAGTCTCGTGGTGCGGGTTCCAGTACGACGACTCCGTTGTCACCCCTTCTCCCTTCCTAGCGCGCGCTGGAGACCGCCAAACTATTACGAGTACGGTCGCGGCCCATGGGAAGCGAAGACCTCCCGAGCTGGATAGGGGCCGACGCTCGGACGAAGTTCGAGCAGGCGAGGCACCTCGCGGCCGAGCATCTACCGCCGATCGCTGCGGGTGGGGCGGCGGGTCGGGTGAACCGCCCGTTGATCCGGGCTCTCGGTGAGGCAGGCATTCTTCCGCAGATCTTTCCGGGAGATGGAGCGGTGGCATCCGCGGTGACCTTGTGTCTGTTGCGGGAGGGACTGGCGGGTGGGTCGACCGAGGCCGAGACCGCGTTCGCCCTCCAGGGCCTGGGGAGCTATCCGATCGTGCTCGCCGGGTCCGCGGAGTTGCGCGAACGATGGATCCCTCACATCGCATACGGGGAAGCTGTCGCGGGTTTTGCCCTTACCGAGCCCGATGCCGGCACCGATGTGGCCGCCCTCAGTTTGAGCGCGGACAAGGTCGACGGCGGGTATCGCCTGAGCGGTACGAAGAAGTGGATCTCCAATGCCCCCGACGCCGACGTCTATTCACTCTTCGCCCGAACCTCCGACGCCGGAGCGCGCGGGATAACTGCGTTCGTCGTTCCCGGCGGCGTACAAGGGATGACGGGGAGGTCCCTTGAGCTACTGGCTCCGCATGCGATCGGCACGTTGGAGCTCGATGGCGTTTTCGTGGCCGACGACCAGATCCTGGGCAAGGTCGACGGCGGTTTCGGATTGGCGATGCGCACCCTCGATCTCTTCCGGCCGAGTGTCGGTGCGGGCGCGGTCGGGATGGCGCAAGCTGCCCTCGACGCCGCGCTCGCCTACGCCGAGACGCGCACGTCGATGGGCAAGCCGTTGCGGGAGTTCCAGGCGGTGAGCCACCAGCTCGCCGAGGCGGCGGCTCGCACGAAGGCCGCCCGCCTGCTCGTCTACGACGCGGCCACGATCTACGACGCGGGCGAGCGGGTGACCAAGGCCGCGGCCATTGCCAAGCTTTTCGCGACCGAGACCGCCCAGTGGGTCATCGACGTGGCGCTGCAGATCCACGGCGCGTCGGGACTCGAGAAGGGCCACCTCCTCGAACACCTCTACCGCGACGTCCGCGCAACGCGGATCTATGAAGGGACATCTGAGATCCAACGAGAGATCATCGCCCGAGAGCTCTCTCGCTAGGGAACTACCGCGATGCAGACGAGCTCGACCTTGGCGGTGGGATCGAACAGACCTTGGACCTCGAACAGGGCGATCGCGGGGTAATGACGCCCGAAGTTCTCGCGGTAGGCACCCGATACCTCGCTCAACGCGCTCCGGTACTCCGCCGCATCGGTAACGAAGATCTGCATCGAGACGAGGTGCTCGGCCCCCCCACCGGCGGCCTCGAGAGCTGTGACCACGTTCGCCGCGGCTTGGGAGAACTGTTCGGCGATCGACTCTCCGACGATCGTGCCGGCAGCATCGTGCGCCGCCTGGCCCCCTAGGTAAACCGTGCGCCCGGGAGCCGCGACGACCGCGTGCGAGAACCCGACGGGTCGTGCCAACGTCGGTGGGTTGAGGATCTCGTGCGGCGAGGTCACTTCCCGGTCCAGTTGGGCTTACGACCCTCGTTGAAGGCCTTGTAGAACTCCGCATGATCGTCACTGGTCATCAACAGAGCTTGCGTCGTGGCCTCCAGCTCGAGCGCCCCGGCGAGATCCATGTCGAGCTCGCGCGACAACAAGATCTTTGTGTTCGCGTACGCAAGGGCGGGTCCGTCGGCGAGCGAGCGCGCGAGTTCGTTAGTCACGGCCGAAAGCTCCCCGTCCTCGACCACTCGATAAGCCAACCCCAAGGATTCGATCGTGGCCGCGTCGACCGTCTCGCCGAGCATCAACAGCTCGGTGGCGCGCGACAGACCGACCATGCGCGGCAATAGGTAGGCCGAGCCCATGTCGGCACCGGCAAGCCCTACTTTGGTGAAGAGAAACGCGAACGACGCGGAACGAGCCACGACCCGGAAGTCCGCGGCAAGCGCGATCACCGAACCCGCCCCCGCTGCGACCCCGTTGATCGCGGCGATTATGGGCAGCGGACACTCCCGCATGTTCTGGACCACCGCTCCCGTCATGCGAGTGAACGCCAGCAACGTCTCCGAGTCGCTCTGCAACAGCTCGCCGATGATCTCGTGGACGTCACCGCCTGAGCAGAAACCTCGGCCCTCCCCGGTGATCACGAGCACGCGGACGTCGGCTCTATTAGGAAGCTCCGCGAGGAGATCGCGCAGGTCGGCATAGACCTCGAACGTCAACGCGTTGAGCTTGTCGGGTCGATTGAACGTGATCGTCGCGACGCCGTCGGTCACGGTGAAGCGGAAGTTCTCCCACTCGTTCGTGGCGCCGGACGTGCCTGTGAAGGGCGGCATAGGTGGACTACCTTAGGCGCTGCTTTAGGCGCGCATCGGATGGAGGGAGCGGACCTGAACGTCGGTGTCGGGTTGCCGAACGCCGTGCCGGGCACGGCCGCAAGCTTCCTGGTCGAGTGGGCGCAGAAGGCGGACGCGGGGCCTTTCTCCAGCATCGGGGTCGTCGACCGCGTCGTGTACGAATGCCACGACCCACTGAACACGCTCGCCGCTGCGGCCGAGGCGACCGAGCGGATCGGCCTCGTCACGATGGTCGTCATCGGCCCATTGCGGCAGAACGCCGCACTGGGCAAGGAGGCGGCGTCGATTGCGGCAGCATCGGGTGGACGACTCACCTTAGGTCTCGCCGTTGGGGCGCGCACCGAGGACTACGACGCGCTCGGGATCTCTCCAAAAGGACGGGGCGATCGGCTGACGGAACAGCTCCTCGATCT
>JALZEA010000189.1 GCA_030862265.1 Actinomycetota bacterium | reverse complement strand
GACAAACAGTCCCCGTGCGCGCCGCGTTCGATCAATGCCGCCAGGTTCGGTAGCTCGCCGGCATCCAGGAGAGGCTTGAGGATCTTCCAATCGACGCCATCCCAACCGATGATGAGGACTCTCTCGGGCATGCGGGCAGGGTAGCCGCGTGCAGGACCGGCGTGGGGCTCGCCTAACCTCCTGCCTAGAAACCCGACCGAGCCGCGGCGCGCCGAAGGGAAAGAGATGGGGCGGAGCCTCCCGAAACAGATCCTCGTTGTTGCCGTGCTCGCGGCCCTCGCTGCTCCAAGCTCTTCAATCACCCGTAGCGCCATCGGGCACACGCAGACGCACGCCCACGTCGGTGCGATAACTACAAGTGACCTCGCCACGGCCGTGGCATCCGCGCGTACCCAGTACGCCAGCCGCGATGTTTCCGGTCGGCTGGGAGCGGGTGATGTCGTGACGTACCGTGCGGGCGACGAGCGTGCCGAAGAGGACGGACAGGGAAAAGCGCGGGTGTTCCACACCGGCTCGCTCGGCATCGAGCCGACGCTCGGCATCGACTCGGACGGAACGCTCTTCGCGCAGGGCATCATGCGCGGTCTCACGCCCAACGCATCGATCGTCTTGCGCTCGACCGATCGGGGCAGATCATGGAAGGACGTCTCTCCGCGTCTCGCGTCGGGCGATGAGTGGGCCCACAGCTGGACGCAGGACCCGTATCTGACGGTCGACGTCGACACCGGGCGGGTCTTCACGAGCGATCTGTTATTCCCCGCTCCGGGGCAGATGTTCTCTTACTCGGACGACCGGGGACGGAGCTGGAAGACCTCTGTGGTCAGCGTCGAACAGACCGATCATCAAACCGTGTTCGCCGGGCCCCCCTCCGCAGCCGATACGACCGTCGGTTACGACAATGTCGTCTACAACTGTGCCGCGAACGCGTATGCGACCGCGGTCGGCAGCGCCGCGACGACCTGCATCAAGTCCTTGGACGGGGGCGCGACGTGGCGCCTGACGGGTACACCGCCATACCTGAATGACCCGCGCGCCGGTACCGGAACCGAGGGAGTCCCCGGAACCTGTTCGGGTCTGACCGGCCACGGGTTCGTCGATCGGCGGGGCACCGTCTATCTGCCACGCGGGTGGTGCGAGCAGCCGTGGCTCGCGATAAGCGAGGACGGGGGGCTCACTTGGGAGCGGGTACAGATTGCCGAAAACGGGGTCGCGGCAAGCGACTCGGGGCCGCCGGACAACATCCCGCAGCCCTCACACGAGGCGGCAGTCGTAGCGGACCGAAAAGGCAACCTCTATTACACGTGGATCGCGGCCGACCTGCTGCCCTACCTGGCCGTGTCGACCGACGGAGGCCAGACGTGGTCGGAACCGATCCGCGTCTCCCCGCCGGGTGTGACGCAAACGAGTCTCCCGGCGATCGCGATCGCGCCGCACGCGCCCGTGGGCAAGATCGCGATCGGTTACATGGGAAGTACGAACGCGCCGGGGCCTCCCTACCGGATCGACGAGGCGTCGTACGAGGGCGCCACCTGGAACGCGTATCTGACCGTTTCGGTTAACGCGCTGACGCGTAACCCCCGGTTCTCCACCTCGACGATCAACGATCCGAAGCATCCTCTCGTGATCGGAAAGTGCGGGACCTTGCGCTGTGGGGCGCAGTATGAGTTCATCGACGTTCAGATCGGACCGGAGGGGACACCCTGGATGGCGGTCATCGACGGTTGCTGCGCCACGGTGGGACATCTGATCATCGGCCGCATCGACGGCATCCGCCTCCGTTAAACCCCGAGCGCTCCTCTCCCCTAGCCCCTGCCCAGCGCACGCATGATCTTGTCGACCCGCTCCTCGACCGACCCGGTGATCGTTTCGTACACGAGCCCGTAACCGTCCAAAAGCGCGCGGAGACGCTCGTCGATGTCCTTCTGGAAATCGGGGTCCTCCGGACGTAAGCCGTCGGGAACGATGGCGAACTCGATAGGCAGATAGAAGACGTGTGTGTAGGCGGTACGCAATCGGCGTTCCGCGAGCCGTTCGCATTCCTCCCAGATCGCCATCTCTTTCGTGCGCGGCCGGTTATCGAGCACCCACCCCGCGTACGCCATGATGTCCAGCATCGAGCGATCGACGACGAACGAATACGTCGAGAGCTCGTTGTTGTAGTGCTTGAGGAAGATCAGCGCCTCGATCTCGGGCGTCGCGTCCTTGTCGAGCTTGAAGCCCAGGCCGGCAACCTCACGGGCCGCCTCGGGGAGGAGAGGTAAGGCCAAACGCTCGGCCACCTCGGTTGCGAGGGTCGTCTTGCCCGTGGAAAAGCTGCCGACGATCGCGATCCTGAGTTCGCTCACTCGTCGGACTCTTTGCGAGCCTCCGCTAAGCGATGGGCACGGAGGCCGAGCGACAGCCGCAGCTTGTCCTCGGGATCTCGCAGGGACCACCCTGTCAGCTTCTCGATCTGTTTCAGGCGATAGGTGACGGTGTGAGGGTGGGCGAAGAGGCGCTCGCCGGCCATCTTCACGCTGCCGTCGGCCGCGAAGTAGGCCTCGAGAGTCTTGATGAGCTCGCCCATGCGGCGGGCGTCGTATTCGATGAGCGGGCCGAGTGTCTGACCGACGAAGCGGTCGACCAGAGCCGGTTCGACCCTGAGGAAGTGGTACGGCAACAGTTCGTCGAAGCGGAACACGCGCTCGCCCGAGGCCAACGCCAACCCGATCTCGAGGGCTTCGCGCGCCTCGAGATAGGCGCGGCGGATGCCCTCGAGCCCCGGGTCCGGCCCCCCCACCCCGAAGCACCACTCCGTGCCGAGTTCGGCGACGAGCTTCTCGGGGACTACGGCGGGATCGGAGGCGGGCTCGGCAGGCAACAGCGCGATCGAGAGCTCACCCTTCTGCAGCACGATCGGATCCCCCGCCTCCCCCACGACCTTCGCCGCGGCCGTCGCCAGGGTGGACTCCTTGTTGGGGTCCTCGTCGGGGCCCCGCCCGACGACGGCTACGTAATTCAGGGACAGGTCGTATCCGAAGCTGTGGGCCCGCCGCAGGATGTCTTCTGGCGCGGCATCGGTACCGTAGAGCAGGTCGGCCAGGAACTCCCGGCGCGCCCCTTCGAGCTCTCTGACGATCGCGCGCTGGGCCTTGGCATAGGCCTGCGCCACGCCTGTCGAGATCTGGTCGGTGTAGCGCAGGATCGATTCGGCAAGTTCGATCGTCGCGTCGAGCGCCTCCCCTTGATACGCCCTGCATTCCTCGGACAGGATGGTCCAACACACGCGCGACACAGTTCTGTACGCGTGCAAGACATCGTCCAGAGGGATCGACTGTTGCGCACGTCGCGCACCCGTCCGTTCGATTCCCTCGAGTTCCTCCCGGCGAATCTCGCGGCCTTGTGCGATCACCTGCGCCAAGGTCGCGACGTTATCCCGCACCGCTTTGCGTAGGTCCTCCTTTAGCACCTCGCTCATGCGCTCGTAAGAGGGAATGGCTTCGAAGATCGCCTCGGTGCAACGCTCGACGACATCGTCGAGTCTTTTCAGGAACCGGTCGACGATCTCGGACCGAGCGTTCGCCATCAAGCGTCCTGTTTGATGCGATCGAACGCGCGCCCGAGCGCGGCGCGCGCGGTCTCTGCCACGGTCAGGGATCGGTCATCGGATGGATCCACGCTATCGAGCGGGTCGAGGGCGGCCACGAGAGTCACCGGACCTCTCTCCTGCACGACGACGTTGCATGGGAGGTTGAGCGCGACACGTACCTGCGGGTCGGCTTCGTCTGTGATCCCCGTGTTCCAGGCACCCATGAAGAGGTATTGCCGCTCGTCACCGATCTCGGGAAGCATGCCGCCGACGTGCGATTCGGTGAGGATCGAGAAACCCTCTCCCCGCAGCGCAAGGCGTGTCCGGATGACGGCCTCATCGTAGGTAGCGGGAACCTCGAGCGCGTATCCGTAGTCGCTCACACGTCAACGGTAACTCCGATGCGCACCGGTCGTACCGAGGACGAAGGTGGCGGAGGCGCGTGCGCATCCGAGCCGCCGAGGACGACGGCAAAGGGACGAAGTCCCTTTATCGTCGCCCCATGCCGCTGGTCGCCGTTCCGAACGTGTCGGAAGGGCGTGATCCACGCCGTATCGAGGCTTTCGGGACGGCGATCACGTCCGCAGGTGCCCGCGTGCTCGACATCCACAGCGATCCGACTCACCACCGCTCGGTGTTCACCGCGACGGGGGATTTCGATGCACTCCTCGGCGGCATCGTCGCGCTATCCGAAGCATGCCGCGCGATCGACCTCACCCGGCATGACGGAGCTCATCCGCGCCTCGGCGGGCTGGATGTGTGCCCGTTCGTTCCGTTCGAAGAAGACATGACCGCCGCGATCGCCGCGGCGCATACCGCGGCCGCGCGGATCGGTGATCAAGGGATCCCGGTCTTCCTCTATGGGGCCGCGAGTGAACGGCCGGAAACCGCCGAGCTCCCCGGCATCAGGAAGGGCGGCCTCGAGGCCCTTACTCGCCGGATGGGCCAAGGCCTCCACCCTGACCACGGCCCCGGCGAGATCGATCCGCGGGTCGGAGTCGTATGTGTCGGAGCGCGGGGACCACTGATCGCCTTCAACGTCGTCCTCGACGCCCCACGTGATGCCGCCAAGGAGATAGTCGGGAGGATCCGTGACCCTTCGGCGGTGCGCGCACTGGCTCTCGAGCTACCGATCGGCGTACAGGTTTCGATGAACCTGATCGACCCGGCACGTTTCGGTATCGACGATGCCTTCGCCGCGGTCGTCGACGCGGCTGCCGGCCTCGGGG
>JALZEA010000188.1 GCA_030862265.1 Actinomycetota bacterium | reverse complement strand
CTATTACCCGTTGTATGCAGCCTGTGTGGAGCTCGGCGTTCCTTTCTTCACGCAGGTCGGCTATACGGGTCCGCTACGCCCGTCCGAGACCGGCCGGCCGATTCCGTACATCGACCAGATCGCGTTGGACTTTCCGGAGCTTGTGATAGTCCCCGGGCACATCGGTTACCCGTGGACGGATGAAATGGTCGCTGTCGCTCGCAAGCACGCCAACGTCTACCGCCGCCGGGTCCTGTCAACTCACAGGCAACGCGGAAGCAACCAACCATTCCAATGGACTTAGTGGGATGGTTATCGAACCCTCAAGCCGCCAACGAGGGTTGAGTGACCGTTATCTCTGGAGACGGATCGCGTTCAGGTCGCGCTCGCGCACTTCGTCGATTCGCGCCAGAAGGTCGTCGATGTCATCGTGCTCTGCGTGGAGGTAGCGACCCGCGAGCGCGTCGTAGCGTCCCGTCGCTAGCTTGCGGACGAGTTCGGGCGCTAGCTCTGGCGGCGTCCAGGGCGCGTCATCACCGAGAGCCTCCGTCATCTCCGTCCGGACGAGCCCGGGGCTAAAGAAGAAGACCGGAATGCGTCCTGCGAGCTCGTTCGCGAGCGTTTCGCCGTAGCGGCAGACCGCCGCCTTGCTCGGCGGGTAGGCAGTGCGCTCGCTGCCGGGCAGATAAGCGCCGCCACTCCCCGTTATCACGATCCGCCCGCCGCCCCGCTCGAGCATGCCCGGGATGACGGCGCGGCAGCAGAGGTGGACTCCCAGGACGTTGACCTCGTAGACCCGCCACCAGTCGGCGGGGTCGGTCTCCCATGTCGATCCCCGCGTGCCCATGACACCCGCATTCGCGACGAGCAGGTCGACCTCCCCCGCTTCGACGACCGCGTGCTCGACCGAGCGGCGGTCAGCGACGTCCAGCTGCACCCACCGGCCACCGATCTCTTCCGCAACGGCGTGCACCTGTTCGCGACTGCGTGCGCCCACGACCACGTCCCAGCCATCGCCCGCGAGCGCGCGCGCGATCCCCGCGCCGATGCCGCGGCCACCACCGGTGACGAAGGCCCGCATGCGGGGCAGCTTATTCGCGGGAGTTGCTCGCGGCCGATCGTCGGATCCGGGTAGCAACATGCAGCGGGGAGATGGAAGGGCCGGATAGACCCACTCGCAGCGGCGTACTGCCCCTGGTAGCGCTGCTGGGTGTCGGCGTCATCGCATCGCTCGTCGGCTCCGCGTTCCTCGGGCTGACGATCAGCCTCCGGCGTTGACGATGATTGTGGTGACGCCGGACCGGTTGGCGCCGCGGTAGTCACCGTGATGCTGCTAGCAACGGCGCGCTAGCAACCGAGCAATGGACTTGATGGGACGATTATCGGAACCTCGAGCCGAAGATGACGGGTGAGCGTCTGCGAGGATCGTCCCGTGTCCATGGCCCCCGAGCGGACCCTCATCTGGCCAGACGGCTCAGTCTTCGGGATTACGCAGTCAACCGCCGATACCGGCGGCGAGCTGCTGGAGATGGAGTGGGAGCTTCCGGCTCATGGGTGGGCCCCCCAAGCCCACGTGCATCCCCGCATGACCGAGGAGTACGAGGTTCTCGCGGGCAGGTTCCAGGTCTTGGTAGGCGATGAATGGCTGGAACTCGCGGCGGGCGAGGCTGTCGCCGTGCCGCCGGGGACGACGCACACTTTCCGCGTCGGGGATAGCCCCGTTCGCGTCCGGAACGTCCACCGGCCGCCGCTCGACTTCGAGCCTCACATAAAGGCGCTGTGCCGCGCCGCGAACGAGCGACGGCTTGGCGATCTCAGTGGGATCCGGTCCCTGCTTCAGATCGCTGTGCTCGTGCGCAAGTACCCCCTGCACTCGAGGTCTCCGAATCCGCTGCTGAATGCGGCTGTGCCCGCGCTCGCAGCATTCGGCCGCTTGCTCGGGTTCCGGGCGTAGTGAGTGCAGTACGGCTGCGCGGAGCAGGGAAGTATTCGATGACTTAGTGGGACGGTTATCGAACCGTCAAGTCGCAGGCGAGGGTTCCGTCGCGCGGAGCCAGTCGGCGATCAGGGCACCGATTGCCGGGCCTTGATCCTCCTGGAGAGCGTGCCCCGCTTGCGGGATCACGTGGTCGATCCGGCGGCCGATCCCCGCAACGAGCCTCTGGCCAACCGCGAGCGTCAGGAAGAGGTCTTGCTGTCCCCAGAGCACAAGCATTGGTCTTGTGTCACGCCTCAGAGCGGCGAACCATGCTTCCGAGAGTGCCCCGGCGCTCTTGTTGTCCGTGCTCGGAACGCTCATGACGAGGCCTCTCATCGAGGCCTTCGACTCGGGTGTCGGGAAGGGTGCCTCGTAGGCTCCGACTACGTCATCGGGCGGGTCCTGGTAACAGATCGCCCGTACGAGCTCTCCGATTGACAGGTCCTCGGTGCTCGCAATCCAATCGCGGATGCGCACCCACGCTTCGTTTATCCACACCTAGCGGGAATCGATCACCGTGTGAGGATCACGATCCGCGCAATGCGGTCCGGATAGGCCAGAGCGAGAGTCAGCCCGATTGGCCCGCCCCAGTCGTGCACCACCACGGTCACGTCGCGCAGATCGAGGTCCTCCAGCAGAGAGCCGGTCAACTCGACGTGACGCTCGAGCGACTGCCAGGCCGGCTCGGTGGGCTTGTCCGAACGGCCAAACCCGGCGTGATCCGGCGCCACGCACCGATACCCCGCGTCGCGAATCGGTGGGATCAGCTTGCGCCAGATGAAGGACCACGTCGGTGTCCCATGGACCATCAGGACCGGGGGGCCCTCACCGACGTCGAGGTGTGCCAAGCGAAGGTCCCCGACGGTCCTGTAGCTAGGTCGAAACGCGAAGTCCGGGAGCCCTTCGAAACGCTCTTCCGGAGTGCGGTAAATGCCAGCTGCAGGATGCGCAGTACCGCTGTGCGTTTGAAAGGCACGCTTGAGCACCCGCCGCCTGATCGGTGACCCATCGGGCAGCCTGAACATGCGAGCGACAAGCCGACGCGATAACCCAGGAAACTGCGACGCGAGGCGCTCGTCGAGACTCGGCGACACGGCCGCGAGTATGCCAGCGCAACGTGCCCTCAACACGCAGCTTCCCCAAACAGGGAAGCAAGCAAGCAATGGACTTAGTGGGACGGCTATCGAACCCTCGAGCGAGACCCGAGGGTTCCTAACCGCCGTGCTCGCTCGTCGTGGCAGCCGCGAATGCGGCGTCCACATCAGGCAGCAGTTGAGCGTGGACAACCTTCCCGCGCTTATCGATCTCGTAGAGCATCGCGAAGCGTTGGTCGATATCGACCCCACTGCGGGTGCCCTTGCCCCACATGCGCTGGTCGATCACAAACCGGCCGCGCCCGAGGTCAAAGCCCTCAACCGGCTCGATGCGAAGGCCGTCCCATGTCTCGTGGAGCGTTTGCCAGTAGCGGCGGATTTCTGTGCGTCCACGCATTGGGCGCACGTCGGTGAAGACTGCTGACACGTCAAAGACCGCGTCCTCCACGTACGGCTCCATCATGAGGTCGAGCTCGCCGCGGTTAAAGCAGTCGAAAGCCTCGTCGTACCGCGCCAGGAGCTCAGGGGCGAGACGCTCAGCCATAGTGGAAGCCTAAGTCGCGGCCGCGCCGGTCGGCAAGCAACCAACCGATGGACTTAGTGGGACGGCCCTCGAGTCACCCGCAAGGGTTCCGGCGCCCAGAGCATCCGCGCCCGATCGCCCAGGTATCAGTGACCGACGTGCCCGACCGCCGCGCGCGCCTCGTCCTCGCTCGGAAACAGAGTGATGCGAACGATCTTCCGATCGAGGATCAGGTAGACCAGAGCGTACGAGCGATCGACCGGTACGCCGCTCTGCCTCCCATAGCCCGTCTCGGTCACGAGCCCCAGCACCACTCCGGGGCCGAGCTCGACGAAATCGTGAATGTTCCAGTCGAAGCGGTCGAAGGCCCCGCGATAGCTGCGGACAAAGTCATCGAGCTGCTGGGTTCCGTAGGTGACGTTGCCCGTTTCGACGCCCGCCGTGCGAGAGCCATCCCATACAACGTGCGGGTCGAGGAACGCGTTCGCCCGCCTGGTGTCCTTTGCGAGAAACGCCTTGACGTGTTCCCGGACGAGCTCGACGTTCCCCTGCGACACGCCGCCAGTATCCGGCGTGCGTGGGAAGCAAGCAACCAAGCAATCGACTTAGTGGGACGGTTATCGAACCCCCGAGGCGTGAATTAGGTTGACTGCGACCGCCCCACCGATCTGGCAGGCTGATCGGCGTGACGATCGATGTCTGGATGCAGCACCCCACCCCCCGCTTCTCGTTGCATGACATGTTGGCGTCACTGCGTCGCTGGACCGGACAAGAGATTCCCGACGCGCAGCCGGCGATCGAGCTCACGGTTGCAGCGATGGATCAGGCCGGTGTGGATTTCTGCCTCCTCAGCGCCCGGTGGCCCCGCCAGCCCGCGCTGATCAGCTATGACGAGGTCCCGGGCTGGGTCGCCCACACCCGGAGCGCTTAGTCGGCGTCGCGGCGGTGGGGATATGACGATTCAGCGGATGGACAACGTTCTCATCGTGGTCGACGACCTCGAGGCTGCCATAGCGTTCTTCGCCGAACTCGGTATGGAGCTGGAAGGCGAGACGACGCTCGAGGGGCCTTGGGTGGACCAGACCGTCGGGCTCAATGACGTCCGTGCCGACATCGCCATGATGCGAACCCCGGACGGGCACGGCCGGGTCGAGCTGTCGAAGTTCCACACGCCGCCGGCGGTCAGAGCCGAGCCGGAAAGCGCCCCGGCGAACGCGCTGGGCATGCGCCGCATCATGTTCATGGTCGACGACGTCGACGACGTCGTTGCCCGCCTGCGCAGCCACGGTGCCGAGCTCGTCGGCGAGATCGCGCAGTACGAGGACATCTACCGGCTCTGCTTCCTGCGTGGCCCTGAGGGCATCATCATCGGACTGGCCGAGCAGCTCAGCTGAAACCTCCATGGGTGCGGCTCATCGCTTCGTTGCTGTGCGCCAAAGCGGGAGCACGCGACCAAGCAGTGGATTTAGTGGGACGGTTATCGAACCCTCAAGCTGTCAATGAAGCTCGGCGACGCGGCGGCTCATTTCGTCGAACGCCTCCGCGAGATCGAGGTGACTGTGCATGAACACGATGCGATCTTCGCGCGCTTCGATAACCCATGCCACGAGCGCCTCAATGGCTACTCCGCTGCCTCTACCGACGAACTCGATCCGAACCAGGTGCAGAGCGTTCCGCCCCACGGCCACCGTTTGCTCCACAGACGCGCGGAGGCGCTCGTAGACCTCCAGCAGGTTGTCGAACCAGGCCCTTGCGCCATCGACGCCCCGAAACATCTGCCCGCCTTCCGCCTGCACTAGAGCCGAGCAGCCCTCGAAATCGCGATGAACGCGAGCCAGGAAACGGTCGGGATCGCGACGATTCAGGGTCTCGGCGATCTCCCCGGCAAGTTGCGCCGCCCGCTCGAAGTCCATCTCCGCGTTCGTATCACACGGACACGCTGGAGAAGGCCGCCCGCGTTCGCGTGAAGCAACCAACCAATGGACTTCGGACGGTTATCGAACCCTCCACCGGGTTGTGCGTGTTGACGCGCGCCGCGACAACACCGGAGGCGAGATACTCCGGCGCGGGATGTCAGAGGACAGGATCGAAATGGTCAAACGGCTCGCGTCCGCATGGAATCGGGACGACCTTGACACCTTCCTCGACCTCCTCGATCCCGACGTGGAATGGCATTCGTCCATCGAGCCATCCTTCGAAGGCACAGAGAGTGTCTTTCGCGGACACGACGGCATTCGGCAGTTTTGGCAGAGCTACCGCGGCGAAGCGTTCCAGCGCCTCGAGGTTCGCATCGATGAGTTCCGCGAAGTCGGTGAATCCCTGCTCAGCCTCGGCGAGATCAAGACGACCGGGCGGGCGAGCGACGTCGAGCTCACATCCGAGATCGCGCAGCTATGGACTTTCCGCGACGGAAAGATCGCGAGCTCCGACGATTTCCTGAGTCACGCCGACGGCTTGAAGGCCGCCGGCTTGAGCGCGTAGGCGTCCCCACAAACGGCAGCCGCAACCAAGCAATGGGCTTAGTGGGACGAGTCACGACGGCACGTCGGCCGGATCCCGGTACAGCGTCATCCGGGTGATCACTCCGTCTTCAACGCGGTAGCCGACCGCGTAGCGCATCCGGGTTTCGATGCCGGTCGCGCGCTCGCGGCCGCTCTGGACCGCTACCGCGTGCACCTCGTCGCCGACCGCGCGCAGATCCTCGATCTCCTCGCTCCAATCGTCGAACGCACCAACCCACTCGCCGATGATCCGAGCGAGCGCGTCTCGGCCGTAGCCCACTCCACTGTCGACGCGACCGCCGGGGTCAACCACGACGTCGCTCGCGAAATAGGACAACGCGCGCTCGGCGTCGCCACCGTGAAACGCCACGTACATCTCGCGGACGAGTTCGAGGTTCTCCCCGGACACGTCCTCAAGTATCCAGCTAACGAGGCACATATTCAGTGGCCAGACGGCGGCCGGACGTAGTCGTCAAGATGCCTGACGTGCCACGAACGCACCCCTCGAACCGCTGGATCCGCGCGCTACGAGCCCGGGAGACGGTGGTCGACTGCCGCCGTGCGCTGCTCGTCTGGCGCGACCGGCCGTATCCGTTCTTCGCGTTCCCGGCCGCAGACGTATACGGCGTGGAGTCGACGCCTCTCGACGACCTCCCTGGATACGTGTCGGTCGCTTGGGACGCCGTCGACGTATGGCTCGAAGATGATGAGCCGCTCGTCGCCCAAGCCCGCGACCCGTTTTCGCGGATCGATGTCCGCCGCTCCTCCCGACACATCGCAATCGAACATGACGGCGAAGTGATCGCGGACTCGCGGGCACCCCTGCTCCTCTACGAGACCGGCCTTCCTGTTCGCTACTACCTGCCGCCGGAGGACGTCGGCAACCTGGACTCGAGCCCGACGCGGACGCGATGCGCCTACAAGGGAGAGGCCGAGCACTTG
>JALZEA010000187.1 GCA_030862265.1 Actinomycetota bacterium | reverse complement strand
AGCGCGTCGGACTTCGCCTCGGGTGGTGCGTCGGGCGCCATGTGGGCGGTGAGTTCGGCCTCTTCTTTCTCTTCGGGCGGAGCCACGACCTCATCGACGGTCGATGCAGCCTCCGGCGCAACCGGTTCGTCCAGCAGCTCGCCGGCACCTTCCAGACCGGATACGACCTCTGCGTCGCTTTCGGGACGGGTAATCGTGTCTTCCGTCGCGACGCCGGCGTCTTCGGAGATTTCGCGCGCCTCCAGCTCCATCTCGGCGGCGGGCTCCGCGGTCGGTTCGGTGGTCTCCGCCGCGGCACGCGCAGGCAGACCCCCCTCCTCCTCCGGAATCGAGGACGACTCCCCACCCGCCATCGTCTGCTTGCGCGACAGGCTGATGCGGCGTCGCTCGAGATCGATGTCGATGATCTTCACCTGAACACGATCGTGAACGCTCACTTCGTCCTCGGGCCGCTCGACGTGATGCACCGCGAGCTCGGAGATGTGGACGAGTCCTTCGATCGCATCGTCGAGTTCGACGAATGCACCGAAGGGAACGAGTTTCGTCACGCGGCCCTCGATGACCTCACCCACCTCATGCTGGCGCGCGAACTGTCTCCAGGGATCCTCTTGCGTTGCTTTCAACGACAGCGACACGCGCTCCCGCTCGAGGTCGACGTCGAGGACTTCGACCTTCACCTCTTGGCCGACCTCGACAACCTCGCTCGGATGATCAACGTGTTTCCACGAGAGCTCCGATACGTGGACGAGTCCGTCGACACCACCAAGGTCAACGAAGGCGCCAAAGTTGACGATCGATGAGATGACACCCTCGCGCACCTCGCCTTTGGCGAGAGATGTGAGGAAGTCCTGACGCTGCTCGGCCTGGCTCTCTTCGAGGAACTTGCGCCGTGAGAGAACGACGTTGTTGCGATTCTTGTCGAGCTCGATGATGCGGCACTCGAGTTCCTTGCCGACATAGGGCTGCAGATCGCGCACGCGCCGCATCTCGACGAGCGACGCGGGAAGGAACCCTCGTAGGCCGATGTCCAGGATGAGACCGCCCTTGACGACTTCGATGACCGGGCCGGTGACGGTGCCGTCCTGATTCTTGATCTCCTCGATGCGACCCCACGCCTTCTCGTACTGAGCGCGTTTCTTGGAGAGGATCAGACGACCTTCCTTGTCCTCTTTCTGGAGGACAAGGGCTTCCAATTCATCACCGATCGAGACGATCTCCGAGGGGTCGACGTCATTGCGGATAGACAGCTCTCGTGCGGGGATGACGCCCTCGGACTTGTAACCGATGTCTAGAAGGACCTCGTCCTTGTCGATCTTCACGACCTGCCCCGTGACGAGGTCACCCTCGTCGAAGGGCTTGATCGTGGCGTCGATCGCGGCCATCAGTTCCTCTTGAGAGGTGCCGACGTCGTTCTCGACGATCGTGCCGCCGGCGTAGGTAGCTCCGGAGGTCGAGGGGGCCGTGCGGGTGATCACGCCTCCCGAGCCGTCTGGAAGCGTTTCCTCTGCCGGGGGGGCGGCGGGAGAATTCCGCACAGCCTCGTCTTGCTGAGTACTCATATGGGTTGGGTTCCTCCTGACAAAGAATTACCCCCTAAGGGGCGGCCCGAGTATACGAGCGGAGTAGTACCCCCTCAACCGAGCATTCGACGTTAGCCCTTGGCGGCGGCCCAGTTGTCCCCGAAGGAGGCGTCGACCGCCAAAGGCACTTTCAGGTCGCATACCCCGGTCATCTCCCGCTCGACCAGCTCGGCGGCGGCAGCTTGCTCGTCGGCATGGACCTCGAAGAGCAGCTCATCGTGAACCGTCAGGATCATGCGCGTCTTGAGACCGGACGTCGCGAGCGCTCGGGCGACGTTGATCAGCGCGAGCTTCATGATGTCGGCGGCCGTCCCCTGCATCGGCGCGTTCAACGCTTGACGCTCCCCGATCGCACGCACGCGTGGATTACCGCTGCCGAGCTCCGGTAGATAGCGCCGGCGGCCGAACATCGTCGTCGTGAAGCCATCAGCATGCGCGCGGGTCACGACCTCATCGAGGTAATCGGCAACCCCTCCGAACTGCTCGAAGTAGGCGTCCATAACTTCCTGAGCTTCGGCCTGTGGGACGTTGAGGCGCTCGGCGAGTCCGGGAACGCCCATGCCGTAAGTGATGCCGTAGTTAATCATTTTGGCCGTCGAGCGATGCTTTGTGGTGAGGTCCTTCGGTTTGACCCCGAACACGCGCGCCGCGGTGGCGGTGTGGATGTCGTCGCCTTTGGCAAAGACTTCGACCAAGATCGAATCCTCGGAGAGATGCGCCATCACGCGTAGCTCGATCTGGGAGTAGTCCGCGGAGAGCAGGACGAAACCCGGTTCCGGCACAAACGCGCGGCGGATCTGTTTACCGATGTCGGTGCGGATCGGGATGTTCATGAGATTGGGATTCGTGCTCGAAAGTCGGCCGGTCGAAGCGACCGTCTGGTCGTAGGTCGTGTGAACACGACCGTCATCGGGATCCACGAGAGGTGGGAGCGCGTCGATGTAGGTGTTCTTGAGCTTCGCGACCTCCCGATACTCGAGGAGCTTGGGCACGAAGGGGTGCTGATCCACCAGTTGCTGGAGAGCGCGCGCGTCGGTTGACAGACCGGTCTTCGTGCGCCGCGTTGTCTTGAGGCCTAGCTTCTCGTACAGCAGGGCACGCAACTGTGGCGGCGACCCGAGATTCAAGTGCTCGCCGGCAAGCTCGTAGCAATCGGTTTCCAACTCCGCGATCCGCTTCTCGAGATCGCGACCGATCTCGGCGAGATAATCGAGGTCCACCTTGACGCCGGTCTTCTCCATCGCGGCGAGCACCGGGACGAGGGGCCGCTCGATGGTGAGGTAGAGCTCGTGCATCCCGAGACGTTTGAGCTCGGGCTCGACCGCCGCCGCGACCTCTGCGATGGCGAGGGCGCGCAAAGAGGCGTCTTCGGCGTCGAGTGCATCGGGATCGCCTTCGAGGGCAAGTGCGACCTGACCAGTGTCGTTTTCTGCGCGTTCGATGCCGTCGACGGCTTTCAACTCGCGTCCCGAGTACTTGCGCGCCATATCCTCAAGCGCGTATCCGGGCGCTCCCGGATCCAACAGATAAGTACCGACGTGCGTGTCCATCTGAAGGCCGGTGAGCCCGACATCGATTGCGTCTAGCGCGAGCAGAGCGGCGCGCCCCCCGTGCACGTCCTTGGAAACATCCGCGTCCTCGAGAATCGCGCGCAACGCGGTTGCCACTACGGCCGGGTCGTGACCGCCGGATCCGAGGGGGACGTACGCGGTACGTCCTTGTCCCCACGAAAACGCCAGCGACCGAGGGCGTCCACGCGCCGATATCGCGACGACGTCGAGCGCGAAGCGACCGGCCGCTCTGAGATCGTTCGCCAGTTGCTCCAGATCAGCGGCCGTGGCGGCGACGACGGTCTCGACCTCGAAGGCCTCGCCTTCGCCTTCCGCGGCGTCGGGGAGGTCCGCCATTAGTCGCTCCAGTAGCACGCGGAACTCGAGCGAAGTGAAGAGCTTCCGGATCTCCTCGAGATCCCACGGCCCCAGCTTCAGTTCGTCCAGCGAGACGTCCTCCAGCGGAACCTGCACCAGGGTCGTGAGCTGCTTATTGATCGCGACCTGGGCCGCGTGCGCGGCGAGATTCTGGGCCAATTTCGGAGTTTGCTCGTCGGCGTGGTCGACGGCCGCCTCCGCGCTGCCGTACTTCTGTACGAGCTTCGCGGCGGTCTTCGTCCCGACGCCAGGCACGCCGGGCAGGTTGTCGGAGTTATCGCCTTCGAGCGCCTTGAGGTCGACGTACTTCTCGGGCGGCACGCCGTACCGCTCGATCACCGCGGCCCGATCCATATCCACGATGTCGGAGATGCCTCTGCGGTTGTAGAGGACATGGATGTTGTCGTTGACGAGTTGGAAGAAGTCACGGTCGCCGGTGACGATGCGCACGTCGACGCCTTCCATCTCGGAACACTTGGCGAGGAAAGCGATGATGTCGTCGGCCTCGTGACCGGGGAGCTCGAAGATGGGGATCTTCATCACCTTGAGGACCTCACGGATCAGTGGAACCTGGGACGAGAACGTTTCCGGCGCTTCGGTGCGGGTCGCCTTGTAGTCGGCGAACGCCTCGGTCCGCTCGAGCGGCGCGCCCATATCGAGACAGCAGGCGATGTGTTCCGGTTTCTCGTCCTGCAACACCTTGATCAGCATCGAGGTGAAGCCGAAGACGGCATTCGTGTGCGTCCCGTCTGTGGTCGCGAGGTCTTCGGGCAACGCATAGAACGCCCGGAATGCCAACGAATAGCCGTCGATCAGCAGCAGTTTCGGTCGTCTCGTAGCCGCCGACTTCGAATTCTTGGGGGGGGTTTTGGTCGCGGAGCGAGGCACACATCGAGCCTATCGGCAGCCCTCGGGTCCCAGGTTCTTATCATTGCCACCATGACCAGCACGCCGCCAAATATCGCGACCTTGAACGAGGCCTCGAAGGCGTACCTGGAAGCGATCTATGAACTCGGTGAAGAAGGCCAGAGGATCCTCCAAGCGCGCGTCAGCGAGCGTCTCGGTCTCGCGCCGGCCACGGTGTCGGAGGGGGTTAAGAAACTGGTGACCGACGATCTCGCTAGGGTGGGAACCGATCGCGAGCTTGCTCTAACCGACAACGGGCGCGTCCTCGCCGAGACGCTGGTGCGCCGTCACCGTCTTGCGGAGCGCATGCTCGTCGACATTCTTGGGATCCCCTGGCATCTCTGTCACGAGCAGGCCGAGGACTGGGAGAAGGTCATGACGCCCGAGGTCGAAACCGCGATCCTGAGCAAGCTCGAGGGGGAGCCCACCTGTCCCCACGGCAACCCGATCCCCGGCACGGACTCTGCCGTCCCCTGGTCGGACCTGCGGCCCGTGGCGTCGATGGCCGTGGGCGACTCCGGCAAGCTCAAACGTCTCTTGGAAGACGTCGAGCTCGATCACGACGTGCTCAAGTACCTCGAGGATCATCGCTTGATGCCGGGACGCGACCTGACGCTGGTGGAGGTCGCGCCGGACGGCACCCGCACCCTCGAGGTCGAGGGGCAACAGGTCGCGTTGGGCCGGCCCCTCGCCGACAATCTCTGGATCTTGCCGGCCTAACGAGCCGCCAGATCGGTCACCTCGTATGCCGAATGAACCACCAACCGAAAAAGAACGATTCGTGGATCCGGAATCGCTCATCCAGGAACAGATCGAGTACTACCGTCGTCGAGCTGTGGAGTATGACGAAACGTCGTCCCCCACCGGTGACCCGCTAGCCGCTTTCGGAGAAGACATCGAGCGCGCTCTCTACGCTTTCGAACCGACGGGTGACGTGCTCGAGATCGCGAGTGGAACGGGAAGTTGGACGCGGCTGCTGCTCCGGCATGCCTCTTCGGTCACCGCGCTCGACGCCGCGCTCGAGATGCATCAAGAATCACGGCGCAAGCTCGGCGATGAGCCGCGCGTCCGTTACATCGAGGCAGACGTGCTCTCGTGGGAACCAGACCGCTCGTACGATGTCGTCTTCTTTGCGAACTGGCTTTCCCATGTCCCTCCGGCACTGTTCGATCCGTTTTGGGGAATCGTTGAAAGAGCACTCTTTCCGCACGGGCGTGTGTTCCTCGTTGACGAGGGCAAGGACGCCTGGCGACACGAGCAGCTACGCGAAACCTTCGTTGCCGGCGAAAGCGTGCCGGTCGTTAAGCGGCCGCTTCAAGACGGAACAACTTTTCACGTCGTAAAAGTCTTTTGGGACCCCCATGAACTGGTCGAGCGATTGCGCGGGCTCGGCTGGAACATCAACGTGCACACCGTAGGACCATTCTTTTGGGCTGTAGGCGACCGAGGCGGGTGACCGTCATGACCTCACTCCTTTAAAGATCGCTCGAGTTCCGCAGCCAGTCGCGCCACTTCTGCTTCGTCGGCACGACTAGTCATCGCCTCGCGCAGCTGCTCGTATCCCGCGTCGATCACCGCCACACGGTCGGGCACGATCGTGCGCAACCCGGCGCGGACCCGTCGGTACTCAGCCTCGGAACTCGCTTCCGCCGCGAGTGCGCCCTCGTACTCGCTGCGCGCCACGACCTCTTCGTCCTCGACCGCCTCGGCGTACTCGATCGCGACAATCTCGAGGGAGCCCGCGGCACGGACCAGGCTGGTCTCGATGGCCGCCACGGCAGCCTCGATGTCCGGAGCGTCCGGTGAACCCACGGCGAAACCGATCCCGCCCCCGATCGCCAGTCCCGCAACAAGTCCCAGCGCGCCCACGCGCCAGCGCGGTTTGGGTGGTCGATATATCGCCATGGATCAGTCACGCATCAGGAACACGACAACCTCGTCATCACCGGCGCGGCTGCACTCGACGCGCGCCGCCTGGAGGACCTTTTCGGTCGACGAGAACAGACTTAGATCGATCAGTCGTGCCCCGCGCAGTAGTCGCAGTGACGGTGCGATCGATAGCGGGCCGAAGTGGCGTGTCAGCGCAGGCAGCGTCGCTTCCAGTTCTTCCACGACATCCGCGCCCGTACCGGTTAGGACGCGTCCCTTGCCTTTGAGAGCGACCGCCCCACGACGGTCGACCACCGCGAACGGCCGTTCGCGCTCCGCACCGGCCGCGAACACCCAATAGGTCTTCCCCGTGGTGATCCGCTCGACGTCGTCGCCCAGCGTCTCCTTCGCGATCAGGCCTAGAGACTCGTCGTCGAGGCTCATCGGATTGCCACTCGCGGCTCCCGAATCCAGCGCGACCGCCCCGACCGCGGCTACTCGCACCGCACGTCGTTCGGGGATCGCCCGGCTCTCGATCTGGATGGTGTCCGGTGCCGCGCCTGCAGCGATGGCCCCGTCCTCCGCCGCCCGATGAGCGGCCGCGACCTCTTGCGGTGACGACGGCGAGATGGACCGCTCGATCTCGACCCGCACGAGCGAAAGAGCGTCGCCCACGGACGAGATCACTTCGGCGTCCGGCGGGATGTGCCACGATGACCCCGTCCGCTCTGCCACGCTTGGGACGAGCGCCCCGGCCCCGCCGCCCAGACCGATGATCGACTGCGGAGCCACCTTTTGGTCCCGCGTCGCCTCTCGAACGACCGCGGCGACCTTTTCGCCCGCGATGTCGAGCGTTGCGCGCGCGATCGTCCGCCAGTCACCGTCGAGCGTCGCCGCCAGCCGTTCGAAAGCTCGTCGCGCCGATTCTTCGTTACCCACGGCATACGAGCCGTCCGCGACGACACCGAGAGCGTTCGCCGCGCACGTCACCGTGGGTGCGAATCTGGTTCCGGATTGAGAGACGAGGACGGCGTAGGCCGCCGGGTCACCCGCGCGGGGAGAGATGAGCTCGACGGAGGCGCGTTCGAGCTCGTGCGCCGGTGCGAACGAGCAGTACTCGAGGTTCGCGATGTGAGCCGACCGCGGTCCCACATCTACTATCCGGGGACGTCCTAACCGGGTGCCGACCCGGAGCAGGCTGCCACCCGCCACTCCGACCACCCTCACGTCGAGGCTGCGAACGCACGTGACGTGATCGAGCACCCGCACGTACGACAGCACGGGATGCCCGCCGGTCACGACGCTAACGTTTGTACTCGTCCCACCTACCTCGATCACCAAGCCATCGCGTATCGATAAGTGTCGAAGCGCGCCGGCGACGGATGCGGCAGGACCGCTGAATGCCGTAAGTAACGGCTGCCGCCGCATCGTGACCACATCGGCCGCGCCCCCATCCCCACGCATGACGAGCAACGGGACATCTTCGGCATCGCCGTCGACCGCATCCTCGACGAGCGACGCAGTGGCGAGCGCCGCCGGCAGGATGCTCGCGTTAATCGCGCCCGTAACCGTGCGCATCTCCAACCCGTACAGCCCCGAGAGCTCGTGACCGGCGCAGGCAGGGAGCCCCATATCTCGGGCGACGTCCAACGCCATGAACTCCCAACGCGGGTCGTCGACGCCGAACGCCTGCGACACGCAGAGCACCTCCGCTCCCCGCTCGATGAGCTGCGCGATCGCGGCCTCGACGTCGCAGCGGTCGCATCCATGCGTCGTGTCGATGAACGAGCACCTGGTCTGCAGATGCCGTCCGGGAGCGAGCCGCACCTCGCCGAGATGCGTGCGCTTGCGCGCGCGTCTGACATCGGGATGCTGCCCGAAGCCCAGCACTCCCACCGTCGCGGTATCGCCTTCGAGGAGCGCGTTCACCGCTTGCGTCGTCGAGTGCGCGACCAACGCGACGGGGCCGGCCCCCGTTCGCCAGACCTCGTCGGTGACCTCCCGAAGCGTGGTGACGACGCCGTCACCGATGCCGCTGGGCGACGAATGCGTCGTCGGAACGACGGCACGAGCGACGATCTCGCCGGTCGACGCGTCACACGCCACGGCCTTGGTAAACGTCCCTCCGACATCGATTCCGATGCGAACCATGGATCTCAGCTCCCGGTGGTTGCCGAATGAGCCTCCGGTTGGACGGATTCGTCGACCGTCGCGGTCGGCGGGGCGGCGATGCGTCGCTCGCGTCGCGGCACGATCACGAACATCCACATCGCGCCGGCGATGTACACGAGGGCAAGCATGGCCTGAGCCAGGATGGTCTCTCTCGTCGGGTACCACCCGGTCAGTTCGGCCAGAAAGATCGGTAGACGCGGAAGCCCTTCAAAGAACGTTACCGAGATGGTGGCCGCGGATTGCAGCGCTCGGACCGCGTTGCCGACGAACGCGACCGACATCACCATCACAAGCACCACCGCGGTACCGAGGAACGTTCTGATGGGAACCCGTTTGCCGGCGCGGAAGATGACGTAGCCGATGACGCCGAGCACGGCTACCCCGGAGAGAGCACCCAAGGCAACCCATTCCGAGAGCCCTTCGGCGAATGACAGCAACGCTTGGTAGAAGAGGACGGTTTCGAAGCCTTCTCGGTAGACCGCGGTGAAGCCGACCCCCGCGAGTGCCAGGGTCGACCCCGTCGTTGCCGCCGCCCACACCTTCGCCTTCACGAACTCCATCCATCGCCTGTGATCGAGTCGCGCGACGAGCCAGAACGACACGTAAAAGAGCACCGCGACCGCCAGCAGAGCCGTCCCCGCCTCCAGCAACTCACGCTGGAACGGAGCGATGTCGAGGAACAGGCTGGTGACCACGAATGTCGCGGCCGTCGCTAACACCGCTCCGCCGACGCCCTTCAGGATCGCGCCTCGGTACTGAGTGTTCCGACTTGCCTCGAGATACGCCAGGATGGCGGCAACCACCAGCACCGCTTCGAGGCCTTCTCGGAACACGATCGTGAACGCGTAGAACAGCGCGATCAGCGGCGCGGCCACGCCCGGCGCCGAGAGGGTGCGCTCGACGCGGTCGAGACCGCGGCGAACTTCCGCCGCGGTTGCCTCGACGTCACCGACCGGGGCACCGGCCTCGATGAGGTTGCGCAACGCGGCGAAGTCCTCCTCCACCTCGAGCGTCAGTCCTCCGTCTCTGACTCGTAGCGGGATCTCGACGTACTCGAAATGATCGAGATAAGCGTTCCGAGCCGCGGTGTACGCCGCGTCGAC
>JALZEA010000177.1 GCA_030862265.1 Actinomycetota bacterium | reverse complement strand
CCGTTGGGATCGACATGGTGGCTCTGAACGTCGAAGATGAACTCGCCCGGCGCGTTGTTGAGTTGCGCGGTGGGATATTCGAGATCGCATGCCGCGCTCGTCAAAGTGTTGTGTGCGAACGCCTTGTAAGAACCCCACTGCGTGCCGGTGATCTGGTTGATGGCCCACAGACCCGCTGCGAAGGCCGCCGCAGTGCGCACGAAGTCGCGCCGGCTCATGTTGTGGAGGCGCCGTAACCGTTCGGTCTCGCGGTCGGCGAGTTGCATGATCGCGATCTGTTCCGGCGTTGGGTCCTCAGGGAGGAACTCGCCGTTGGAGCAGGGGAGGACGTCGACCGGGAGCCCTTCCCACATGTCTCCGTAGTGGGCCTTCCATCTGATCACGGCGCGGCTTCTCCTCTCACTTGACGACCTCGAAGACACCCCGCATGCCGTGATGGATGCGGCAGAAGAACGTGTAGACGCCGGGCTCGGTCGGGGTGAACTCCCAGTAGGCGCCGTCGCGGATCGTCTCGTCGATGGGTTTCTCAGACCCGAACTGTCCGCTGGCCGGAGAGAAGAAGAGCCCGTAGCCGATCTCGGTCGAGTCGAAGTCCATGACGTCCTTCGGGCTGCCGATGCCGCCGTCGGCGATCGGATAATCGAGCCCGGTTACGCCCGTGCACGGCGCGGCGCAGCGCGTGGCCGTGTGCCAGATGTTGAGGTACGTGTCGAGGTTCCAGAACCTGAACGGCTGGTCGACCTTCACGCGCGGGATCCCGTTCGCCTCGACGACCCCCATGTCGGCGAGCCCGTAGGTCAACCCGGACATGTAGAGCTCATTGACGAGCGGGCCCTCCTTCTTGGGCAGAGGCTCGCATCTGCCGAAGGGACAACCCCCGAAGTTGTCCGCCTCGGCGAGATGTCCGTGCGTCACCTGGCCGCGCAGACACAGCGTCTTCTGCGGACCGATGAGGTCCGGTTCGCATGTTGCTGGTCGGTACCCGGGAGTGGTGGTCGCGGTCGTCGGGACGCCGGGATCGATCTTGACGTCATCTTCGAACACGTCGATCCCGGGGGGGCCGTGAGGATCTTTGGGCGCGACCCACGCCATGACGATGCCCATGTTCTCGTACCACGACGCGAATTCGGAGTCGTAGGTCGCGTTGAGACGAAGGATGTCGCCCTTTTTGACCTTCACCTTCCAGTCGAGAAACGCGCCGGTGCCGGTCATCGAGAAGTCCCACGAGTTCATGGGGCCCCCGCCGCGATCGGTGTCCTTGCGTTTGAGGTTGTCGCCCTCCTCGTCCACGCCGACGAACTTGCGATCCCAGTAGATGGCGTCGGAGATGTGGATCGGTACTTCCTTGCCATCACGTACGAGGCTCACCTCGTCGTTGATCCCGCCCGGGTGGAGATGGCCGCCGATCGTTATGAGCGTCCCGGCCATGTCCTTGGTGACCTTCCAGTCGGCGCCCGGGATCTGTATCGGTTTCCCCTGCTGGGGCGTGTCCCCGCCGTAGACGTCGTGGCGCGCGCAGTTCTCCTTCGGCCAGGAGCACACCATCTGGCCGAGGTCCTCGTCGAAGTGACCGAAGCCCTTCTGGACGTTGAATACGGGGTTGCCGGACGTGTCGGGTGCACCGCGTGCGATCGGCTCGTGCTGGACATCGAGCCACACCGGTTTGGTCGGGACTATGCCGATCTTCTCGGCGTCATCTTCGGCGACGTAGTCGATCTCGTAGGTGATCCACACCTCTTTGGGCTGTACGACTTCGCTGTGGACCATGTAGAGCAGTAGCCACACGTCGCGCGCGCCGACGTGCATGCCGTAACCGCGCGGGAAAGGAAGGATCGTCTTCTCCTCGCCGGCCGCGAAGAAGGGTCCGTTGCCGTAGTTGGGATAGAAGTTCAACCACGTCGCGTGGTGGAGGTGCATGACGTCGATCGGAGGCGCTTTACCCGTTTCATCCACCAGGTCCGGCTGGAAGCGCGTGATGTAACCGTCGTAGGCGGGCTTCTCGATCGTCACGGGTCCCAGCAGCACGTCGTTCTGGCCGGGCTTGACCGTGATCGGTCCGTAGGAGAAACGGATGCGCTCACACTTCTTGCCCGCTTGCGCGGAGGCGGTCTTGTGCCATCCCGCCTTCTCGTAGGGGTTATCCGGTTCGCACGGCCCTCCGGGGACCTGTTCGATGAATGCCGGATCCGGGATCTGTCCCCGTGCGGCCGGCGCGAGGACCATCGTTGCCACGCCGATAACCGTGAGAGCTGCCAGTGCGCCACGTCGCATGCAGGTTCCCCCCTTTGCCGCCGTAGAGGCGGTGAACGCTGCTCCCGCTGGTATCCGGCTCGCCTTCCTCGAGCCCCTGCCGGGTCCTTACCTCGTACGGGCCGCCTTCAATCTCTCTCTAACCCTTCGGCCCCATCGGCGTGAAACCCTCCCTGGGCGTCGCCTGCGCGGGCTCGATGTCCAAAGAGCTAGATGGGAGCGGCCGCCAGTAGCTCGCTCGCCCTAGAGAAGAGGTCGTCAACCGGGCGCCCGGCGGCGAGATCGCGACGGATCCGGGTCCCGATCAGATCGTCGAGTTCGGCCTCGTCGGCCCACGCCCCCAACACCTCTCGTAGCTCCGAGTAGTCCTCGACGTAGGCCCGTCCGACGAGCTTGTCCGCACGGAAACGATCGCCTGCCCGAGCTGCATCGTGAGCCTCGACGAGCCGTGAGGCGATCCTGTTGAGGAGTGCGCGCGGTGACTCGTCGAGCTCCACGATGGCGCCGCAGGAGTCGCGCAGAAGCTCGGTGATGGTCACGATCGCGGCTCTGGCATCGTCTCGCCTGGATCCAAGCGCGCGCGTGAGGGCTTCGAATGCATCCACTAGTGCTTCGGGTGAGATCGCACCGCCCCACAACCCGGCGCTCAACGTTCGCGCCCGCCGCGCGAGCGCGTGCGCATCAGGATGAACTCCTGCGTCCGCCGCGGCCGCAGCCGTCCGAAGCAGCGCAACCACGACCGAGGCGCGATAGGCAACCGAGGCGGCCACCGGCCCCACCACCACCTCCAGAGCCCGTGTCGCCAGGGTCGCGAAGTTCTCGCAGGTAGCCGCCACCTCTTCTTCGGGTCGCCGTAGGCGCAGCGCGGAGACCGTGCCCGCGGCGGCCCGGTTAAGACCCGTGGCGAGATCGGGATGGCGCCAAAGCTCCGAGCTGATGCCCGGCATGAGCTCGAGGGAGCGGTTCGCGTGAACGAGGGCTTCGGTAACTTCGCGTGCCCGATAGGACGAGAGCGCGTTGTCGAGGTGCGCGACGACCCTCATCAACGACTCACCGAAAGTGATATCTCCCGAGGAGAACCCATCGCCGCTCGTCACCGCGCAAAAGATGCCACGGCGGCGAGGTATCCCTCCTCGCCCGTTCGGATCAGGGCTCGGGCGGGATGATCAGTTCCTGTCCGGGGCGCAGATCGCGCGGATCCTTTATCCCATTCGCTTCCGCGATCAGGTCGTCTAGCGACGCATCGCCGTAGAACTCGATCGCGATCCCCGCGAGCGTATCGCCGCTCTCCACGATGTAGGTGCGCTCCTCGCCGCTTGCTGCGGGCGTCGTTTCGGTATCGGGGCTCGCGGTGGGCTCGGTCTCCGCGCGCGTCTCGGCCGCCAGCTGCTGTTCGAGCGTCGCCACGTCGGTCTCGAGTTCTTCGATGCGATCGTTCGCTTGTTGCAACTCGATCGTCGACGCCCCCTCGGGAACCGTCCAGCGCCCGAAGAAGAACGCGCCGAGCATGAGGATGCCGAGCGTGATGATCCGCCCCCAGAGGACCCGCGGCGGCCGGTCTACGGCTTCTTCGTAGTCCCACTCGTAAGAGTCGGGTTCGTAGGTTTCTAGGGTCTCCGTGCGATCGTCCATCAGCGACCCCTTGGGCGCATCATGGACTCCAGCCTAGCCCCTTGGCGGCCCCAGATTCAGTATCTGCGCAGGCGATCCAGGAGGGCTTGATCGAGCGATTTGACGAAGGCCCGCACGGCCTTTCCCGTGCGCTCGAGGTCCCGGGGAGACATATTCGCGACCGTGTCCGAGTCGTCGTGATAGTTCGGTTCGTCGCCGCTCCACATGAAGGAGGCCGGGATCCCGGCCTGCTCGAAAGGACCATTGTCGGAGCAGTCGCATAGCGTTCGGTACTCGACCGCAACGTTCGCCTTGTCAACGCGACGATAGAGATAGCGCGCGAGCACGTCCTCACTTATCCCCGAGTTGCCGATGATCAGAGGCCGACCGTCGGCGACCATGTCGACGGACACCATCCCCCCGAGCTTGCGACGTCCCTTCGGGCCCAGACGATCCACGAAGATCTCCGAGCCGACGTGGTGGCGCCCGTCGGATCCGTACTCCTCGGCGCCGAACGCGACGAACCGTAGGAACCCGGCCTGGCGCGTTCCCCGGGCGAGGCGCGCGATCTCGAGCACTACCGCGACTCCGGAGGCGTTGTCGTTCGCGCCTGGTGACGTCGGGACGCTGTCCATGTGTCCGCCAACGACGATCGGGTAGCGCCGGGCGTCCGGCCACCACGCCACGACGTTGCGCGACGTGCCGCCGTCCACCGAGAACTTCTGAACGTGCACGTTGTAGCCGAGACGTTCGAACTCTTTCTTGATGTAGCGCGCGCCGAGGCGCTCGCCTTCGGTGGCGCGCACCCGCACGCCGATGTCGCCGGCGAGCTTGCGGACATGATCCATCGCCCGCCAGCGTGTGAAACGACCGAGCGTGCGTGGTTCCTCGGACTGCACGGTCTCTAATGACCGGGGCGATGTCGCCGCCGCGCCCGTCTGAAACACGCCGAGTTGTGCCGATTGCGCGCAGCCGAGGGTGAGGATCGTGACGAGGAACAGTCCTAGGCGAGTCGACCTCACGCCACTTAGAGTACCCACGACTATGTCAGACGATCGCAAACGCAAAGACGTTCTCCCGACGGGTTGGTTCTCGCGCGGGGCGAAGCTCGCGGGACAGACGAGTCGCAGTGCGGCGCGTTTCGTGGGTACCCGAGCGAAAGCGTTCGCGGCCCCCGAACGCGCGCAGGAGTTCCTCGACGGCTTCCATCAACAGACCGCGAAGCAATTGGTCGAGATGCTCGGCGAGATGAAGGGGGCCGCCATGAAGGTCGGCCAACTCGCGTCCTTCTACGAGTTCTCCGCCCCCGGCGAGTACCTCTCCACCTACAAAGACGCCCTCACGATGCTCCAGAACTCGGCGCCCCCGATGGATCCCGAGGCATCCCGCCAGGTGATCAAAGAGGAGTTCGGGCGCTCGCCGGAGGACGTCTTCGCGACGTTCGACGACAGGGCGGTCGCGGCCGCCTCGATCGGCCAGGTGCATCACGCCACGCTCCATTCCGGAGAAGAGGTCGCGGTCAAGGTGCAGTACCCCGGCGTCGACGAGGCGGTGCGCGCCGACCTGAAGAACGTTTCGGCGATGACGAAGATCTCGGTCGCGATCGCACCGAACATCGATCCAGGTGAGGTCGCGAACGAGGTCCGCGATCGCGTCATGGAAGAGCTCGACTATCGCCGTGAGGCCTCAAATCAGGAAAGGTTCGCCGAGCTCTACCGCGACCACCCGTTCATCGTCGTGCCGAAGGTGTATCCCGAGTACTGCCGGACGCGCGTCATCACGCAGGAGTTCATCAAGGGACGCTCGTTCATCGAGGCGTTCGACTGGGACGACCAGACCAAGAAGAACGAACTCGGGGAGATCCTGTGGCGTTTCTTCTTCGGCTCGCTTAATCGTTTCTTACTCTTTTCCGCGGATCCACATCCCGGCAACTACATCCTGTTGCCGCGCGGCAAGGTCGCGTTCCTGGACTTCGGCCTCGTGCGAGCGATCGATCCCGGGACCCTGAGTCTGTTCACCGAGTTGGGTCGTGCCCTCGTCGCCGATGACAAAGAAAGAGGTCGTACCGCTCTGGAGGGCATGGGGGTCCTCAACCGCCGCACACCCGAGATCGACGCGGTGTGGGATCACATGAAGATGATCAACACGCCGCTGCTCCACGACACCGAGTTCACGATGGACTCACCGCTCGTCCAGAAGATCGCCGCCGCCGGTTTCGATCCGCGCTCGAAGGCCTTCCAGACGCTCCGCAAGGTGGGCGTCCCGGGCGTGCTAATCACGTTCAACCGCATGAGCTTCGGGGTCGCGTCTCTCATGGCCCGCCTCGAGGCGACGAACAACTGGCAGCAGCTTGCCCGTGAGCTCTGGTACGGCGAGGAGTCGGCCACGCGGCTCGGCAAGAAGGAGCAAGCCTGGATGAAACGGACGCACCCCGACGTCCTCCCCGTTGCCCACGGTTCCTTCTAGAACTACCCCTGAAAGGTCGCCCGTTGGAGCTTGAGAGGTAGCAGAGGGCGCATGCCCCAACCGATCATCTTTCCGGTGAGTGTCGCCCGAACGCTGCTGGCCCGCCCAGTAGAGACCAAGATCCACGCGACCGGGTCTGCCGAGATATGGAACCCAACGGGACCTGGCGGATCGGTTTCCACGCGCAGACTGCGGTCTTCGATCACGAAGAAGTAGGGCGCACCTCCTCGTAGCCGCATCTCGATGGTTCCGTCGAAGGCGAGATGTTGTGCATCAACGAATCGTGGCGATATGTAGGCGAGGCCGTAGCTCATAGCGACGGCATCTTGGGTGGCTATCGGCCACGCCTGGCCGGAAGCGGTGGCGATGTCGTAGCCATGGACGATGTGTTCCACGAGCCTCATGGCGATGGCCACGACGACCGGTATGCGGAAGCCGGCGTACCAGGGGACCTCGTTCATGTGGTCCATCGCACGGGAGACAGCAAGGAACTGCTCCGTGGCGTCGTTCATCCGGTCCGCAAGTTCCTCCAGTGGCCGGCGGAGTAACCGATCGACCGTCTCGAGGTTCCATCGAGCCATGTTCCGTATCTCGTCCAATTCGGAAGCCGGCTGTTCCTGCACGCGCTTGGCGTAGTTCTCCATGCCGTCGGTGACGTGGAGCGCAACGTCGTGTAGCGACCATGTGCCGATCGCCCCTGCTTCGGGGGTCGTGACGTTACGCATCAAGGACGTCAGGCGCCTTGTGTTCTTCTCGAGCGCATTGCAAACCGAGTTGAGCTGCAAGCGTCGCTCGATCGGTTCGCCGGGCATCGCTGCAGCCTAGGCTTTTCCCGGTTGACAGCTTCTGGCTGATGGCCCACACTTCTTGCTCACCCTTGCAGCGTCGCCGGGGTCCTGACGTCTAGGAGGACAAGATGATGCGACCGGCGACCCACCGAGTACTTATTACCTAGCGCACGCGGCATCTCGTTTCGCGTGCGCTACCAGCTCTCCACACGGAGGGCTTTTTTCTTTCCCCGTTAACGAAAGGGATGCGATGGCTTCAACAAAGACGGTTCAGATCAAGAAATCCCCACGGCCCCCGAGATGAGGTGACGACATGGCTACTGCGACTTCCCCCGCTCCCGACCTGCAAGAGACGCAACGCCGCGATGTGCTCGAGATCATGTGCGCGCAGCAGGACTTCACGCGCCCCCAACCCGGACGATGGCTAAGCTTCGCCCTATGGGTCATGGGAGCGTTGCCTACCAGGGTGAACCCGGTTCGTATTCAGAAGAGGGTGTGATCGGGCTCTTCCCCCGATACGACCACCACCCCGTCCCCTCTATCCGCAAGGTCTTCGAGACCGTCGAGGTCGGGCGCACCGATCTCGGCCTGGTTCCGATCGAGAACTCGCAGGCCGGCAGCATCAACGAGACGTACGACCTCTTCCTGAAGCACGGGCTGCATCTCGTTGCCGAGACGATCGTGCGCGTCGACCACTGTTTGATCGCGCTGCCCGGCAGTTCGATCGACGATCTCTATGAGGTCGTCTCGCATCCACAGGCGGTCGCGCAGTGCGAGGAGTTCCTCGCGGCGCTCGGCGCGAAGGTTCGGGCGGAATACGACACCGCCGGTGCCGCCCGGCGCATTGCCGACGAAAAGCTCGAAGGGGTCGCCGCGATCGCGTCGCAGCGGGCCGCCGAGCTCTACGGCCTCGTCGTGCTGGCCGAGCGGATCCAAACGTTCCCGGACAACCACACGCGCTTCGGGGTGCTGGCGCGCGACCCGACACCGTTGGGCGAGCCCGACAAGTCTTCGCTCGTATTCGGGACGGGGCACGTCGCGGGTTCGCTCTATCGCTGCCTAGGGGCGTTCGCCGAGCGACAACTGAGTCTCTCGAAGCTCGAGTCACGCCCGCGCGGCGGGCGGCCGTGGGAGTACGTGTTCTATGCCGACGTCGACGCGCCCGCGGATGCACCCGCCATGATCGACGCCCTCGCCGAGGTCTCCGAGCACGCCACGTTCACCCGCCTGCTCGGGACCTACGCCGCGGCCGCGCGATGACTCGGTTGTTTGCCCGACCGATTTGCGGCCGACCTGCGTGCCTTCGGCACTCTCGCGGGACGGTCCGCTCGGCCGAGCAGAGCCCCCGTTAGGCTGGCGCTTCTTTCCCTTCCTAGGAGGTTTCGATGGCGGCCGAGCTGCTTCCGGAAGTAACGAAATTCATAGAGGCGCCCAAGATGACGATCGACGGCAAGTCCGTGGATGCCGTCTCGGGCAAGACGTTCGCGGTCTACGACCCCTCGACCGGCGAGGTTCTAACCGAGGTTCCCGAGGCCGGCGTGCCGGACGTCGACAACGCTGTCGCTTCGGCTCGGGCCGCGTTCGACGATCGCCGCTGGTCGGGCCTGCGCCCCGGCAAGCGCACCGAGGTCCTCTTCAAGATCGCCGATCTCATCAAGCGCAACATCAACGAACTGGCGCAGATCGAGGCACTGGACTCGGGCAAACCGCTGCCTCTCGCGTCGGGCGAGATGTGGGCCGCATCGGAGTGCTTCCGCTACTTCGCCGGATGGCCCACCAAGATCTACGGCGAGACGAACCCGACCGAGGACGACTTGTTCGTGTACACGTTGCGCGAACCCGTCGGCGTCGTTGGTGGCATCGTGCCGTGGAACTTCCCCCTGATCAACGCCTCGTGGAAGGTCGCACCCGCGCTCGCCTTCGGCAACACGATCGTGTTGAAGCCAGCCGAGCAGACTCCGTTGACCGCGCTACGTCTTGCGGAGTTGTGTCTGGAGGCCGGCGTACCCGACGGTGTGGTCAACGTTCTACCGGGCTTCGGTGAAGAGGCGGGGGCCGCGCTCGCGCAGCACTACGACGTCGACAAGATCACCTTCACAGGCTCGACTGAGGTGGGTCGACACATCCTGCACGCGTCCGAAGGCAACCTGAAGCGGGTGACCTTGGAACTCGGCGGGAAATCGCCGAACATCGTGTTCGCAGATGCCGATCTTTCGGCTGCCGTGCCGGGTTCGCTGATGGGGATCTTCCTGAACTCCGGGCAGGTGTGCACCGCCGGGACGCGCATCCTCGTCGAGAAGAAGGTGCACGACGACTTCGTGGGCTCGATGGTCGAGGCGACGAAGTCGATGAAACTCGGCCCGGCTCTCGAAGAGGGTGTTGGGATGGGTCCGGTCGTCTCGCAGGAGCAACTGGACCGCGTCACGGGATACATCGACATCGGCAAGTCCGAGGGGGCCGAGGTCGCGATCGGCGGCGAGCGCGCCACCGACCTCGGCGATGGGTACTTCGTGCAGCCGACGATCTTTACCGGAGTGAGTAACAGCATGAAGATCGCGCAAGAGGAGATCTTCGGTCCCGTCACGGCGGTGATCCCGGTTGACGACGTCGACGATGCGATCCGGATCGCGAACGACACGATCTACGGACTCGCGTCGGCGGTGTGGACGAACGACCTCTCGAAGGCCCACAAGGTGGCCAAGGGCATCAAGGCCGGAACCGTCTGGATCAACACCTACGGCAACTTCGACCCGTCGATCAGTTACGGAGGCTTCAAGCAATCGGGCTTCGGGCGGGACCTCGGCCCCCACGCGATGGAGGCCTACACGGAGATGAAATCGGTCTGGGTGTCGCTTAAGTAGGACTCCCCAAGAAGGCCAGTACCGCGAGAACCCGGCGGTGCCCGTCCGATTCGGGCGGCAGATCGAGTTTCAGGAAGATGCTGCCCACATGCTTCTCGAGCGTCTTCGGGCTGAGAAACAGCATCTCTGATAGCGATGCATTTGAGTGTCCTTGGGCCATCAAGCCGAGGATCTCTCGCTCTCTGTCGGTCAGGGAGTCCACCGGGTCGGCCCGTCGTCCGCGATCTAGCAGAGTCGCGGCGACCTTTGGATCGACGACGCTCTCACCCGCGACCAGCCGTCGAAGCGACGCGACGAATTCATCGATGTGTGCGACCCGATCCTTGAGCAGGTATCCCAGCCCGGGGCCGAGTCCCATGAGGTATTCGGCATAGCCCGGCTCGATGTACTGAGACAACACCAACACGGGGATGTGCGGCCACCGCTGTTTGATGGTCTGTGCCGCGCGCAACCCGTCGTCGGTGTTCGACGGCGGCATCTTGATGTCGGTCACGACCAGGTCGGGGGCGTGGGTCTCGATCGCCTCTAAGAGATCGTCCGCGTTATCGACTTGAGCAGCGACATCGAATCCCGCCTCCGCAAGCACGCGGGTGATGCCCTCGCGGAGGAGGACCGAGTCCTCGGCGATCACTACTCGCACGGGATGCGCGCCGTAACGACGGTGCCCTGACCGGGAGGGCTCGTGACGGTGATGTCGCCGTCGAGGGCCCTTACCCGATCCACGAGCCCGGCGAGGCCGCTGCCGGGTGTGGATGTTGCGCCTCCGACGCCATCGTCGGCCACCTCCAGGATGAGTTCGGAGTCGACCCGGTGGGCCGTCACGCGCACCAGCGAAGCCTGCGCGTGCTTGGCCGCGTTAGCAAGGGCCTCCGAGGCGATGAAGTACGCCGTCGCTTCGACCTTCTCCGGAAGCCTGGCCTCGAGGTCGACCACGACGTCTACGGGAACGCGTGACCTATCGGCCAGCGCGCGCAATGCCCCACGAAGACCTTGGTCCGTCAGGATTGCCGGATACATCCCGCGCGCCAGTTCCCGCAACTCGTCGAGCGCCGCGTCAAGTTCTTCGCCGAGATGCTCCAGGGATGCCCTACCGCTGGCCCCCTGGGGATCATCGAGGCGAGCGTCGGCCATACGTAGCGCGACGGACAGCGCCACGAGTCTCTGTTGCGCGCCGTCGTGAAGATTCCGCTCGATGCGCTTGCGCTCTGCATCGGCGGCCTCGACGATGCGCGCGCGTGACTCGTGGACCTCGATCAACTGGTCCAACAACTCCTGCTGCAGGCGCTCGTTCTCGACCGCGAGTTTGGTCGCGGCCGACACGGCGCTCACCAAGCCGGGATCCTGAAGCAACGCCTCATCGTGGACGATCATCGCCAGCGGTTCGCCGTGACGTTCCAGGAAGGTAGCAACGCGCTTCGGATCGTCCACGGGTTCGTCCAACGTTGCTCCGTCGGCCGCTAGATAGCGCTTGACGTCTGGCACCCAGATACCAACGGCCAACGATGGATCTCCGAGCGTCCTACGCAAGGCATCTTGCAGCTTTTCCGGGGTCGGCAGCTGTCCGAGTTCGAGTACGAGATCGCTGACACGCGCTCGTCGTCCGCGCAATCGCGTTAGCCCGACGAGGAAGAGAAGCGGGACGAACAGCAGCGACACTGCGAATCCCAGCAGTGACAGATGGTACGCGGCCGTAGGCGCGTCATAGATGCGCACGAGCGCGAGCAACTGCGTCAGGCCATATGCAAAGAAAGAGAGTGACCATGTGATGGCCGGGATGTAAAGCGGCAACAGGACGCGACGTCTGGGTAGCGATGCCTTGATCAGTCGTGCTATGAGCGTTCCGATGAACATCAGGTCGACGAACACCAACGGCTGCAGGGCCCGATCGCGCCACACGATCAGCTCTGGTCTGCTGTCGATGAGTAAGAGATTGAGGCCGGGCTGACAGTTCGTGCAGCCGAATGCCGCGGGGTCGTAGACAGTCGCGAACGCGGTGCTTTGCACGATGATGAAGACCCAGATCCCTACCAACACCATCCCCCATCGACTCTTTAGGCGTCCTTCGGGGAAAGCCAGGACGAGGTAATAGAGCAGCGGAATCACAAGCACCTGTAACGCGGACGACAACGTCCAGACCATCGGAACCCGCGTACCGATCAGCAGCGCCAACCACCATGCGCCCGCACAAGCAAGAAGAAGACTGCCGGTTCGTTTCTCGGGTCTTATCCGCCACGCACCAATGGCCCCGATGACGAACGACCACCCGATCGCGACCAGTAGTAGTCGGCTCCATAACGGCCCACCGCCGGTCGGATGCGCCGGGTCGAACGCGATGGGAAGAAGCAGGATCCCGGCCACTGCGGCGATGCCGGCCACTAACCAGTCGCGCATGTTGTTCCTCACATCTCAATGATTCGCGTTCACGAGCGAGGAGCCTATGGGGGTACGCCCCCATCTTTCAGATGAAGGGTTAGTTGGGGGCCTGCCCCCATGGATGAAGGCGCCTCCTTTGCGAGCCTGACGCTGATGGCTCGGTCGATGTTGAGGAGGTCTGAGATGAGAAGGATTTCTCTTGCGCTAGTTGTGGTGCTCGTGGCCGCGCTCGTGGTCCACTTCCCTCTAACCGCATTACCACATGCCGCCGCGGCCGGACGACCTGTCTCACTGACTCTCGTGTCGAACGGGAGCGATTTCGACGAGCGGGGCATGAGCTGCCAATCCGAGGCCACGCGCGTCAGTTGGGAGAAAGAGAGCTCGATCGCAGTCGACCCGAACGATCCACGTCACGTGGTTATTGCGTGGCTCGAGGACGACGCGGTCGGGATCGTAACTAGCTCAACGTTCGACGGCGGTGGGAGCTGGACCCAAGCGATCGTGCCCGGCGTCACCGAATGCACCGGAGGGACGGCGGGATACGTGTTCCACCCCCGGCTTTACTTCGGAACGGGCGAAGACCTCTATCTCTTGTCACATCCTCACCAGGCTCCCTTTCCGGACCCAAGCGCCGCCAACAACGACGTCATGGTCAACCGGTCCGATGACGGTGGGCTGTCCTGGTCTGCACCGCGCACGATCACGAATGGCCCGGTCCTCACGGACATGGATACGGGGGCGGTGGAACCCGATACCGGCGCGCTCGACGTGGTTTGGAGCCAGCCCGAGATCGCGCAAGGCGATCCCGTCTACGTTTCGCGCTCAACGGATGGAGGAGAGAGCTGGTCCCGTTCGCTGGTGCGCGTCGGGCGACCAGGGACCGTAACTTTCAACCGCATCCTGGCTCTAGACGGCGGCCGTCTATTGGTCTTTTCTCAGGATCTTGATGCTGTCCCGCTGATACTGGGCCCGACAGGTCTGCCGATCGGTGATCTGTCCAGTGATGTTGTCGTTTCGATCTCGGACGACCGCGGCAAGAGTTGGAGTTTGCTGCCGCCCGTAGTCGCTCGGAAGGTGGTCGGAGAATGGCCCGCGGCCGCCGTCTCGTCCGACGGTGTGGTTTACCTGGCCACAAGGAGGGCGACCGAAACCGGCTTCGAGGTCTCAGTCACGAAGTCGCTTGATGGCGGTGAGACGTGGTCCGAGCCAGCGTCCGCTTTCCCGTTCCCGAGGGGCGAGTTCGACCTCCCGCAGATCGGTCTCGCGGCCGGCCCTTCCGGGGTTCTAGGGATCTTCTACTACGACTACGACGCCGCGGGTGATCCCGCCGACGTCCGGGCGCAGCTTGCCTACTCGCCCGATGGCGGCGAAACATGGAGATCGTCTCAGATCGGCGAAACCTTCGATTACACGACCGTCCCCGACCACTTCACACCGGGGGGCGCGTTAGGTCTTTACAACGAGATCGCTGCCCGCCCGTGCGGTTTCGTCGTCAGTGCAACCCTCGGCGGCATCCTCGCGGCGGACGGGCCGACAGATATCTACTTCGCCGACCAGCGTGTGCCTGGATTACCTCAGAACGCTTGTCACCAGGCGCCGACTTCCTCACGAGTGGATGTCCTTAAGTAGCGAACTTTCTGACCTCACCGGCGGTCGGATGCCGTAAAACGACTGTCAGGGAGGTGGGGGATGGCCGGCTGGGAGGACGAGGACCCGGGTCTGCCGATCAAGTTCGGCCCGTGCTCGAACGCGGAGTACGACCCCGACCCACTGACGCCCGTCCAAAGGGAGACGATCCGGCGCGCGCTCGAGGCCTGCGAGCGCAACGCGCTGCGTACCGGGATGTCGCGCCGGCGCTTCCTCCTCTCGTTGTGCGGTGCGGCCACGACGCTGCTGAGCCTTAACGCGTGCACGCGCGAAGCGTTGCGACGACCGCCGGGCGGTCGCTACAGCGTGTCACCCGAGGCGTCGCTCGACGAGGATGCCGCTCGCGAGTCGCTCGCCGGTGACGAGTTCATCTTCGACATCCAAGGTCACCTCCTCGAGTACGACCTGAATCCGACGGTCAACAGCGAGGGGGCCGAGTTCTGGGCACTCTTTCCACAGCAGGACTGCGGCGCCGACGATCCGCGCGACTGCTATTCGATCCAACAGTTCCTCGAACTCATGTTCATCCGTAGCGATACCTCAGCGTGCGTCATCTCCGCGCTGCCGATCGCCCCGGAGGGCAGCCCGCTCTCGATGGAGGTCATGGAGGAGACGCAGCGGGTCGCGAAGGCACTGTGCCGCGACGAGAGGGTGCGGGTGCACGCCCTCGCGTTACCGAACGTGGGGAAGCTCAAGGCCAACCTCGACGCGATGCAGGCGATGGCCGAGACACAGAAGATCTCGGCGTGGAAGATCTTCACGCACTATCCGGATCTGTACGACCACAACGGCGCGGCCTGGCGACTCGATGATGCCGATCCTGATCTTGCTCAAGTGGGCGATGCGTTCATCGAGAAGGCGATCGAGGTCGGCGTGCCGACGATTTGCACGCACAAAGGTTTTTCCGGCGGCAGTTCATACGCGACACCCGCCGATGTCGGGGGCGCGGCCCGCAAGCATCCCGACGCGAACTTCGTCGTCTATCACTCGGGCTTCGATCGGAATCCCGAGGGTCCGTACACGAAGGCGACGGCCGAGGTCGGGATCAATCGGCTGATCACGTCGATGAAGCGCAACGGCGTCGGGCCGAACGAGAACGTCTATGCCGAGCTCGGCTCAACCTGGTGGTACGTGATGCGGGAGCCAGAAACCGCGGCGCACGTCATCGGCCAGTTGCTGAAACATGTCGGCGAGGACAATGTCGTGTGGGGTACCGACTGTCTCTTCTAC
>JALZEA010000170.1 GCA_030862265.1 Actinomycetota bacterium | reverse complement strand
ACGTGGCGGGCGAACACCGAGATGATCGCAGGGGTCGATCCCTGGGATGTGGTCGACGAGGCCTGGATCTCGATGGCGGAGCAGAACTTCGAGAGCACGGGTGACTTCCTGCCCCACGCGCTCACGGTCGCTCGCAACAAGGCGATCGACCATCAGCGCCGGGCCGAAGCACGCCGACGAGACCGTTCTATCGACCTGCCGGTTCTGCAAGAGGGGGTCGCCGGTTCGGTCGGCGCCGACGTCGACTACTTCCGTAGCCAGGAACAGGTCGCTGCCGTCACTCGCGTGGCGCTGTGGGAGGAAGCGATCTACGAGCGTGACGTGCTAACGGATCTCCAGCGTCGGGTGTTTGTTGCGGTCCGGATCGACGGCAAGAGCCGGGCCGCGGTCGGGCGTGAGCTCCACCCGCCACTGACCGGCCAGCGCGTCGGCCAGATAACGGCGGAGGCGTTCATCAAGCTGCAGAGATACGTGAAACAGAACGAGGATAGCGCGCTCCGCGCGGGCTCGAAAGGAGGTGCGGCAGGTGGCGGGTAGCGACAAGATTCAAGCGGCGCTTGCCGCCTACCTCGAGCATCTCGAGATGGGTGGAGCCGAGCCCGACGTCTCGCATCTGACCGATGACGAACGGAACGAGCTGCAGGAGCTGATCGAGGCGCTCGAGCTCACCGAGGGCGTCGCGTTCGGTGGTGGCCGCGAGGACGGCCCTGCCGTGATCGAGGCGGCGACCGAGGAAGGAGAGCGGTTGCTCGCAGGTCTGCGCGGCTCGCTGCCACCGGGAGTGCGGCTGGAGGCGGACGAGAACCGGCTGATCACTCACGTCGGCGGACTCGCGTTACTCGATCGGTTCGTCGTCGGGACGTTCGGGGGTCGCGTGCGGGTATGGCTCGTCGACGTCGACGGGGTCCAAGTGATCGAAGAGAACGCTGACGCTCTTTCCGATCTCGGTCGCGTGTTCCGGATGTTTCCCGATATGTCGGCGGTAGCACTCGTAGGCCGCGACCTGTCGTGCGTGATCGTCGAGCCTGAGGACACCGCCCCGCAGATCCAGGTGCCGAGCGGGTCGCTCGTGTCGCGCCGCTACAAGCGCGCGATCGAGCCCGCGGTCCCGGCACTGCCGGCTTTCCTGGACGAGCTGATCCCCTACTGGGACCCGATGCCGGCGTTCGATCCCGAGTCCGGTGTGAGCATCGACATAGCGGAAGTCGCGAGCGACTTCGCGGGGGCCGCGATCGAAAGCCAACGCCGGATCGGAGAGCGGGCGCGCAAGGGCAACCCGAAGAAGGATGCGCTCACTACGTTCGGAGGCAAGGAATCGAAAGCTCTCGACGCCCTCGTAAAGGGTCTCTTCGACGGAAGCATCGATCCCAACGATGTCGAGAACCGGATCGAAAAGTTGGCCGAGCGATGATCCGTCGCCTTCAGCTGCGCAATTGGCGCGCCTACGAGAAACTCGACCTCGAACTCGGTCCAGGCGCGACCTTCGTTGTCGCCTCGAACGGCATCGGCAAGACATCGCTGATCATGGGAGCGTCCTGGGGACTATTCGGTGAGGCGGCCCGGGTCAACGCGACGGATGAGATCCGCGGCGACGCCGACTCGGCGACCGTGGCGATCGAGTTGCGGCTGCCATCGGGAGCGGACGCGACCATCACGCGCTCCGTCGATCGCAAGGGCAAGGTGTCGCTCGAGACGAAACTCCCGGATCTCACCTTCACGTCGCAGAGCGAGCTCGATCAGCTCCTCATAACGGAGTTCGGAGCCGACCCGCATGTGCTCGCGCAGTTGACCGTCATGATCCATGGTGGGGCGGTCGAGACGTTCCAAGGCGAGTTCGACCTCCAGGATCACCTCGCGGCGGTGTTCGGCGTGACACCACTGTTCGAAGCGGCGCGCAACGCAAAACACGTCGCAGATCGCACCGCGAGCGCACTGCGCAAGGCGAAAACAGTGCAACGCACCGAGAAACGCGGACGCGACGAGCTGGTCGCCGAGCTGGAGTCCATCCTCGAGAAACTGAGCGAGGCGAATAACACGCGCGAGGCCAAGGTCGCGGCTATCGAGGAGACGTCCGAGATCATCCGGCTCGGTGACGAGTGGGCGCGTTACCGCGCAGGGATGGCCTCGCGCACCGAGCAGCTAGGTGCGCTCGCGCAGGAAGCGACTGCAGTGCTGGACGGCTCCCCAGCGGCGGCAGACGTCGTTGTGGCCCTGACCGAGCGCGAGCAGGAGCTCGCCGCCGCGGTCGCCGCCGCGGAGCAGGAGGGGGCCGCGGCCCGAGGCAAATCCGAGTTGATCCGGAGCGCAATCTCCGATCTCGAGGGCGCCGACGCGGTCTGTCCGACCTGTCTCCGCCCCCTGTCCGAGCACGACGCAAAGCAGGCTGAAGCAGAGCACACGAGACACCTCGAGGGGCTCGACGCGCTGATCCAGGGTGCCGACGAACGCGCTGGCGACGGGCGGAGTGCGCTTGCCTCGGTGCGCGCACTACTCGAACGGGCGCGCTCGATACCGATCCCACTTGAACCTGAGAGGCAGGTCGCCGAGGCCGACGTCGACGCCGCCCGCCTGAAGCTCGAGTCCCAGAAGAAAGAACTGCAGGAGATCGATAAAGCCCTCGCGCTGCTCGCGACACAAGGATCGCAATTGCAGACCGCTCTCGAAACGGCAGACGAAGTGGAAGAACGCATGCGTGAACTGGAGACGCTCTATCGACAGGAAGGAATGGCGCTCGCGACCCACGAAGCGCTCGTCGCAACCGGCAGTTCCATCACCGAGCGCTACATCGAACCACTCGCCAAAGAGGTTGAGGGTCGCTGGAAGTCGATGTTCGGATCCGGGGGGCTGAACCTCTCCTCGGAGGGTCACATCACCCGGAAACTCGGGGGGCGGACGCTCGAGTTCGGCGCGCTCTCCGGCGGCGAGAAGGTTTGGGCGCTGCTCCTCACGCGACTGCTGATCCTCGGCGCGTCGACGCGCGCTCCGTTCATCTGGCTCGACGAACCGCTCGAACACCTGGATCCGAAGCTACGCAAGGTCGTCGCGGGCACGCTTGCGAAGGCGTCGTCGGGGGCCGGGCTTCGTCAAGTGATCGTTACGACGTACGAGGCAGAGCTCGCGCGGCAGCTGATGGAGGACGTTCCGTCCGCCTCGCTTTTGTATGTGACCTCCGCCTAGGAGAATTCTTCGCGCGAGGCGCTTTCGATTTCCTCGCTTCCTCGATTACTCATCAAACCGACCTGTTCGGAGGTGAGCAAGTGATCGAGGGCACCGCACAGGCAGCTTCGGAACCACTCGAGCTCCAGCTCGAGCGCCGGCGTGGGGAACTTACGGCGTACTGCTACCGGATGTTGGGTTCGACGTTCGAGGCCGAGGATGCCGTGCAGGAAACATTCATGCGCGCGTGGCGAGGCTTCGATTCTTTCGAGAGCCGCGCCGAGCTGAGTACGTGGCTCTACAAGATCGCGACGAATGTATGTCTAGATACGCTGCGAGGGATGGGGCGCCGGGCGCGCCCGATCGACCTCGGACCGGCCGGGACCGCGGACTCTCCACTCGGCGACCGACTGCCGGAGGCGAACTGGATCGAACCGATCCCCGATTCGCACCTCACGCATGCTGGCGACCCCGCCGCGACGGCCGAGATCCGCGACTCGATCCGGCTCGCCTTCGTCGCGGCGCTGCAGCACCTCGCGCCGAAACAGCGCGCGGTGCTGATCCTGAGAGATGTCCTCAAGTGGAAGGCGAACGAGGTCGCGGATCTCTTGGGCACGACGGTCGTCGGCGTCAACAGCGCCCTGCAACGGGCCCGCGCCACGCTCGCGAGCGTAGAGGTCGAAGAAGGGTGGCCGCGGGAGCCGCTCGACGACCGCAACGAGGTGCTTCTCGCGCTCTACGTCGACGCGTTCGAGCGCTACGACATGGAGGCTCTCACCTCGGTGCTGCATCGCGACGCGACCTGGACGATGCCGCCGTACGAGCTGTGGCTCAACTCGCACGAAGACATCCGGAGGTGGTGCCTCGGGCGAGGGATCGGATGCCGAGGTTCCCGGCTCGTGCCGGTGCGGGCGAACGCCTCGCCGGCCTTCGCCCAGTACAAACCGGCCGCCGACGGCGGCTTCGACGCGTGGTCGCTGCAGGTGCTCGAGATCTCGGGCGGCAAGATCACCGGCATCAGTTTCTTCCTCGACGTCGAGTGGCTCTTTCCGCTCTTCGGTCTTCCGCAGCATTTGCCGGCTGAGTCCGTGGTGATGCGACCTCGCCTCGTTAAGAGCGATGAGTTCGCGGCAGGCGAGCCGTCTAAGTAAGCGATGGCACACAGACGAGCAGTTCGGGTCCGCATACGGGTCTCACGACCCCACCGAGCGAAGGGATTTGGAGAATGAGGACGATCCTTGGGATCTGGGCACATCCCGACGACGAGGTATTCGCGTCGGGAGGCCTAATGGCCGATGCGGTTCGGCGCGGCGATCGGGTCGTGTGCCTGCACCTGACGCGGGGCGAGGCCGGTCTTTATTACCGACAGGTGTGGCCGGCGTCGGAGCTGGCGTCGCTTCGTTCCGCGGAGCTCGCGGCGTCGCTCGCGCGCCTCGGCGTCTCGGAGCAGCGCTTCCTCGATCTTCCGGATGGAGGTCTGTACCTCGCGCCATGGGAGGACGTCGTCGCCAGCCTCCACGACGAGCTCATCGATATCGATCCGGATCTAATCGTCACGTTTGGAAACGACGGATTCACGGGTCACCCTGATCACAAAGCCGTATCGGCCTGGGTCTCGACCGCGGTTCGGCTATGGGACAAGCCGCGTGCGCGCGTCCTGCACGCGGTCGTGCCGCGCGCCTGGAAGGAGACCATCGTTCACCGGCTAAACGAGTTCGACTTCTTCTTCCCCGGCTCTCCGGAGTTCTCGGACGCAGGCGACTTGAATGTCCACCTCGACGACGAGATCGTGGAGGCGAAGGTCGACGCGCTGCGCTCGCATGAGAGTCAGATGGAGCCGTTGTTCGATGCTTACGGCGAAGACTTCCTGCGGTCGATCCTGTCGACGGAAGTTTTCCGATCTGGGGTGCGTTCGAGTTTCCGGTCGAGGCTGCTTCTGGATCTCAAGCGCGCCTAGCTCCGATCGCGACCGGGCTCTATTCCAAATCTTCCTGGATGAACTCGGGCGAAGGATGGATGCAGATGATGTCGAGGTTATCGGGCCCCAGATTCTTGAACCTGTGCGGAGTCTCGGGAGCGACCACGATGAGATCGCCCGCGCCGGCTTCCAGCTCCTGATCACCCGCGGTGAAACGCGCCTTACCGCCACGAACGATCCATGTCTCCGGATAGGGATGCTTGTGAAGGTTCGGGCCCTCCCCTTCCTCGCGGTAGTTGATGAGGAACATCGAGACTCCCGACCCGTAGTCCTTGCCCTCGAAGGTCACCGTCCCCTTGGGGCTCGGTTGCAAGTCGCCCGCCCGGATCACCCGATAACGTTCATCCCCCACGCCGTCCTCCCTTGCGATCGGAACATCATCCGACGATTCAATCAGTAGCGATGGCCTGCGACTGACGCGCGGACGGCAGGCGCGACGTCCTCCGTAAAGCGATGTAACTGAGCGATGGGAGCCGTTCCGGGCCAGAACACGAATGTGTCCATGCCTAACTCGACGGCAAGGCGCGTCAGCTCCTCGATCCAATACGACTTGGGGCCGACTAAGTAATCGCCTCGGTCGCCCTCGGTGATGACGCCCCCGACGTTCAGGATGCGTCGAATGTCGGTGGGTTTGCGCCCGGCCTCCGCTGCGGCGCGGTCGATCCGTTCGTGCATCTCGGGAACCCGGTCGAGCTGCAACCATCCAGAAGAAGGCACCCATCCGTCGGCCTTCTCGCCGATGAGTGACAGCATGCGCGGCCCGGCCGCTCCCACCCAGATCCCGATGTCGTGCGCCGGAACCGGGCCGGAGTGGATCCCTTTCAAGCTGTAGTGACGGCCCGAGAAACGAAGATTCCGCTCGCCACTCCACACCAATCGAACGACGTCGATCGCCTCGGCGAGCGACTCCACGGCTTCGGCGGGGCTGCGGCGCGGCCCGCCCATGCCCTCGATCGCGTCCCAAAATCCGCCGGCGCCGAGCCCAAGTTCGAATCGTCCTCCCGCCATCCGATCGATAGATGCCGCCATCTTCGCCATGACGGCCGGGGGTCGTAACGGCAGGTTCGCGACATCGGGGAAAAAGCGCACGTGCTTCGTGCGCGCCGCGAGATCGGAGATGAGCGAGAAGGTATCGACGAAGCGTCGTTGATAAGGGTGATCCTGGATGCCGACGAGATCGAATCCCGTCTCGTCCGCGAGCTGCACCGATTCGACGATCGAGGGATAGTCGTCGACGTTAGGGACGATCGACAAACCGAATTCGACGTCGCGTCCGTAATCGATCAATGCCGGCCTCCCTTGGAGAGCGCCTCGGAAGAATCAACCCTGTTCCCTTGCGCGTATTCCTGGGCGGATAGGTTGCCGTCGAGTGTCCTCGCAAGATGGAAACTTGTCGTGGAACTGAACACCAACTAGGAGTAAAGACGTGATCGATCACATTGGCCTGAACGTGCCGGATCTCCGAGTCGCAAAGAATTACTACGACATCATGATGCCGTTCCTGGGCTACGAGCCGTTCTTCGCGACCGAAGAGCAATTCTCGTACCGGCCCGCGGGCGAGAAGCCGGGGACCCAGGTCTTCTTCTATGGAGCTCCTCAGGAGAGCGAATACTTACGCAAGCATGTTGGGCTCGAACATCTAGCCTTCCGCGCTCGCACTCGTAGTCAAGTAGACGATGCGCATGCGAAGGCACTAGAGGTTGGCAGCCGGATCCTCTTCAGCCCTCAGCTTTTCCCGCGCTATCACCAGAACTACTACGCGACGTTCTGGTTCGATCCCCACGGATTTCTGCTCGAAATCGTCTGCCATAAGGGAGAACTCTCATGAGAAAGCTTGCTGTCATCGACTTCTTGTCCCTTGACGGGGTGATGCAGGCGCCCGGTCAACCCGATGAGGACATTGAAGGTGGGTTCAAGCACGGCGGCTGGGCGATCCCCTACCACGACGAGACTCTCGCGGCGAGTGTCGCCGAGAACATGGCGGCAACCGATGCCTACCTATTCGGCCGCAAGACCTACGAGAACTTCGCCGCGTACTGGCCGACGGCTCCACGCGACATCCCGTTTACCGATCATTTGAACAACACTGCTAAGTACGTCGTTTCCACGACGTTGAAGGATCCTGACTGGAACAACTCAACAGTGATCGATGGCGACGTCGTGGAGGAGGTCCACAAGCTCAAGGAGCAACCGGGCGAGGGCATCGCCGTGCTCGGAAGCGGAGCGTTGGTTCAGACGCTCATCGAGCACGATCTCGTCGATGAGTACTTCCTGACTATCTATCCCCTCGTGTTGGGGGGCGGCAAGAGGCTGTTTCGCGATGACGAGCAATTAAGACGCCTCGAGCTCGTCAACTCCAAGACGACCGGCACGGGCGGCGTGGTGCTCACGTATCGACCCGTTCGAGAACAGGGGAATCCATAGGACGTAGTCGGTCCCGCACTGTTCTAGTGGGCGGTGACAGGTTGTCCGAGCGCCCGCTCGCTCAGAACGGGTACTCGTCTTTGCGCCAGGCACGCGGCTCCGCCGGCTGCGGCTTCGGCGTCCGCTCGAGCAGCATGTTGAAGAAGGGCTGCACGAACGGATCGGGCGCCGTCACCGTGTACGTGTGGTACACGGTCCCGTTCTCGCGGGCGAACGCGATGTAGCTCGGGGCCTCGCGGAGGCCGTCCTTGAGCTCCGCGCCAACCTGTTCCGACCATTCCTGAAGCCAGTCCGGTGGGTCGGCGAGCATCTCCTGGACCTCGGCGATCTGCTGTGCCTGCTCTTCCGTCAATGCCAGCCCGAAGTCCCACGGGAAGTCGGTCTCGTACGTCGACACGTAGGGGAACTGCCAGCCCATCCGCTTCTTGTAGGCGGTCAGGCGGTCGATCGGTGCCCGCGAGAAGCAAAGGAACGTGACGTCACGCTTGTTCAAGTGGATCAACCCGCCGTCGAACTCGTCCGCGAGACTCGTGCAGCCGGGGCATGCCCCGACCTCGTAATCGGGTCCGTACATGATGTTGTAGGCGAGGAGCTGCGATCGCCCATCGAACAGCTCGGCGAGGGTCTTCTTCCCGTCGTCGGTGTCGAACTCGTACTCCTTCTCGACTGGGACCCATGGGAGCTCGAGCCGCCTCCTCTTGATCTCCTCGTTTTGCTCGGCGTGTTCCGCCTCAAGCTTCGCGAGCTCGTCGCGTGCCGCTTGCCACTCCTCGCGCGTTCCAATCTTGTGCTCAGCCACGTCGTCTCCTCCTGTGAGCTTGTCCGCTCCGACCGGTTCGCCTTTTCGGCCGCAAGTTACTCCGATACCGACTACGACCCCAGATCGCAGGCAAACTCATCGCGAAGGCGGCAGAAACACACCTGCAATAGTTGTCGCTTATTCCGTCCGTGAGCCTGCCAGATCATCATCACAAGCCGTCCGGCCGAGCGTATTGACCGAGCGATGTTGACGAACGCGGCGACCGGATCTTCGAAGAACATCGTTCCGAACCTGCTGACGACGAGGTCGAAATTCTTCGGTGGAAAGTGATGGACCTGCGCGTCGGCGACCTCGAAGGTGACGTTTCTGAGCCCCTCCGCCTCGGCAAGCTCACGGGCACGATGGATCACGGGCGCGGACACGTCGACCCTCACCGCGCCGCCCTCCGCGGCGATACGCGCCGCTTCACGGGTGGTCTGCCCGGTCCCACATCCGACATCCAGGACGCGGTCGTGGCGCCGGACACCCCAGGCCCGGCCGAGCGCTTCGTTGTGCAGCCGCAACTCGGCGTCAAAGTCGACCGAGCGTCACCTCGCCCTCTCCGCTATGCGACTGAGTGGGCGGTGACGGGTTCGAACCGCCGACCCCTGCGTTGTAAGCGCAGTGCTCTTCCGCTGAGCTAACCGCCCATCGTCTCAGCGTAACGGACGGCCACGCGCGTGGCAGTCGCGTGCCAACAACGTTCAGCCCTGTTGGACCATTCCGCTCGCTGCGCGTCCCTTTCGGTCCATTCGGTTCACTGATGTCGTCACTAAGCTTGCGTGCGCGGTTACTTCGCGCCGCGCGCCTTCGTATATGAAGACATGAAAAGTCCATACGACGCATCGAGAGCGCACCATGCGCCTGTTAGCTGAAGTGACCGGGCGCATCCGCGTCGTCTCCATCGGTTCTCCGTCGCATCTCGACGACCTCGCGGCGTGGGTCGGCGCGCTTGCCGACGACATCACGATCGTCAGCGGTGCGATGGCTATAGATCGCGGGCTCGAGGAGGTCATCGAGCATCTCCCCGACATCGTCGTCATCCACCTCGAACCCTTCGCCCTTGAGACATTCGATCTCGTGAGAGACCTTTTGGCTCGCTTCCCCGCGATGAAGGTCGTGGTGCTGTTCTCGAACGGCACCACGGAGCCGGTCCTACGACTGCTCAGGATCGGCGTGCGTAGTGTCCTCCGTAAGGGCATCGACCCCGGCGAACTCGTGACGGCGTTGCGGGCGGTCCAAGCGGGTCACACGGTCGTGGACCTCGACGCGTCGCGGCGCGTCTTCGGCATTGAGGGGCGACGCGTCGCACTGCGACGCGCGGAAACCCAGATCCTCAAGTTGATGGCAGACGGATGTTCCTACGAGGAGATCTGCGAGCGTCTTGCCATCAGTCGCTCGACCCTGAAGCGCTATCTGCGCGAGATCGAATCCAAGCTGAACGCGCGCAATCGGGTGCAAGCGGTAGCACATGCAACACGCCAAGGACTCATCTAGATGAGGTCGATGATCACCCGACTTCGCGCCTGACGCGGATGGGGATCGGGGCTCGAGCGTCGGGGGTAGTCTCGTCGCAAGCGATCCGACGAGATTTAAGGAGGGAGCAATGGGCTATTCGCTTCCGGATCTCCCCTACGACTACTCGGCGCTCGAGCCCCACATCGACGCCAAGACGATGGAGATCCACCACACGAAGCACCACCAGACTTACGTCGACAAATTGAACGCGGCGATCGAGAACACCGACCTCGCGAGCAAGTACCCGAACGTCGACGACCTTGTCGCGAACATCAACGAGGTTAGCGACGAGACCACGAAGAAGATGGTGCGCAACCACGGTGGTGGCCACTCGAACCATTCGATCTTCTGGACGATCATGGGATCCGACGGTGGCGGCGACCCCACGGGCGATGTTGCCGCCGCGATCGACGAGTCCTTCGGGTCGTTCAAGGAATTCCAGGAGAAGTTCAATACGACTGCCACGAATCATTTCGGTTCTGGGTGGGCGTGGCTCGTTTCGAAAGGCGGCAAGCTCGATGTGATCGGCTGTTCGAACCAGGACTCGCCGTTCATGGACGGGAATTTCCCCGTCTTCGGCATCGACGTCTGGGAGCACGCGTACTACTTGAAGTATCAGAACAAGCGTCCGGACTACATCGAGGCGTGGTGGAACGTCGTGAACTGGGACGCGATCAACGAGCGCTTAAAGAACGCGCGCTAGCTAACGCCGACGAGGAGTCGTAGAGAAACCGATACGGGCTAAGGCAGGTTCGAAAGGGTCGCTTTGACCGTTCCTGTAGTAGCGACCCCCGGACAACTCGGACGGCCGACCGCCCAGGGGAAGACCGTGATCGCTATGCCGGGCTCGATCGGGATGGGTTCCTCATTTTTGCCACAGATCGTCGTAGATGTGTCGGTGAAGGTGTCACCGTCGAGGTCTTGGCCGACGGTCGCGTAGACGTCAAGGCCTGTTTGGTCGGTGATCTCGATCGTCACAAAGTATTCATCCGGCCCCGTTGGGATATCGCCGCAGCTATTCGTGGCTGCCAAGCAGACGCCGCCGCGGGAACCGATGGCGGGCGCGTCGTAGACAGTTTCGACCACGCGCTTGGTCTTCTTTGGCTTCTTCTTCTTGCCGGCTTCCGCGGTCGCGACCGCCCCGAAGACAAGGCCGAGAACCAAAGCAGTGATCACTATTCGCTTCATCGACGATGCCCCTTCCTAAAAGGTTCCCTGACTAGAAGATTCGCTACGGGACAGGAGCCTCCTGCCGGCGTGAAAAGGGCCGACCCGTTAAGGCCGGCCCTTGTGGAAGAGTTGCGCGCCTGAGCTAGGGCGTGTTCGAGAATGTCACCTTGATGGTGCCGGTTGTCGCAACGCCTGCACAACTGGGCGCTTTCAGCCCGGGACCCATCGTGACGGTGATGTTGTAAGCAACTCCGGGAGTGATCTCGAAGGGAGTCTCGGTCTTGCCACAACCCCCGCCGATGATCGTGCTGTCCGCGGCGATACCGAAGTACGTCTGCTGGCCAGAGTCGTCGATGATCTCGACGGACATGTAGTACTCGCCCGGGCCACTAGGGGCGTCGAACGTGCCACCCGCTCCGTTAAGGGTGACGACTCCGCCTACACCGGGTGCAGGGTTGTCGTACGTGCCCTCGACGACCCGCTCGATGCGGACCGGCGCCGGCTTCTTCTTCTTCTTCTTGGCCGCCTCGGCGGTCGCGACCGCGCCGAACATCAGACCGAGGACCAGGCTTGCAGCGATCAAACGCTTCATGATCTACCTCCGATAATAGTCGTCGTGTGCCGATTGGCCACAAGAAGCCCGATTCCTTCAACCGCGACCGATCTAGGATTCTGCGGCGCTGACTCCACTTCGGTGACGACCCCTACGGCGTGCAGGCCTTCCCGCTACTCGGGATACACGAGAACTCGAGGCTCGAAACGAAGTCCGTACTGTCGTAGAGAACGCGTGACACGAACGGGTTCAAGATCGCTCCTGCCGGCGACGGTAGGTCCACGGCGACGGCGGGGCTCAGCTGGAACATCAGTATCCCTTGGGCCGCGAAATTCACGTCTTTGAATACTGCCTCGATCTCTCCGTGCCCCGGAGGAAGATCCACGGTGATCTCACCTGCCGGCTCGACGTAAGCCTTCGCCCCCGTTAGTTCCGAATCGCAAGCTTGACCGGCAATGTCCGGCCAGATGCGAAGCACGACTGGACCGGGCGTGCCGATGGTATGCAGCGTCACCTTCACGTCGCCCTGGACCTGACCGGTCAGCGGTCCGGTCCAGACCGGGAAAAGGTTGTTGCCCGCGCATTGGGTATTGGGCCCCACGCCATAGTTCATGATGAAACGCGATTTCGGCTCGCTTCCTGTCGGCTCCTTCGCATCCATCTTCAAGAAAACGTCGTTCACGAGGGTCATGCTGTCGTTTTCACCTAGCAACGTGTCTCCGTGCAGAAACAACGTGGTCAGAACCGGCTTTGCCTTCCTCTTGCCGGCCTCGGCCGCAGCGATGGAGCCGAACACCAAGCCCGTCACCATCATCAGTACGAGAAGACGCTTCATCTGGTGCTCCCTTAGTTATCGATCGTTGTAGGAAGCGTTAGGCACGAAAGCCTTGAATCCTTCGAGGCTCCGCCCGGGTCCCAGGCAGCCCGGCCCCACAACTGCGGTCTACGAGCCCCGGAATTCTTCGTCACTGATGACTTCGATGCCGTTCTGCTGCAGCAAGGCGACCGTCACGCCGTCGCCGGCTCGACGCGTGGCACTGAAGGACCCGTCGTAGATCACGCCTTTGCCGCACGAGGGGCTGCGTGCTTTCAGAACCGCGGTTGAGGCCCCGGCGGTACGAGCCGCGGCGAGCGCCATTTCGGCCCCCCTGAGATACGCCTCGGTAACGTCCTCTCCGCGATCGGTCACGACCCTGGCCCGACCGGCGAGGACGTCGTGGCCGTCTCCGCCCACGATCTCTGCGGCGGGCCTGGGCGTGCCGAGGCCTCCGTCCTCCTCGGGGCATACGGTCACCGCCCGTTCCTCGGCCACCAACCGAGCGATCGCATCCTGGGTGTTGGCGGAGCCGTCGAAGCGGCACTCACACCCGGCGAGACAGGCCGAGACGAGGACCGGGGGTTCTCGCGGCTCCATCATCGGGCCGATCCTAGGTCGCCGTGGGACAGGAATATCGGGCCCTCTACCAGCGTTTTTGTATCTGGACCACAAGAAGTAAGCCCTTCCCCTGCGGCAGGTATTCACCTACCATGTGGAGAATCGGTTGATAGCTACAAAGGAAGCTCCGGCTCATTCGACAAAGGGAAGGTCGTATCGCCCGGCCCCGCCGCCCAAGCGGCCGTCGCTTAAAGCGACATCACGCCGGCCGACCGCCCGAGAAGGAGCTAGAGGACGCGAAACCTTCGGGTTGAACCGTCCATATCCGGACAAAACGAAAGGTTGATGCATCCATGAGCCAGGCGACGCGCCCCTTCGAGACCCGAGAGGAAGCCGCGCACGAAGATCTCGTGCGGCAGTACCTGCGCGAGATCGGGCAGTATCCACTGCTCACCGACGTGCAGGAGGTGGAGCTCGCCAAGGCGATCGAAGACGGCGAGAAGGCCAACGAGAAGATTGAGAAGTCCAAGAAGCTCACCGACAAGCAGCGTCGCGATCTTCAGTACAAGGCGCGCGCCGGCCGTCAGGCCAAGCGTCGCTTCATCCAGTCAAACCTGCGACTGGTGGTGTCGATCGCGAAGAAGTACTCGGCGGCGGGGCTCCCCCTCCTCGATCTGATCCAGGAAGGGAACCTGGGGTTGATGCGTGCGGTCGAGAAGTTCGACCACACCCGAGGGTTCAAGTTCTCGACCTACGCCACATGGTGGATCCGCCAGGCCATCACGCGCGCCATCGCCGACAAGGCGCGCACCATCCGCATCCCGGTGCACATGGTCGAGACGCTTTACCGCGTCCGCAAGGTGCAGAGCGAACTGCTCGAGAAGCTCGGCCGCGAGCCGACGATCGAGGAGATCGCCGAACAGTCGGATCTCACCCCCGACAAGGTGCGCGAGGCGTTCCGCGTCCTGCCCGAGCCGGTCTCGCTACACGAACCGGTCGGTGACGAGGATGCCGAGCTCGGCGACTTCATCGAGGACGAGGACGTCGAAGGTCCCTTCCAGGCCGCGGCCGTTGCGCTGCGACAGGAGGATCTGTGGGACATGCTCGGCGCGCTGTCCGACCGCGAGCGCAAGGTGCTGGCGCTTCGGTTCGGACTCGTGACCGGTGAGCCGCGCACCCTTGAAGAGGTCGGCAAAGAGTTCAATCTGACGCGCGAACGGATCCGTCAGATCGAGGCGAAGGCGCTGTCGAAGCTCCGCCATCCCTCGACGCCGGGCAAGCTGCGCGACATGGTGACCATCTAGCCGATACTCTCGACCGCATGGTCACGACGGTCGTCCTTGCGGTCTGCGACATCCACAACGTTCCGGAGACGGCGCAAGCCGTCGCCGATATCCCCGAGGTTTCCGAGGTCTATTCCGTCGCGGGCGATTACGACCTCGTCATCATGGTGCGCGTGCGCGATCACGACGATCTCGCCCGGGTCGTGACCGAGTCCATCGCCAAGGTGCCCGGCATCGAACGGACCCAGACTTTGGTCGCGTTCAAGGTCTATTCGCGTCACGACGTCGAGTCGATGTTCTCGCTCGGGCTCGAAGACGAGCCCTCGATCTCCTAGCGGTGATGCCGTTATGGATGCGCTCGTCGCGCACTACCACGAGATAGGCCTCAAGGGCCGCAACCGGCACTTCTTCGAAGAAGCTCTCGTCCGCAACATCAAGCGCGCTTTGCGTGGGACACGCTACAAACGCGTGCGGGGTGGCTTCGGCCGCGTCGCGGTCGATCTCGAAGAGGATTCACCTCACGAGATCGCCGCCCGACGGGTGGCGGACGTCTTCGGCGTCGCTTATGTCGGCTTAGGGAAGCGCGTCGAGCCGGACATGGACGCGATCGGAACGACCGCGCTCGAGTTGTTGGCCGCGGAATCCTTCGAATCCTTCCAGGTGCGGGCGCGCCGCTCGCACTCGAGCTTCGCGGGGCGATCGCAGGAGATTCACAACGTAGTCGGGCAGCGCATCAAGGACGTGACGGGCGCACGCGTCGACCTGAAGAACGCGGACATAACCGCGTGGATCGAGCTGTTCGCGGGAACCGGCATCGTGTACGTCAAGCGTTTCGAGGGCGCAGGCGGACTCCCGGCCGGTGTCTCAGGCAAGATGCTGGCGCTGATGTCGGGCGGTATCGACTCGCCGGTGGCGGCATGGCGCATGGCACGCCGCGGGGCCGACGTCGAACTCGTGCACTTCCACGGGCAGCCGTTCACGGATCCGTCGTCGGTGCGCCAGGCGACCGAGATAGCCCAAGCGCTAACGCGCTATCAACTTCGGGTCGTCATGCATCTTGTGCCTCTCGGCGACGCGCAACGTGACATCGTCACCCATGCCCCTCCCGCGCTCCGAGTGGTGCTGTACCGGCGCGCCATGATGCGCATCAGCACCGAGCTGGCACGAGAGATCGGCGCGCAAGCGTTGATCACCGGCGACGCCTTAGGCCAAGTCGCGTCGCAGACGATCGAGAACATCCGCACGGTCGATGCGGCCGTCGAAGGCGTCGAGGTCTTCCGGCCCCTGATCGGCATGGACAAACAAGAAATCATGGACCTTGCGAAACGCATCGGGACCTACGACATCTCGACGCGCGCCTATCAGGACTGCTGCGTGCTATTCGAGCCGCGCTCCCCCGCGACGCGCAGTTACCCTGAGATCGCGACCAGGGCCGAGTCCGAGCTGGACATGGACGCGCTCATCGGAAAGGCGCTAGCCGGACGCGAGACGATCGAGCTAGACCTACCCGACCCCGATCAGCGCTAGGCCCCGTCTACCAGCGGGACTTGGCGATCTTCGCGAAGTCCTTGAGAATCCCCTTGAGGGCACCAAGCTTCTTCGACGCCTCGGGAGAACCGAGGAAATCGATCAGCGAGCGCGTCATGGTCTCGCTCGTCTCGTCGTATGGGTACCAGAGAGGGCGCTTCATCTTCGGCATCGCCGCGTGCGAGACGTGAGTTGGGACGGTGAACTCCAAGAGTCCCAACTCGCCGTTGAGCCGCCCGAAGCCGGACTCTCCGACGCCGCCCCAAGTGCCCCATGCGCCTGCCGAAGTCTCGATGTGCATGTTCGAAGTAACCGACCCAGCGCGTAAACCTGCGGAGATACGGTCGCGTTTGCGCTTGTCCTTGGTCCACACCGAAGCCGTAAGGTTCACACCGTCGGCATTGGCACGTTGCAAAGCTTCATCTTCATCTCGGACTCTGATCAGGGTGAGGATCGGACCGAACGTCTCGTTCTTCACGACCGACATGTCTTCCGTAACGTCCGTGATGATCGTCGGCGCGTACCAGAGCGTCCCATTCTCGTTCTTCTTGCCTGTGCCGGAGCCACCCGCGAGGACCCTCGCACCCTTTGCAACCGCGTCCTCGACCTGTTCGGAGACGATGTCGAGTTGGCGCGCGAACGTCAGGGAACCAATCTCCTCGCCCTGTTCCAGCCGCTCGACCTTGGCCAGCAGCTTGTCCTGGAACTCGTCCGCGACGCTGTCCACGACGTAAGCACGCTCGATCGAGGCACATATCTGACCTGCGTTCGCAAACGCACCCCAGGCGATTCCGGACGTCGTGACGTCCAGATCGGCATCCGAGCAGATGATGGCCGCGTCCTTACCGCCGAGTTCCATCACCACCGGGGTCAGGTGCTCCGCGGCGGCGGCGCAGATCTTGCGTCCTGTAACGGGCGAGCCGATGAAAGAGATCTTGTCGCATGGAGCATCGACGAGCGCCGCGCCGACGTCTCCGCCACCCTGGATGATGGTCGCCACGCCGGACGGCAGCGGTTCGAGGATCTCGCGCAGCATCTCTCCGCAGCCGGGCGTGACCTCGGATGGCTTGACCACAACGGCATTGCCGGCGAACAACGGGCTGGCTAGAGCCAGGAAGCTGTTCGTGATCGGGAAGTTCCACGGTGTTATGCAGCCCACGACGCCGAAGGGACGGAACTCCATGCGCGCCTTGTAACCAAGCAAGGGGCCGATCACGGGAGCAACGCGTTTCGACTTGAGAACCTTCGGAGCTAAGTGTTCGAGGTACGCAAGTTGCAGTAGAGGTGCGAAGACCTCGTGGGCGAGGGCTTCCCCGCGCGGCTTACCCGTCTCGGCCGCGACTACGTCGACGATGTCGTCCGCCTTCTTCTTGAGCTGAGCGCGGACCTTGCGCATCTGACGCGCACGGCCCTCGGGATCGATCGCTCCCCATTCGGGGGCGACCTTGCGGGCTTGCTCGACGTAGTCGGCCACCTCGGCCGGAGAGACGGTAGGGATCTCGCGCATCACTTCGCCGGTCCGCGGATTGAACGACTTAAGCTTTCCGTTCTTCGAGGTCGTCTTCCTCGTACGGGTGGGCGCCATCACAGCTCCTGGTCGTTGGGCGGAGCCAGAAGATTACCGGCACGCAAAGGCCAGTGCGGCTAGCCGAAGGCTTACCGCATCTGATGAATGGGATCAGCGCGGTTTTTGCGCTTATCCCACTTCTACTTTTCGATGGCGACTCCTACCAACGAGCCGTACTCGGTCCACGAACCGTCGTAATTGCGAACGTTCGGGAATCCAAGAAGCTCCTTCAAGACGAACCACGAGTGCGACGATCGCTCGCCGATGCGGCAGTAGGTCACGACGTCCTTGTCGGCCGTGACGCCTTGCGAGCCGTACAGGTCCTTCAGCTCATCGGCGGACTTGAAGGTCCCGTCCTCGTTCACGGCCTTCGACCACGTCACGTTCGAGGCACCGGGGATGTGCCCCGGTACCTGTGCCTGCTCCTGAGGTAGGTGGGGTGGCGCGAGAAGCTCGCCGCGGAACTCTTCCGGCGAACGGACGTCTATCCAGGCTGCCGAGGACTTCGCCCGCTCGATGACTTCTTCGCGGAAGATGCGGATGTCGGGTTGTTCCGGTCCGATCTCGAACGTCGTGGAAGTGCGTCCGGGCTCTTCCTGCGTCAGCAACCGGCTCTCGAGCTCCCACTTCTTGCGTCCACCGTTGAGTAGCTTGACGTTCTCGACGCCCCGGTACTTGAACAGCCAGTACGCGTACGCGGCGAACCAGTTGTTGTTGCCCG
>JALZEA010000138.1 GCA_030862265.1 Actinomycetota bacterium | reverse complement strand
GCCAGGACGTCTCCCTCGAACTCGAAGAAGGGGCATTGCTCCTCGAAGGTCGGTTGTCTACCGTCCCCGCGTCGCAGCGGTCGAAGCTGAGCGGAGCGCTCGCCGCGTTGCGTGCGCCGGCGCGTCGCGGCAGCCCCGCGGACAAGCCCGACGCCCGCATAACGGCGGCGCTGGATCCGAAGTTGGCCACGTTGATGGCCAAGTACCCGGATAAGAGTGACGCCGCTACCTCTCCGGTGTTCGAACTGACGGTCGATCGCGAACGTGCCCGGTTCGGTGCGTGGTACGAGTTCTTTCCTCGCTCGACCGGCACCAAGACGAAGCACGGCACGTTCAAGACTGCGGCCGGCGAGCTCCAACGGATAGCAGACATGGGTTTCGATGTCGTGTACCTGCCTCCGATCCATCCGATCGGCACGGCCTATCGGAAAGGCAAGAACAACACCCTCGAAGCGACCCCAGACGATGTCGGCAGCCCGTGGGCGATCGGCGGGCCCGAGGGGGGACACGACGCGATCCATCCAGACCTCGGGACGATCGAGGACTTCGACGCGTTCGTGGGGGCCGCCGAACGTCTCGGTCTGGAGGTTGCCCTCGACCTCGCGATCCAGTGCTCGCCCGACCACCCTTGGGTGAAACAGCATCCAGAGTGGTTCGTGTCGCGCCCGGACGGCTCGATCCAATACGCCGAGAACCCACCGAAGAAGTACCACGACATCTACCCGGTGAACTTCGACACGTCCGACCGCGAAGGATTATGGACTGAGCTGCGCCGAGTTATCACCTTCTGGGTCGATCACGGCGTGAAGATATTCAGGGTCGACAATCCGCACACGAAGTCGTTCGCGTTCTGGGAGTGGCTGATCGAGGAACTGAAGACCGAGCATCCCGACCTGATCTTCCTGTCGGAAGCATTCACGCGCCCCAAGGTGATGCACGCTCTCGCGAAGCAGGGCTTCACGCAGTCCTACACCTACTTCACGTGGCGGAATACGAAGTGGGAACTCACCGAGTACCTCACGGAGCTGACCCAAGGCCGATCGGCTGAATATTTCCGGCCGAACTTCTTCACCAATACACAGGACATCCTGCACGAGTACCTGCAGGAAGGCGGACCGCCTGCGTTCAAGATCCGGTTAGTGCTGGCGTCTCTGCTGTCGCCGAGTTACGGCATCTACTCCGGCTTCGAGTTATTCGAGAACGTTCCGCTCAAGTCCGGCAGCGAGGAGTACCTGAACTCGGAGAAGTATGAGCTCAAGCCGCGCGACTGGACCAGGAAACCGAACCTCGCGAGCTACATCCGCAAGCTCAACGAGATCCGTGGCAAGTATCCGGCGCTGCGGGAGCTCACGAATCTCCACTTCCATCACGCCGACAAGGACAACATGTTGGCCTTCTCTAAGGCGGTGCCCGAAGAACCGGCCGTCCTCGCGATCGTGAACCTCAACCCATTCCACTGGGAGGAGGCAACGGTCCACCTCGATCTCGAGGCCCTCGGCGTCGAAGCGGGCCAACCGTTCGAGGTCCACGATCTGATCACCGACACTCGCTTCGTCTGGAACGGGCCATCGAGTTACGTGCGACTGGATCCCCTCGACGAACCGGCACACATCTTCCGGGTCGAGACCTAGTGACCGTCGCACCCGAGCCCAAGCACGCGGCCGGCGCGGCTCTTCATCTACGCAGCGATCCGAACTGGTTCCGGTCGGCGGTCTTCTATGAGCTCTACATTCGGAGCTTCTTTGACTCGAATGCCGACGGGTACGGCGATTTCAAGGGGATGACCGAGAAGATCGACTATCTCGAATGGCTCGGGGTCGACTGCATCTGGCTGCTCCCCTTCTACCAATCTCCGTTGCGAGACGGCGGCTACGACATCTCGGATTTCTTCTCGATCCTCCCGGAGTACGGGAACCTGAACGACTTCATGGACTTCCTCGACGCCGCGCATTCCCGCGGCATGCGCGTCGTCACCGACCTCGTCATGAACCACACGTCCGACCAACACCCGTGGTTCCAGGAATCGCGGGAGGTGGGCTCCCCCAAACGCGATTGGTACGTGTGGTCCGACTCGGATAAGCCCTACGAGGATGCCCGCATCATCTTCTTGGACACCGAGAGATCCAATTGGTCGTGGGACGAGACCGCCGGGGCGTACTACTGGCATCGTTTCTTCAGCCACCAGCCGGATCTGAACTACGACAACGAAGAAGTGCGCGAGCAGATGCTCGCCGTGGTCCGTTTCTGGTTGGACCTCGGGCTCGATGGCTTCCGCTTGGATGCCGTGCCTTACCTCTACGAGCGTGAGGGCACGAACTGCGAGAACCTGCCCGAGACGCACTCCTTCCTCAAAGAGGTGCGATCCGAGGTCGACAAGCTCTACGACAACGTCGTTCTGCTCGCCGAAGCCAACCAGTGGCCGGCCGACGTTGTCGACTACTTCGGTGACGGCGACGAGTGCCATATGGCGTTCCACTTCCCGTTGATGCCCCGCCTCTTCATGGCCGCCCGGCGACAGGTTCGTTATCCCGTCGTCGAGACCCTCGAGAACACTCCGGATATCCCCGCGACCTGCCAGTGGGGCATCTTCCTTCGTAACCACGACGAATTGACGCTCGAGATGGTTACCGACGAAGAGCGCGACTACATGTACAACGAGTACGCGAAAGATCCGCGTATGAAGTTGAACCTGGGGATACGCCGGCGACTCGCGCCCTTACTCGAGAACTCGCGCGACCAGATGGAACTCTTCCACGCCATCCTGTTCTCCCTACCGGGGACGCCGATCATCTACTACGGCGACGAGCTTGGGATGGGCGACAACATCTACCTGGGTGATCGGGACGGCGTGCGCACGCCCATGCAGTGGACCGGGGACCGCAACGCCGGTTTCTCGAGATGTGACTTCGCGCAGCTCTATCTGCCGACTCTTCTCGATCCCGTTTACGGCTATCAGGCAGTGAACGTCGAGGCGCAGCTGCGTGACCAGCACTCATTCCTGCAATGGTTCCGGCAGATGCTGGCGGTGCGCAAGCAACATCCGGTTTTCGGGCTCGGTGACTTCCAGGTGCTCCATCCCGAGAATGCGGCGATCTTTGCTCATGTCCGGACCTACAACGAGGACGTGGTACTAGTTGTGAACAACCTCTCAGGGCGGGCTCAGGCGGCGGAGTTAGACCTATCCCCCTGGCAGGGTATGTATCCGGTCGAGCTTCTGGGGCGCGAGCGGTTCCCGCGCATCGGGGAACTTCCCTATCTGCTCACGTTCGGCCCCCATAGCTTCTACTGGTTCCAGCTAACGCGGGTTGCACAAGAGGAGGTCGTCGGATGAGCATCGACGCACAGCGCTTGCTCGAACAGCTTCCTCAACAGCGATGGTTCGGTTTCAAGGACGAGCGCATCCTCGGCATCGGCGTCGTCGACCAGGCGATCATCGACGACGGTCCGCCCGTGCTCTTGCTCGCGGTCGTTGCCGTCAATGTCGGGGGGCGCTCCATCTGGTACCAGCTACCGTTGCTGGCGGACGACCACGGCGACTTGCGCGATGCCACGACCGAACCCGATCGCCTCCGTGTCTTCGGTGAGCTGATGCGACACAGCGATTCGATCAAGGGCGACCACGGCGTTTTCCACTTCGGGGGACCCGGCCTCGATCCGATGGCACCGCCGCTCGGTCATGCCTCGGTGCGCGTCGTCGAAGCCGAACAATCGAACACCTCGGTCGTTTTCGACGAGCAAGTGATCATGAAGTTCTTCCGGCGCCTCGACCGCGGCCCCAACCCGGATCTGGAGCTGAACCGCCTTCTCACGAACGAAGGCTTCGATCACATCCCGGCACAGGTCGGCGAGGTCACGTACGAAGGTGAGATCGAAGACGAACAGGTCGCGGTCGATCTCGGGATCGCCCAGCAGCTGATCTCGGACGGCACGGAAGGATGGGGCTATCTGGCCGGCGCCCTCCATCGTTTCTTCGATGAGATCGACCCCGCCGACGTTCCCGAGGACCACAAGTTCTTGACCGAAGAACGCGCCAAGGACACCTTTGCCGCGATCGAGGAGCTCGGCGACGTGACCGCCGCCTTGCACGTCGCCCTGTCGCGCAACGATGTCGATCCCGACCTCGTCCCCGAAGCAGTCGAGAGGTCCGACCTCGATGATCTCGCGGCGCGGATAAGGGAGTCGTTGACGGATGCGCCGCCCAACGTCTTGAAGGGCGTCGCCCGTGCGCTGAAGCGTCTTGGCGCGATCGAGGACGCCGGCGCGAAGACGCGCATCCACGGCGACTACCACCTCGGCCAGGTGCTCCGAAGCTCGAAGGGTTGGATGGTCCTTGATTTCGAGGGCGAGCCGCTGCGGTCCTTATCCGCGCGTCGAGCCAAGCAGACACCTCTCAAGGACGTCGCAGGGATGCTGCGATCACTCAATTACGTCACCGTGGCGACGATGTTCGAGCGCTCCGATGACTGGGAGCGCCTCGAACCGTGGGCGCGCGTCTGGGAGGACGTCGCCCGGGACCGTTTCCTCGCCGCCTATCTAACCCGCGCACACGAAGGCCGCTTCCTACCGAGCGAACGCGAGGACCTGCTCGCCATACTCGACGCTCTGGAGATCGAGAAAGCGCTCTACGAACTCGAGTACGAGAAGGGGCATCGACCCAACTGGATCCGGATCCCGCAACACGGACTGCTCCGGGTCGTCGAGAGGGCAAGGCCACGATGAAAGACCGGAAGGGCATCTCCCACGACATCGAGCGCCTCGTCAAGGGTGAGCTCCGTGACCCGCATTCGCTGCTGGGACGTCATCCCGTCGGTAAGACGACGGTCATCCGCGCATGGCGCCCGGAAGCATCTGCGGTGCGCGTCCTCGTCAACGGCGAGATCGCGGCGAAGTTGGAACTGATCCACGCTGCAGGGTTGTTCGAAGGACAGCTCGACGACCCGGCCGACGATTACCGTTTAGAGGTCGACTATCCCACCGGCCAGAGCTTCACGCTGCGCGACCCATACGCGTTCCTCCCGACGCTCGGGGATATCGATCTACACCTCCTCGGGGAAGGCAGCCACAGACGTCTCTGGGAGAAGCTCGGCGCTCACGTCACTCAGATCGACGGTGTCCCCGGCGTCTCCTTCGCGGTCTGGGCTCCGAACGCGCGCAGCATCCGAGTCGTGGGCGATTTCAACAGTTGGGACGGGCGTATCCATCCGATGCGCTCATTGGGATCGTCGGGGATCTGGGAGTTGTTCATCCCCGATCTCGGCGCAGGTGATCATTACAAGTTCGAGGTTGTTTCGGCGCAAGGCAACCTGGTGCTCAAAACCGATCCGTTCGCGTTCGCGACGGAAGAGCCTCCGAGCAACGCCTGCAAGGTGTACACCTCGACTCACCGCTTCGGCGACGACGAATGGATCGCTAGACGCTCCGAGTGGGACCCGTATCGCTCGCCGATGTCGGTCTATGAGGTCCATCTCGGATCGTGGCGCCGCACCGCCGACGGCCAGCCGTTGTCCTATCGCGACGCCGCCCCGTTGCTGGCCGATTACTGCCGCGAGATGGGTTTCACGCACGTCGAGTTCATGCCCCTCGCCGAGCATCCGTTCGGCGGCTCGTGGGGTTACCAGGTCAGCAACTACTTCGCGCCGACCGCACGCTATGGCTCACCGGACGACTTCCGATTCATGGTCGACGCGCTGCACCAGGCCGGCATCGGGGTGCTCGTGGACTGGGTACCGGCCCACTTCCCCAAGGATGAATGGGCCCTCGCGCGTTTCGATGGGACCGCGTTGTACGAGCACCTCGACCCGAAGAAGGGCGAGCACCCCGACTGGGGAACGCTCGTCTTCAACTACGGTCGCAACGAGGTCCGCAACTTCCTCATCGCGAACGCCCTCTACTGGATCGAAGAACTCCACGTCGACGGGCTCCGCGTGGATGCGGTTGCGTCCATGCTCTATCTGGATTACTCCCGCAAGGCCGGAGAGTGGACCGCGAACGAGTTCGGGGGCCGGGAGAACCTCGAGGCGATCGGATTCATCAAGGAGTTGAACGAGATTGTCCACGGGGCGCACCCCGGCGCGATGGTCATCGCCGAGGAATCCACCGCATGGCCGGGAGTCAGCCGACCGGTGCATCTCGGGGGCCTCGGATTCGGCTTCAAATGGAACATGGGCTGGATGCACGACACGTTGAGCTACTTCGCGAAGGATCCGATCTACCGCCGCTTCCACCACAACCAGCTGACGTTCTCGATGATGTACGCCTGGACGGAGAACTTCATGCTGCCCCTCTCGCACGACGAAGTCGTTCACGGGAAGGGCTCGTTGCTCGGCAAGATGCCGGGCGACGAGTGGCAGAAGCTCGCGAACCTCCGCTCACTCTTCGCGTACATGTGGGCGCATCCCGGAAAGCAGCTCGTGTTCATGGGCGGCGAACTGGGTCAGGTGCGCGAATGGGATCACGACTCGAGCCTCGACTGGCACTTACTCGATCACGACGGGCACCGCGGGGTGCAGAAGCTGGTAGCGGATCTGAACCGTGCCTACAGAAGCGTGCCGGCCTTGTGGGAGCGGGATCACGAGCCGGAGGGGTTCTCGTGGATCGACGCGAATGACGCCGACAACAACGTCTTCTCTTTCTACCGAACGGGCGTGCGCGGCGACGTCCTCGTTTGCATCGCCAACCTTTCACCCGTACCGCGCGATGGTTTCCGCGTCGGGTTGCCCAAGAAGGGTCGCTTCGAGGAGATACTGAATACCGATGCCGAGGATTACGGAGGAGCTGGGATCGGGAACCTTGGAACGGTCGCATCTGAAGCCATACCGTGGCACGGCCTCGACAACTCCGCTCTCATGACCATCCCCCCGCTCGGAGTCGTGTGGCTGCGCGGATAGTCGTCCACGGTCACTTCTATCAACCTCCGAGAGAAGACCCCTGGACAGGACGCATCGACCTGCAGCCGAGCGCCGCCCCGTTCCACGATTGGAACGAGCGCGTTCATGCCGAGAGCTATCTCAACAACGTCTTCGCCGATCTCGAGACGGATGCCGGTGAGTTGGTCGTAAACAACTTCGAACGCTTGTCCTTCAACGTAGGCCCGACGCTCATGTCCTGGATGGAGAAGCTCCACCCACGGACCTACGCGCGGATCCTGCAGGCGGATTCCAAGAGCATCGAACGATTGGGTCGGGGTAACGCGATCGCGCAAAGTTTCCACCACACGATCCTTCCCTTGTCCAACATGCGCGATGTCCGCACCCAGGTTCGCTGGGGCCTCACTGATTTCCGCGACCGTTTCAGCCGTGATTCCGAGGGCATCTGGCTGCCCGAGACGGCGGTCAACGACGACGTCCTCGCGGTTCTCATCGAGGAGGGGGTGGCGTTCACCGTCCTTGCCCCCTATCAGGCCGGGCGATGGCGTCGACCCGGTGAGGACTGGGTCGACGTCGCGGATTCGGGGATCGACACGCGCGTCGCGTATCGCTACGACCATCCGGACGGCTCGGGCCGTTCGATCACGTTGTTCTTCTACGACGGGGATATCGCGAAGGCGATCGCCTTCGAGAACGCGATGGTTTCGGCGGAAGGGTTCATCGACATGTTCGCCTCCCACTGGGAGGACGACGCACATCTGATCCACGCGGCAACCGACGGTGAGACTTATGGACATCATCAGAAGTTCGGTGAGATCGGGTTGGCGTACGCGCTGTTCGTTGCCGCCGAACACCGGGAGGTCGAGGTTACGAACTACGCCGCGTACCTCGAAAAGCATCCCGCCGAGCTCGAGGTGCAACTCCCTCGCGGTGAGGGAACGTCCTGGTCCTGTGCGCACGGTGTCGCACGCTGGAAAAAGGATTGTGGTTGTGTCACCGGAGGAGAAGAAGGATGGGACCAGGCTTGGCGGACTCCGCTTCGCGAAGGGTTGGACGTCATCAGGATCGCGTCCGACGAAGTTTTCGAACGTCTCGGGTCCTCCGTCTTCCATGATCCCTGGGCGGCGCGCGATGAGTACGTCGATGTCGTGATCGGCGCGAGCTCGTTCGATGACTTTCTCGTGAGCCACGCGGCTCGTCCTATCGACGAACGGACGCGCGCCCAAGCCCATCAGCTGCTCGAGCTGCAGCGGATTTCGATGTCGATGTTCACGAGCTGCGGTTGGTTCTTCGCGGACGTCGCGGGGATCGAATCGGTGCAGGTACTTCGTTATGCGGCATGCACGCTCGATCACCTCGACGTCTTGGGTCAGCCGTCGCCGACGGAAGAGGCGATGACGATCCTGGCGCGCGCTAAGAGCAATCAGCCCGCCGCGGGCACCGCGGCAGACCTACTCGCGGGCTTCCGCAACCGCTGACGTCCTCCCCGCGTCCTGCCACGCCCCCCAGACCATCAGAGCGGCTAGAACGATCGCTACGAACGACATGACCCCTCTGCGACCCTCGGTAGTTCCGACCGCGACGAAAGACAGATCGATCTCTGGCCCAAGGACCACGCCGAGCAACACGAGAACGAAACTCACGACGCAAAGGGCCCGGGTCGGCCGGGTGGTGTTCCGCCACTCGAACACATGTAGAAGCGCGGACGCGGTTGCCAGAAGAGCGAACAGGAGCCCTAGCTCGAGCGGGAAGAACCCAAAACCTTGGAAAGCGTTTCCCGACTCCGTCACAGAGACACCCAGGGCCTCGCGCTCAATGACCGTCCAGCGAGGGACGAACGAAAAGATGAAGAGAGCCACACCGGCCGTAAGGACGGCGCGCTGCCCTCGTGGAATTCCGCGCAAGATCGAGATCCGACGAGGCGAGATCCGCTAGGTCTTGCCCGTGAAGCGGATGACGTCGATCCCGCGGTTGTAGTCGACCGCGTAGACGATCTCATCGTTGATCCAGTAGTCGGCGGAGACTGCGCCCGCGACCGGCACGAAATACCCCGCCTCGGAGATCTTCCCCTTGGAGTTGACTTTGAGGAAGTGGGTCCCGTTCTCGTAGAACGCCATCGCGATGATCCCGCCATTCCGGTATGAGGGGTGAGTGTCGAACCAGTGCGCGCAATAGGTCCCGTACGGCATGCGCCCGTCGGTGGGGAGGCCTGTCGAATAGCGGAGCTCGTCAATCATCTGGAACGAACGGGTCTTCTTCCACTTCGTAGCGTCGAAGGTCATGAACGACCCGTCGTTCTCCCCATCGCACGTCGACAAGCCGCTCGTGGTCTCCGCCTGGACGAGAAGGAACTTGTCTTTCATCGCACGCGGCCACAGGTTCGCGTGGATGTAACGGGGCTCGGTTCCCCCGACGGTCGCGATGATCTTCGGCTTGGCCGGATCCTTCCGCGCGTCGAGAAGAAGCATCGGGGTCGAGGACGTCATGACGATCCCGGGTGCGACCTCGGTCACGTCGTGACCGCCGCCCGTTGGCGTTCCCTCGGCCCAGTTGCCCGCGAACTTGGGCGCCGTTGGGTCACGCAAATCGATGATCCGGCCATCGGAGTTGTAGGCCCACTTACAGTCGAGCACGCAGCTCGTCGTGTGTGACTGGCCGTCCTCGAGCTTGCCGACGACCTGGGGGTTGGTCTTATCCTCGACGTCAACGACATTCAGGACGCCATCGACGGTACCCATCACGAGGATGCTCCCGTTGGTGTCGGGATCCTCCTCGGCGAAATAGGGCATCTGAGGCAACGGCAGAACCCCGACGATCTGCGGCGACACCGGATCCTCCACGTCGTAGATCAGCAGCCCGCGCGAGCTATTGACGTAGAAGTAGTGCCCGACTAGGGCGGCACCCGCACTGTCGTTGTTGAACGGGACGTGGGTGACGAACTCGACGTTGTCCGACGCGAAGTAACCGGGCCCTGGGCCAGCGTCTTCAAGCGCGCCCGCGTGGGCGAAAGAGCCCGCGACGAGCAACGATAGGGCGAGCAGCGCTAAGGAGAGTCTTCGGATGCGCATCGCTTTGTAGTTCGCCCCTGAGGTGTGGGCTCCTGCGGTGAGCGCTGCATCGGTCTGCGATGGGTACGCTGCAGTCCTACGGCAAGGGAGGGCCGGGTGGCCGAGCAAAACGGTTTTGAAGACCTCCGGGGGCCGGGGCTCGTGATCGACCTCGAGCGTCTCCAGGCACATGCGGAGGATCTTTACCTCACGCGCTTCGTCGATTATGTGCGCAAGGCGCGCGGAGAGCACGGCCGTTATCTAAGGCTTCGTCCAGGGGACGAGACCGCGATCGCCGCGGCCGGCGACGGCAGTGCCGAATCGCTCGCCGAGGTTCGCCTCGACGAGCCCTCTTAACCGAGGCCCGGACGCGAAGAGGCCCGCCGAAGCGGGCCTCTTTTATTACGAAAGTCGCGTTGCTTAGGCCTTACCGGTGAACCTCAGGATGTCGAGGCCGCGCTGGTAGTCGACCGCGTACACGATCTCCTTGTTGATGAAGTAGGCACCGGAGGTTCCGCCCGCATACGGGAGGAACCAGCCGACCTCGTTGATCTTGCCCTTCGAGTTGATCTCGAGGAAACGGGTACCGCTGTTGTACCAACCGATGGCGACGACCCCGCCGTTCTTGTAGTTCGGCTGCGTCGTGAACCAGTGCGGTGAGCACCCGAACGGACCGCTGGCTACGCCACCGCCGTTGGTGATCGTGCCCTGGTAGCCGTACCAGATGTCCACATGCTTAAAGGTGTGCGTCTTCTCCCAACCCTTGGTATCGAAGGTCGAAAAGCCTGCCGATGCGGCCTCGCCGCACTGCTGGGCGCCGCAACAGGTCTCACCGCCGGCCAGGATGAAGCGCTCCTTCATGTTGTTCGGCCACAGGTTCGAGTGGAAGGGAAGGCCGTTTGACTCGAACGGCGCGCTCGCCGCCAGCAGCTTCGGATGGACCGGGTCCTTACGAGCGTCCAGAAGGACCATCGGGCTCGTCGAGGTTAGCACCATGCCCTTAGCCACCTCGGTGACGTCGTGCGTGTTGCCGATCGGAATACCGACATCTGTCCACTTCTCGTCCATGAGCTTGGGATTCTCGGGGTCACGAAGATCGGTGATCGTCCCTTCACTGCCGTACGCCCACTTGCAGTCCAAGAGGCACGAGGTCGTGTGGTCGCCGGCACCCGCGACGGTTGCGATCTGGACGGGGTTCGTCACGTCCTCGACGTTCCAGATGTGAAGGTTTCCTTGGGGGATCGTTTCCGAGAAGAGCATGATCTCGCCGTTCGTCGCGACGTCCTCATTCTCGAACTTGAAACCGAACGGAACCGTGCTCTCGAGGTCCGGGTTCTCGGGGTCGTTGATGTTGTAGATCGAGAAGTTGTCCCATCCCGTGATGATCATGTACTGGTCTTTGCCCTGCTTCCAGAAGTTCGCCCCGGTCGTGGTCGCGCCCTCGAAGGGGACGAAGTTCACGTACTCGACGTTGTCCGAGGCGTACCCACCGGCCGTAGGACCGGCTGTAGCCGGCGGCAAGGCGCTGAGCACGAGGCCGATCGCTGCCGTGGCCATAAGAAGCTTTCGCATGATGGTTTCCTCCTTGTGGGCTATCTGTGGAGAAGATTCGCCCGCCCCGCCCCTATTCCTGCGTCCCCTAGTGGTCGCGTTGGAGCGCTAGCTGGACACGATCGCGTGCCAGGGTCAGGCCATACGCGCACGCCCCCATCATGAGACCGACGCCCAGCACGAACACCGGCGACACCGGAGGCTCCCGCCGCGGCCGGTAAGCGGTCATGTTGTAGGACTCGTACTCCATCGCCGCGCGCTGCTCCAGCATCTCCTTGTACGCCGCGGCGACTGCGACCTGCGGCTGCTTCTCCTCCTGGAAGGCGGCGCCTGCCTGCGCCTGGGCTTGTCCCTGGGCCTGCGTCGAGCTGGTCAGCTGCGATACCGGCGGAGGCGGCGGAGGCGGGATCGGGGGGATCAGGGCGAGGACGAGCGGGGGCACGAGCGGAGGTGGTGCCTGCTCGAGACCCTCGCAAATCACCCTCGTAGTCGCGCTGTCCAGCAGCCCGCGCGTCTCTGCCCTCGCGGCGAGTTTGAAATCGAACCGCTTACCCGCCGCACTGATCGGGCAGCGGTACTCGACGTCGAAGACCAACTCGTTCGCGACCTGGAGAACGACGTCCTCGTGGATCTCCGGCGAGATCTTGCCGAGGATCTCAGGGTTGCCCTTCACATCTAACGTCACGTTTCGGCCCGTCGGTAGGGCCTGAAGCAGATTGACGATCGCCGGGACCATGTTCGTGGACTCCGCTTCGAGGTTCCTGCGGGTCAGCGCGCATACGAGCGGCTCACGCGGCGCGATCTCCTCCACCCCGTCGCCGTCGCAATCCACGCCCTCGGCCGGAGCGAGCGCGCCGGTATCGCGCGCGACGCGCTCGAGATCGTTGCGCGGCGCCCGGTTGATCGAGAGTCCGATCTGGTGGATATCGCGCGCGTTCAGGGCGGCCGCGACCTCCGCGAAACTCGGGATCTCCGGCGACTGTGGGTTACTGAAGTCGGCGCTCGGCGGATCGCTCGGGTCCTCACGGCCGAATCGCTCGTCGGTCGCGTGCAGGACGACCTTCAGCGCCTTGTCCTCGAAGCTGACGTCGAGACCGGGCGGCACGTCGTGACCCGCGGGCCCGGGTGGGTACAGATCCTGGCCCGCGCCGGTCGCGATCTGATACAGCGCACCGAGATGAGACTTGTACTTCCCACCCGCGTCGGACTCGAGCTCGGCCAAGGCCTGGCTCATCGTGCCACCCGGCGGCTGGATGTCGAAGATCTTGCGGAACACGTAATTCTTCTCGCAGCGTTGGGAGCTCGTCGGGGTGGTCTCGCATGAAGGATCGGGTGGGAAGCGGTCCGGATATGCGCGGAAGGCCCCGATACCAACCTTGAAGTCGATGTTCTCCTCCACCAACTCGTTGATGATGTTGGCGGTGGAACGCGCGAGGTCCTCGATCGTCGAACCCATCGAATCCGACGTATCGAGAAGGAAGAACACATTCAGCGGTAGCGGTCGTTCCGGTACGTCCAAGCGATAGGTCAACGTCTTCGACTTCCCCGGATCGATCACGACGGTTCGCTTCGCCGGCGTGAAGGTCGGTGGGTGACGATCGATCGATGGCGGCGGGTTGATCAGCGGAACGTCGAACACCGAATCCGGCAGCTTAGGGACGGGCGGGATCCGGGGGCCCGTGTACACGACCACCGCATTACCGGTGCGCGCGTAGTACCGGAAGAGTCGGCGGTCCGATTGTGCGTCGACCAGTCCAGAGAGCGGCGCGTTCAGGTTGATCCAGCTGAACGACGGCGGGTGGTACGCGTAGAGGTCCCCCGCAGCAGTTACCGCATCGTCCTCGCGCCTCTCGCCGTGCGCGACCGAATCGGTGGCGGTGGGGGCGTCAACGATCGGCCACGTCTGCCCCCCGTCGGGGGACACGGCCACGTTGCCCTGCCTGGGTTGGAACGCGGCGATGCGCGCGGGAGTGCCCGATCGGCTGTAGACGTCGACGGGACCCACGACGGTCTGCGCGAACTCCTCGACGTTGGCGAAGCTGCGACCACCGTTGGTCGAGTGGAGAAGACCGGCAGCATCGGGCGCGTTCGTCCCCGGCTGGACGCTGCCGCTGCCGTGCGCCCAGAGGCTCTCGGGATTGGAGGGATCGATCGTAAATCCGTTGATCCCAGATTGCGGCTTGGTCTCGTGCAGATTAGAACGCAAGGTCCAGCTCACACCGCCGTCGGTGCTGGCGAAGAGCAGGTCCAACGTCCCCCCGTTGACGTCGATGCCGACGAACGCGGCCCCCTCGACCATCGGCGTGAAGATCTGACCGATCTGGCCTTGCGGCGGGAGCCCCACGCCGGGCGTCCACGACGCTCCGGTGTCGTCGCTCGTCAGGATGTGAGGCCGCATGCCCGCGGCGGCTCCTTCCTGAATGCCGAGGAAGATGCGGTTGTGATTGTTGGCGGCGATCTCGACACGCACGATCTCGGAGGTCGCGGATGAGGGCTCGCCCACTCCGCCGGCCGCAGGCAGGGCATAGACCTGTTCCCACTCGCAACCCAGACGCAGAGAGCGCATGACGACCTTGCCGTTGGTCACGAACAGCGTCGCCCCGTTCACGGGATCCACCGCGTAATCGCGGATTTCCTGGGGGCCGCTCGCGAAGCGAGGCGCGCCGATCAAGATCCAGTTATCGAGCTGTTCCGAAGTGCAAGCCTGCGCGGTCGCGGGCAGCGCGAAGAACGGTGTCCCGATCAGGGCGACCGTTACGAACGCTACCCAGGCGCGGGCGAACAGAGTCTTATTCTTCACGCCTCTTCTTATTCGCCGGGGATGTCGTGCTTCCCGCGCCGCCGAGAAGTCCGGGCGCCAGTCCGTTGCCCGAGGTCGGCTCGATCGGCACCACCGACGACAGGATCTTGTGCAGTTCGCTGCCTTCGAGCGTTTCGTCGACTACGAGCCGGCTCGCCATCGAGTCGAGCAGGTCACGGTGTGCGGCAAGCAACCGGGACGCCTCGTGCTCGGCTTCCTTGAGGAGGCGATCGATCTCGTCCTCCATCTCCATGTGAGTCTGGTCGGAGATCTCCGCGAGCGCGCCTTCGCCGGCGAGATATTCGTCGACATCTTTGGACATCAGTCGGCGACGGCGCGAGCCCATCCCGAAACGACCCACCATGTCACGCGCCAGGTCGCTAGCGCGCGTGAGATCTTGCTCGGCCCCAGTGGAGTGTTCGCCGAAGACGAGTTCCTCCGCGGCGAGGCCGCCCATCGCAGTGACCAGCTGCACGAAGAGCTCGCTCTTGGTGAAGAGCACGGCATCCGTCTCCCGGCGCACGCTCGCCGCGCCGATCGACTTGCCCCGCGCCAGGATCGACACGCGGTGCAGATCCTCGACGTGACCGGTCGCCGCCGAGACGATCGCGTGTCCGGTCTCGTGATAAGCGGCGCGTTGGCGCTCTTCCGGAGACAGGACGCGACCCTTCTTCTGCGTGCCCGAGATGACACGTTGGATGGCCTCCTCGAGCTCGGCCATCTCGACCGCGGCTTTGCGCTCTCGGATGGTGAGCAGCGCTGCCTCGTTAATCACGTTCGCGAGGTCGGCGCCCGAGAAACCGGGCGTGCGCTTGGCGAGGTAGTCGTAATCGACCCCGTCGGACATCGGTTTGCCGCGCGCATGGAGCTGCAGAATCTCGATCCGACCTTCCGCGTCGGGCGTCTCCACGGTCACGAAGCGGTCGAATCGCCCGGGTCGCAGGATCGCGGGGTCGAGGATGTCGGGGCGGTTCGTGGCACCCATCACAACGAGGCCCTGGCTCACGTCGAAGCCGTCCATCTCAACGAGCAGCTGGTTCAGGGTTTGTTCCCGCTCCTCGTTCCCGCCGCCACCGCCGCCCATGCCTCGCTTGCGCGCCGCAGCATCGAGCTCGTCGATGAAGACGATCGCCGGAGCAACCGCACGCACGCGCGCGAAGAGGTCACGCACGCGGGCGGCGCCGATGCCGACCAACGACTCGACGAACTCAGCACCGGCAACGGAGAAGAACGGGACGCCCGCCTCTCCCGCGACCGCTTTAGCCATCAGGGTCTTGCCGCACCCGGGTGGTCCGACCAGCAGCACGCCCTTCGGAGGGAGGGCACCTATCTCCTGGTATTTCTCTGGATCGGCGAGATAGTCGCGGACCTCTCGGAGCTCGGCGACCGCTTCCTCCGCGCCACCCACGTCGTCGAACGACACGGCGCGCGTTTGTCCTTTAGCGACCTTCCCCTTGGTGATGGTCCCGAACATCTGGACCTCGCCGATGCCGCCGCCCCCGCCACGGCCCGCGGTGAACAACAACGCGAACATATTGGCGAGGATCATCAGCGGCAATAGGAACGTGGACACGAGCCGGACGGCGCCCTTGGTGGTCTGTTGATCGATCGTCACCGTCGCGCCCGAGCTCGTCGAGGTCTCGACAAGGATCGCCGTGAACGCGTCGCTCGCGGGGTATGGGATCCAGTACTCGCCGGCGCCTTCCGGTGCCGCGGACGGGGGTTCCGTCACCTCTGGTTCCTTCGACTTGCCGGAACCACCCCCGGCCTTGTTCCCGCCGTTGCCGTCCCGGCCGGCGTTCGGTCGGTCGGACGTCTTGTTATTGCCCTTGCCCTTCTCCTTGCCCTTCTCCTTGCCCTTGTCCTTGTCCTTGACGACCGGCTCCGGGGGCGGTGCCGCCCATGCCCCGGTGACGATCGCGTCCTCGTCGTGGAACACCGCGCTGCTCAACCTGTTCTCTTCCGCGAGGGCCGTGAACGCGTCGACCGAAATCTGTTCACCCGTCGGTGTCGGTTTCAAGAAATCGACCGCCCACGCGAAGACTCCGAGCAAGAGCAGCAGGGAGCCGACAAGAAACATCGTCGAACGTTTACGTCGCGCGGTTCCCTTCTTCGCCGCGCGTGCGCGCCGGCGTCGCACCATGAATTGTTTGAACCTGCGTCTCTGGCGGCGGATCGTCCGCTGCAACGAGCTGTCTGTTCTCTCGGCCCCGAGAGTCGAAGGACTGGCTGACATCGTTGTCTTTATCCCCCCAGGGGTCGAAAAGAAGCAGCGTAGATACTACTGGAGTAGTAGGCCCACCACCCTGGTTCGACGGCGGCTACAAGTTTCCTGGCAGTTTACCGTGCCGACGTTCGCTGACGGGTCTGTCAGGTCCTTGCCAAGCCGGTCAGGCGCCCATGGTTTCGGGTTCGGAAATCCCAGCACGCGCCTGCGCGAAGGCAGGATGGTCGACCTCTTCTTGAAGCAGACGAGTGACCGAATCTCGCGCATCTTTGACCATCGCGGCACGGTCGAAATGCCGCATCGAGTTGGTTCCGAATTGCGCGAGATCGCTGACCCACGGTCGGATGACTAAAACGTCGATGCCCTTGGCGCGTGCCTGATTGACCTCGCGCCTCAGACTCCGGGCGAACAGCGAACGCATCGCCATCGGCAGCCACAGACGGGGTTCGGCGATGCCGCCTTCGTTGCGATATCCCAAGGGCGCGACGCAGATGATCGATCTGCAACCTGCGTCAACCGCCAGATCCACCGATGTCGCGCTGACAATGCCGCCGTCCACGTACTGCCGCGTGTCGATGCGAACCGGCGGGAAAACGCCGGGGATGGCGATGGACGCGAGTACCGCATCCGGGAACGGCGCGGCCGGAGCGTCGGGGTAACCGAACGCGACACGCCGACCGGTATAGAGATCGGCACCGCAGATGTAGAGATCGTCGCGCGGCCACTCGTGAGGAAGATCTTCCTCTAGTCGCAATCGTGTCTCGGTCGTCGAATAGAGACCGGCGGGGAACGCACGCCGCAAGCGATCGTGTGGGATGCGATCGCGCGCGACCCGATTCCAGTAGCCCCGCGCGGAGACGACCGCAAAGGTCGATCCGATACTGCGTGCGACACGCTGCGCCGGCGTGTCCCACAGGGGCGTGAAGATGTTGCGCGTCTCGCGACGCTGGTCTTCGGCCCGCTCCATGGCGCGAGGGTGGCGGCCGTTCGCGTAGTCGTAGAAATCGGAGGGGGACCATCCTGCGGCGAGGTAGGCGGCCATGACCGCTCCGGCACTCGTGCCGACGATGACGTCCGAGCCGCGGAGGTCGACACCGGCTTCGTCCAGTGCCTTCAAGGCACCGGCGTGGTACGCGAGACCGACGAGGCCTCCCCCGCCGAGCACGAGTCCGGTCTTCACGACCCGGACCTTACCCACAAGCAGAACGGGCAGTCGTGCTACGGAGCCGTCACTTCCTTCAGCCACGCCGCGACCGAAGGCAGAAAGCCGGGATCGATCGTGTGAGGCAAGGGGTACTCGCGATAGAGAAGGTCGGCGCCCGCGTCTTCTAGCTTCGCCTTGGCATCGCGGCCCCACTCCACGCCGATGACCGGATCCAAGGTCCCATGCCCGACGACGACCGGGAGATCGCGCGCGCGGTCGACATCGATGGTGAGCCCCTCGACGGTGGGGATGAAGCCGCTGAACGCGATCAGTCCTGCAGGTCGCGGTCGGTCGGCCCCGAGGGTGAGCGCGTAACTCATCACGGTGCCCTGCGAGAAGCCGCCGATGACGACCTTGTCGTGACCGATGTCCTGATCGGCGAGCCACGAGTCCAACCAACTCGTCGCGGCGGCGTAAGTAGCGTGGAAGGTCACCGGATCGGGATAACCGAGTTCCCTGATCTGATACCAGTGCGCGCCGCCCGGAGGGAGCGCGAGGGGGCCACGCGGGGTGACGCCGATCAGGCGACGGTCAGGATCCAGGATGTCGAGGAGCGGGAACAGGTCGTTCTCATCGGCGCCGCGGCCGTGCCACAAGACGAGAGCACCTTCGGGTTCCCCCACGGCGGGACGCACCCGACTTTTCAGCTCGCCCACATGCACCTCCGTTCTCGGTCGAACGCGACGAACCGGTCACGATCACGATGCTCTCAGTAGTACGGAAGTACCCAATCTCTGGGAAACGCGTTTTTCGCGCGCGGGGGCGGGGACACTTCCCGTGGATGCCGAAGTGAGGAGAAAGATGCAGGTCGAATTCGATACGGACCGCATGAACCGTCAGGAAGATGCTCTGACGGTCGTCAAGGGGACTCTCGCGACGGTCATCCATTTCTGGGACCGCCTCAATGACAAGGAACGAACCGAACTACTACGGGTGGCTCTAGAGAAGACGGATCAACTCGTCTCGATGTTCGAAGACGACGTCTCACCCCGCCGCCTATAGCGGCCTCTTAAGCGAACCGAACCCAGGGCGGGGCGCCGTATAAGGTCTGGCTCTCAAAAATCGCGGATGAGGAGGAGCGATGACGGCGATCGCGCGGCGGCTCGACCTGGTGACGACGGACCGGAGGCTGTTAGACCACCCCTTCTACAAGGCGTGGGCAGCCGGCACCCTATCGACCGACGATCTCAGCTTTTACTCGACGCAGTACTGGCGCCAGGTCGAGGCCTTCCCGGGATACCTCGAAAGCGTCGAGAATCGTCTCCCGGACGGGCGCGCCAAAGAGATCGTCGCGTCCAACCTCGCGGACGAGACAGGCCAAAACCATGCCGGCCTGTGGCGCAACTTCGCGAGCGCCGTGGGCGCGGAAGAGCTGGACGGAACGACGCCGGAAGCTGAGACGAGGACGTGCGTCAATACGTTCCAGGACGCCGCCGCGGTGCGCTCGCTCCCCTATGCGCTCGGGATGCTCTACGCCTACGAATCTCAGACCCCGGAGGTCGCCGACACGAAGGTCGCCGGATTGCGCGCGCATTACGGAATCGATGGGGAAGGCGTCACCTATTTCGAGCTTCACGGCAAACTGGACGTCCACCACGCCGCAGAGCTCGGCGCGGCGCTGGATGAAGTCGCGACGACTGAGTCCGACCGTCGGGAGGCTGAGGCCGGCGCCCGAGCGGGAGCGGCCGCGGTCTACACGTTGCTGGATGGGGTAGCCCGCGTCAGGGGGATCTGCTGACGGGTTCGGGCATGGGCGGCTAGGTGGGCGGCGAGAAGCGAGTTCCGGAATATGCGCTAGCCCTGAACGATTCCATCGTCCAGGGTCTGACCGCCGCCAAGATGGCGCTCGAACTAGGGGACCCGGACAGGGCGGAAAGAGTGATCGACCAAACCCTCAGTGCGGCGCGCGCGATCATCGGCGATCTCCTGAAGGAGGTAGGCGCCGATATCCAGCCGGGAGACCTCGTACGCCGATCCGAGGAACGCGTTGAGAAAGGAGGACCCGGTGGCGACAGAGGACGCTCTTAGAGTCCTCATCGCGGATGACGCCGCCGAGATCAGGCTGCTCCTTCGCATGTATCTGACGGGCGAGAAACTCAAGGTCGTCGGCGAAGCCACGAACGGCAAGGAAGCCGTCGACCTCGCAACGACTGAGCAGCCGGACGCCATCATCTTGGACCTCGCGATGCCCGTGATGGATGGCCTCGAGGCGATCCCTCTGATCAAACAAGCTTCGCCCCGATCGAAGATCGTGGTTCTTTCGGGTTTCGACGCGGGTCGTGCCGCCAAGACGGCACTCGACCTGGGGGCGGAACGCTACTTACAGAAGGGCGTCGCCTTGGGCGATATCAGCCAGCTTCTGTGGGATCTCTGTAGGCCGGGAGCGTCTTAGCGCGAATCGAAGCGCAAGATATCGATGCCGCGTGTGAGGTCGATCGAGTACACGATCTCGTCGGTCAACCAGTACGCCGCGCTCGTTTCGCCTCCGAACGGAGTGAAGTAGCCAACCTGCGAGATCTTTCCGTTGCGGGCGACCCTCAAGAAGCGCACTCCGTGTTCGAAGAAGGCGGCCGCGACGATGCCCCCGTTGCGGAAGTCGGGGTGTTCCTGGAACCACAGATTCGTGCAACCGAGCGCGTTCGCCGGCGGGTTCCCGTCGACCACCGTGCCGTTCACGACACGGAACTCGTCGATCATCGAGAACGTATGGGTCTTCTTCCAACGTGACGCGTCCCACGTCATGAACGCGCCCGACTGGTCGTTGCACCTCCGTGATACCGGCGTCTCGCCCTGGACCAGGATGAAGTCATCCTTGCCCTTGTTCGGCCAGCGGATCGAATGGATCAAGCGGTTGTCGTCGGTGGTGCCCGACGCCACCATCTTCGGTTTCGCCGGATCCTTGCGCGCGTCGAACAGGTAGATGACGCGCGATGCAGTGATCACCATCCCCGGCGACACCTCGGTCGTATCGAACGCAAAGCCCGGAGTACTGCCGGACCAGGCCCCCACCCACTCTGGAGCCGCGGGGTCGCGCAGATCGAAGATCGTGCCACCCGCGCCGTAGGCATAGCGACAAGCGAAGACACACGTGAACGTGTGGTCGTTGACACCGGTAACCTCCGCGAGCTGTTGCGGCGATGTCTTGTTCTCGACGTTGTAGACGTGCAAGCGGTGGCGCAGCTGCTGATCTTGGAACAACAGGATCTCGCCGTTCGTATCGATGTCTTCGGCCGGGAATGCGGCGCCGGGCGTGTAACTCAGAAGCTCCGGCGCCAGCGGGTCGGAGACGTCGTAGATGGAGAAACCACGGGCGCCACCCACGTAGAGGTGCTTCCCATAAACCCGCGCGCCGGTCGCGCCGCCCGCGTCGAACGGGATCGTGGTGACATAGGTGACGTTGTCGGAAGCGAGCCCGCCTTGGCTCGGAGCCGCGGGCGCCGTCGTCGACAGCACCATCGTTCCGAGCACGGCAAGAGTCGCCGCGACCTTGGTTATCCGCATGATCGAAGTCATTCTCCCTCAAGCGCGCGACACCTCCCCAGACGCCGGGGCGCGCGTCTGCCATCATTGGTCAACTTCAGGACACGCTTGATAGGGGGGAACCTATGGCTCTTGGCGAGCACAACCTCGCGTTTTTAGCGGAGCAATCCTTCGAGCGTCACGGCGATCGCCGGTCGCTGTTCTGGGAGGACAACTGGTACTCGAGCGGAGAGCTCAACGACCGGATGCTGCGCCTATCACGAGGATTCGTCGAACTCGGCATCGAGCCGGGCGACCGTGTCGTCGTGTTGATGGCGAACTGCCCCGAGGTCGGGATCTGTTACGTCGCTCTCTGGCGCGCGGGGGCCGCGATCACTCCCGCGATCTTCTTATTGTCGGCCGAGGACGTGAATCACATCCTGATCGACTCCGAGGCCCGCGCCGTGATCACGACGCCGGAGTTCCTAGCGACGGTGCAGCAAGCCGCCGAGGGCGTCGACACGTTGAAATGGATCATCTCGACGGGTCCGGAACAGGACGGTGTGATCGCGCTTTCGTCTCTCGAAGAGGCAACCCAGGGAGAGATCGTGCCGCGCGACAACGACGATCTCGCGGCTCTCATGTACACCGGCGGGACGACCGGTCGCGCTAAGGGAGTCATGCTGTCGCATCACAACCTGTGGTTCGGCGCGGCCAGGAGCAGAGAGAACTCACACGTCGAGGGCATCAACCGCGCCATCATTCCGCTGCCGCTCTCGCACTCCTTCGGGCTGATCGTCACCGTCGTCAGCATGCACAACGACGAGCCCGGAGAAGCGGTGTTGCAGACGTGGTTCGACCCGACGCAGTGGCTGGAACTCGTGCAGGAACACAAGTTGCAGTACGGCGCGGTCGTTCCGACGATGATCCAGCTGTTGCTGGCGGCGCCGCTGGAGAACTACGACCTCTCTTCCTTGCACCACCTCGTTTCCGGCGCCTCGCCTTTGGGTCTGGACGTCATGGCCGAGTTCGAGCGGCGCGTGCCGGGATGCAAGATCCGCCAGGGCTATGGCCTGACTGAAACGTCGGCGAGCATGACCGTGCAGCCCAACGACGACATTCGCCCGGGATCCGTCGGCACGCCCAACCCCGGGTTCGACGTTCGTATCGTCGATGATGATGGCAACGACCTCCCCGACGGCGAAGTGGGCGAAGTCATCTGTCGTTCGGAGGGCGTGATGCTCGGTTACTGGCGGCAGGAAGAAGCGACGCGCGCCGCGATCCGCGATGGTTGGTTCTACACGGGCGACCTCGGTAGGCTCGAGGACGGTCACCTCTACATCGTCGATCGTAAGAAGGACCTGATCATCCGCAGTGGCTTCAACGTCTATCCGCGCGACATCGAAGACGCGATGGTGGAACATCCCGCGGTCGCGGTCGCAGGAGTGGTCGGCAAGCCCGATCCCGATAAGGGCGAGGAGGTCGTGGCGTTCGTGCAGTTGCTGCCGGGGACCGAGGCGACGCCGGAGGAGTTGGTGGCCTACGCGCGCGAGAAGCTCGGTAAGTACAAGTACCCGCGCGAGGTGCGCATCGTCGAGTCCGTGCCGCTGACCCCGGTCTTCAAGATCGACCGGAAGAAGATCCGAACGCTCCTCTAGCCAGGGCTCATCGCCGATTGCTGACAAGGCGACGAAAATCGTGGTCTATTCAGCAGTCGACGTGGTGGTCACGTGAGCATTACGGGCAATGCGTCGAGGCCGCGGAGGGTGACCGTCGGGCGGTAACGCACTTCATCGGTCGCGAGAACGATGTTGGGGAACCGGCGGACGAGCGCGTCGAACGCGATCTGGCCCTCGACGCGCGCGAGGGTCGCGCCGACACAGAAGTGCCCGCCGGCGCTGAACGCAAGATGCTTGTTCGGGCTACGTCCAACGTCCAGTCGATCCGGATCTGGGAATTGATCCGGATCACGGTTCGCCGCGCTCAGCAGAACGATAGCCATCTCTCCCTTACGGATCGTGACTCCGGCGATATCCGAATCGGTGAGCGCGGTGCGCGCGGTGAGATGGACCGGCCCGTCGTAGCGAAGGAGTTCATCGACGCCTGTGCGGATGAGTTCCGGTTGCTCACGCAGGCGTGCGAGCTCGTCCGGATGACGTAGAAGAGCCAAGAGCCCGTTACCGATCAGGTTCATCGTGGTCTCGTGCCCGGCGACCAGTAAGAGGATGAGTGTGGCGCGTAGCTCCTCTTCGGTAAGCCTCTCGCCTTCGTCCTCGGCGCGGATCAGCTCGGTGACGAGATCGTTGCGCGGTTCCGCCCGGCGCTTCTGTACGAGCTCGTCGAAGTAGACCGCCAGCATCAGACCCGACTCGGCCACTTTCGCGAACACCTCGTCGGAGATAACGGGATCGAGGATCGGCGCCACCCCACGCGACCAGGTCTTGAACGTGTCTCGATCCTCGGGAGGCACACCGAGGAGTTCGGCGATGACCCGCACGGGCAAGGGGTAAGCGAACTCCGGGATGACGTCCATCTCGCTCCGGACTTCGACCTCATCCAGGAGTTCATCGACGATGGCCTTGATCCGCGTACGAAGGGACTCGACGACGCGAGGGGTGAACGCCTTATTAACGAGCGTACGCAAGCGCGTGTGGTCGGGCGGATCCTTGAACAACATGATGTTCTCCATCCCACGCTCGACCGGGCCGGGCCCCTGCGGCTCGGTGGCCTCGTCGGGTTCACGACGATTGCTGTGGTCGACGCTGAAGCGCTCGTGGTCGCGCAAGATGGTCGTCGCGGCGGTGTATCCGGTAACGAGCCACACGCCGTAAGGACTCTTCAGGACAGGCGCCTGCTGGCGCATCCGCCGGTAGATCGGATAGGGATCGGCGAGGGTCTCGGATTCGAGCGGGTTGAAGAGCTCGACGTCGGCGACATCGAAACCACCCGGCCTCACCAAGGCTTCCAAGGGACGCGGCCGTTCCCTGCGGGCCCGGCGCTCATTCGGAGTGGCGGCCTCTACCAAGG
>JALZEA010000085.1 GCA_030862265.1 Actinomycetota bacterium | reverse complement strand
GCTAAGGTTGCCGCCCATGGCCATCCGCATCTACGACACGCTTGCGCGCGACCAGGTCGAACTGGCCACCCGCGAGCCGGACCGTGTGGCGATGTACGTGTGCGGACCAACCGTCTGGAACTTCATCCACATCGGGAACGCCCGCACGTTCCTGTGGTTCGATTTCATCCATCTCTACCTGGAGTACCGCGGGTACGACGTAACCTTGGTGATGAACTACACGGACGTCGACGACCGGATCATCGAGCGCGCCAACTTCGAGAAGATCCCTACTGAGGGCATCACCAAGAAGTACGAGGCCGCATTCGAAGCCGACATGCAGGCCTTGGGGTCGCAACCACCGGACATCCTGACCCGCGCCAGCCAACACATCAGCGAGATGATCTCGGCCATCGAGGGTCTCGTCGCGAACGGTTCGGCCTACGAGGTCGGGGGCAACGTCTGGTTCGCGGTCGAGAGTTTCGACGGTTACGGGAAGCTCTCGGGCAGGACGCTCGACGACATGCGCGCCGGCGAGGAACGTGTCGAGCCGCACGAATCGAAACGCAACCCGCTCGACTTCTCGCTGTGGAAGGCCGCCAAGGAAGGAGAGCCCGCGTGGGATTCACCGTGGGGGCCGGGGCGGCCGGGGTGGCACATCGAATGCTCCGTGATGTCGACGAAATACCTCGGCATGGGTTTCGACGTCCACGGCGGCGCGGTCGATCTGATCTTTCCGCACCACGAGAACGAGATCGCGCAAGCCGAGGCCCTTACCGGGGAGGCCCCCTTCGTGCGTCACTGGTTGCATGCCGCGCACGTTCTGATGGAGGCCGAGAAGATGTCGAAGTCGCTCGGCAATGTCGTGCTCGCGCGCGATGCGATCGAGAACTTCCCACCCGAGGCGGTTCGTTACTGGGCGCTCATGGGGAGCTACCGCAGTCAGGTGATCTTCTCGGAGACGACGTTGCAGGACGCATCTCAGGCCTACGACCGCTGGAAGACGTTCTTCACCTCCGCGCGGCACGCGCTGGGCAACGACATGCCTGCTGCAGCAGACTTTCCCCGCCGCCCCGTCGATGACTCGGGCGATCCGCCGAGCAGTTACGTCGCGCGCTTCGTGGAAGCGATGGACGACGACTTCAACTCGGCCGTGGCCTTCGCGGCGATCCATGATCTCGTGCGCGAAGGCAACAAGCTACTGGAAGCCGTACAGACCGGCGACGACGCCGCGCGCGAGGAACTCGTGGAACTCGTGGGTTCGTTCCTGGAACTAACGACGGTTCTCGGCCTCCACTTCTCGGAAGCTTCGACCGATACGGAGCTGGTCGGTGGACTCATCGGATATCTGCTTGAGTTGCGCGACCGAGCGCGCGAAGAGAAGGCCTTCGAGCGCGCCGACCAGATCCGCGAACGGTTGACTGAACTCGGCGTGATCGTCGAGGACACTCCGGCAGGACCTCGCTGGCGGGTCGGTAGTGGCGCGAGTTGATTGGATACAACTTGTCGGCGAATGACCTAACGGAATGAACCGAGAAGTTGTATCCACAGCCGACGACCGTCTGATCTACGGGCGGCGACCGGTCGTCGAGCTCCTTCGCAGTGGGGGCCCGGCAGAACGCGTGCTATTGGAACGTTCCGCGGCTCCGTCGAGCGCCATCGGCGACATCCGCAAGCGCGCCGAATCGGCGGGCGTGCCTATCCGCATGGTGCCGCGCACGGAGCTCGATCGTCTGACGGACGGGGGCAATCACCAGGGGGTCGCCGCGGTCACCGGCCGCTTCCGCTATGCGGACCTACCCGAACTGCTCGCCCGTCCCGCTGCGGCGCTCCTGTTCCTGGACGGGATCACCGATCCGCATAACCTCGGCTCTCTCCTACGCTCCGCCGACGGTGCCGGTTTCGACGGCATCGTCATCCCCGCGCGGCGGGCGGCGCAGGTGAACTCGACGGTACGGCGCGTGTCCGCCGGGGCCGCCGAGGTCGTGCCCGTTGCGCGCGTCACGAATCTCGCGCGCGCGCTCGACGATGCACGTACTGCGGGCATCTGGGTCGTCGGCCTCGACCAAGAGGCGGAGGAGTCGCTGTGGACGTCCGATCTGCTCGAACCGCCGCTCGCCCTCGTGCTGGGGGCTGAGGATCGGGGGCTCGCCCCCAACGTGCGGGGGCACTGTGACGCCCTGGTCACGATCCCTTCAGTCGGGCGCCTCGAGTCGCTGAACGTCGCCGTGGCGGGCGCCGTGGCGATGTTCGAGGTCGCCCGCAGGAGAGGGCGTCGCGTCGGCTAACCTCATGGGTGGAACTCCCGAGGGGACGTGATGGGTAGAGACGCCCAGTTGGACTTCACCGACGAGGATCTCGTCGAGCGGGCAAGAACGGGCAGCGAACAAGCGATAGAGACACTCCTTCACCGCTATCGGCACTACGCGCGCGCCAAAGCGCGGACGTATTTCCTCGCGGGGGCCGATCGCGAAGACATCGTCCAGGAAGGCATGATCGGGCTCTTCAAGGCGATCCGCGACTTCCGTGCCGACCGCAACGCCGCGTTCCGCGCCTTCGCCGAGCTCTGCATCACTCGCCAGATCATCACCGCCATCAAGACCGCGACCCGCCAGAAACACATCCCCTTGAACTCCTACGTCTCGTTGAACAAGCAATCCGCGGGCGACGATGATGAATCTCGTTCGCTCGGTGACGTTCTCACGAGTGCCGAGGTCCTCGATCCCGCCGAGCTCCTGATCTCCGCCGAAGAGATCGCGAGCATCAAAGAGTCGATGGGACGCTTGTTGTCCGAGCTCGAGAGTGAGGTTCTGCGGCTGTACATGGACGGCAAGTCGTACCAGGAGATCGCCGACATGCTCGGTCGTCACGTCAAGTCGATCGACAACGCGCTCCAGCGCATCAAGCGCAAGCTCGAGCAGCACCTCGTCGGCACCCCCGCCTAAACCAGCGCTCGTTCGGCGTGATCGATTGAGGCATCTCTCCAACGCGCTGTTGCCCGAGCGTCTCGGATCGAACTTCCGCTGGATCTGGTCGAGTTCATCGATCGGCAATGTGGGAGACGGCGTGTTGCTCGCCGCCGGACCATTGCTCGTCGCATCCGTGACGCGGGAGCCCTTCGCGGTGGCGATGGCGCTCTTCTTTCAGCGAGCGCCGTGGTTCCTGCTCGGTCTTCCCGCAGGTGCGATCATCGACCGGGTCGACCGCCGCGCCGTAGTGATCGTGGCGGATCTGGTGCGTTTCATCGTCCTCGCTTCTTTGGCTATCGCGATCCAAATGGATCTGATCAATCTGCCGGTGATCTTCGTGATGATGTTCGTACTGGGGACGGCGGAGACGTTCGCGGACAATGCCATCAGCACCGTTATTGCTGTGGCCGTCCCGAGTGCAGGACTTGGCGAAGCGAATGCACGCTTGATCGGCGCCAGGATTGCGGCGAACCAACTCGCCGGCCCGCCGCTCGGCGCCTTCTTGTTCGTGGTCGCCGCGATGTTGCCTTTCATGTTCAACGCTGTTTGTTTCGCCCTCGCCGTCCTTCTCTTCTCGAGGGTGCGATCGGCGGCGCGGGAGCAGCCGAAGCGGCCCCCGTCCTTACGGCGCGAAGTTGCGGAGGGATTGCGATGGCTCTGGTCCCACCCACCCGTGAGAACCCTGGCGATCATGATCGCGGTCTTCAACGTCACCTTCGGAGCCGGTTTCTCGATCCTGGTCCTCTATTCGCTAGAGCGCCTGAGACTTTCGGAGGTTGGGTTCGGGCTGCTTCTGACGGCAAGCGCGGTCGGCGGCGTCGTCGGCTCCGCCGCGTTCCGACGGCTGGAGCGGCGTTTCAGCTACGCGCAGCTCTTACGGGTGGGTCTCACGATCGAGACGTTGACGCATCTCGTTCTCGCGCTTACTACCTCGTGGGTCTTGGCGGGAGCTGTTCTGTTCGTCTTCGGTGTGCACGCGGTCGTGTGGGGCACGACCTCGGCGACGATCCGCCAGCGCGCGGTTCCGGAAGCGTTGCTGGGTCGCGTGACGAGCGTGTACATGATCGGGGTCTACGGACCTTTGGCTCTCGGGACGGTGATCGGCGGGGCATTGGCGCAGCGATTCGGAGTCACCGCGCCGCTGTGGTTCGCGTTCGTCGGAGCGGCGCTCACGACCGCTCTGATGTGGCGTTCGATCGCCAACGTTGCCGACGCCGGTGAGCCAAGAGCCGACGAACCTTCGGTCCCACCCCAGCCCGCCGACGTCGCGATCCCTGGCTCGTAACGTCGGGCGACAGACCTTTAGTCGCACCCCTTAGTACGCTGGGTTGGAAATCTCAGTTCGTAAGGCCGGGTTAGCTCAGTCTGGTAGAGCAGGGCTCCTGTAAAGCTCTGGCCGTCGGTTCGAATCCGACACCCGGCTCGATGGCCCTGGACCCGCGCGTCAACGAGGATTCGCGTCCCGAGCCGCTGCGCGCGACGTCCGCCGAGAAGACGTCCGCGTGGGCGACCGCGCTCGCGCAGCTCGATGAGATCGCCGAGCTTATGGGCCTCGCGCCCGGTGTCCACGCGATCCTCCGTTCTCCCAAGCGCGCGCTGATCGTTTCCGTTCCCTTTCGGCGCGACGACGGATCCACCAGCGTCTACGAAGGATTTCGCGTGCATCACAACGTCACGCGCGGGCCCGCCAAAGGTGGGATTCGCTACCACCCGGACGTCGGGCTGGAAGAGGTCAAGGCGCTCGCGATGTGGATGACGTGGAAATGCGCGATCGCCGGGATCCCGTTCGGCGGCGCCAAGGGGGGGATCACGGTCGACCCCCGTCTTCTGTCGCGCGCCGAGCTCGAACGTATGACCCGCCGGTATGCGTCGGAGATCCTTCCGTTGATCGGGCCGGAACGAGACATCCCGGCCCCCGACATGAACACGAACGAAGAAGTCATGTCCTGGATCATGGATACGTACTCGATGAACCAGGGCTACTCGGTCCCGGGCGTCGTTACCGGGAAGCCCGTCGCCATCGGTGGTTCGAAAGGGCGCGGAGGAGCAACCTCGCGCGGCGTCATGTACATGATCTTCTCGACGCTCAAGAAGCTGGGCCTCGGGATCGACGAGGTCAGCGTTGCGATCCAGGGTTATGGGAAGGTCGGCGGCTTCGCAGCACAGCTGCTCCACGACGCGGGTTGTCGTGTGGTCGCGGTATCGGATGTCGACGGCGGCCTCTACAAGGAAAAGGGTCTCGACCCGGAGTCCATCAACCGTCACAAGCAGGACGCGGGCACGGTCACGGCTTACCCCGGTGCGGAATCGATCACCAATGACGAGCTGCTCGAGATCGACTGTGACGTCCTCGTCCCCGCCGCGATCGAAGGTGTTATCACCCTGAAAAACGCCGATCGCATCAAGGCGAAGGTCGTATGCGAGGCGGCGAACGGCCCCATCACGTTCGACGCCGACAAGGTCCTTCATGACCGGGGCGTCTTCGTCGTGCCCGACATCCTGGCGAACTCAGGTGGCGTCACGGTCAGCTATTTCGAGTGGGTCCAGGACATCCAGGCTTACTTCTGGTCGGAGGACGAGGTGAACGATCGCCTGCGCACTATCATGGAAGCGGCGTACGAGGAGGTGTACAGCTTCGCTATGGACAAGGGCTTGTCGTTGCGCCAGGCGGCCCAGTGGATCGGCGTCGGCCGCGTCGCCGAGGCCCATCTCACCCGGGGTCTGTTCCCTTAGAAGACCTGGAAATCCACCCCTTCCACAGGCGGTGGCCATAACCTCGGAGGATGGCTGAACTCACCGACGAAGAGATCCAGATCCTCGATTTCGAGCGCTCGTGGTGGAAGCACGCGGGCGTCAAAGAGCAGGCGATCAAAGAGCGCTTCGGTATGAGCGCCACGAAGTACTACCAAGTGCTCAACGAGCTGCTCGAAAATCCCGACGCCCTCGCGCAGGACCCGATCCTCGTGAAGCGACTGAAGCGGCTCCGCACCTACCGGCAACGTCAGCGGGTCGCGCGCCTCCTCGGCGCGGAGTACGAGCCGGGCAAAAGGTAGCGAGGTAGATGGGGCGGCACTCGTCCCGGGCGCAGGGTCCGTTCTATCGCTCGATCATCGTGTGGGCCTTGCCGTGGCTGATGATCGCGGCGGTCGTCTTGGTAGCCGTGATCATCGCAATCGACGCGGTCGGTGGCGACGACCTCGATGCCGTACCTGCCGCGGACCAGACCCGTTCCGTCGCGCCCGAGCCGACGGAAGAACCCAGCCCGACCTCGGAACCGGTCGAAACGGCTACGCCCGAGCCTCAGAAGAGGCCTAAGCGCGAGCCGAAGGACGACAAGGTCGAACTCATCACCGACGTCACCGTCCAAGTCTTGAACGGGACCGCGGCCACCGACGCTGACGATCGCATGGCCGATCGTCTCAGCGAGTTGGGCTACGAGGTCGTCTCCATCGAAGGATCGTCTAAGCAGTACTCGGCAACGACCGTGTTCTGGTCGCATCCCGACGCGCAAAAGGCGGCTGAGGCTCTCGCCGAGCGTTTCGGATGGATCGCGCAGCCGAAACCGGAAAATCTCTCGGCGACGGTCGACCTTCACGTCGTCGTCGGATCCGACGAGGCCTAAGCACCCTCGGTCTGTTCGACGGTTAGCTCCAGCTCGAGATGCAACGCACCCGAGATCGGCGCGCGGCCCCCACCGGGCAGAACGCGAACGTCGAAATCGCCGACGATCCGCGAGTCACCGGAACGCAGGTATCCGCCGTCGATATCGAACACTGCAGAGCCGGATGTCTCTGCGGCTCCTTCAAGTGTGGCGGCGCCTTGCGGCAACACGGTCTCCCAATTCACGGGACCCGATCCGTCGAAATCGATCGTTGCCAGTCGTCCTGCTCGATCGCGGCCGAGCGACGCGAGTACTCCTTGCACGTCGAGCTGTTGGAACGTGGGACCCGCGGCGATCTCTTGGGACGCCCGCCAAGTTTCCTGCAGATGGACACGTCCGGACGGCAGCGCAGGGCGATACGTGCCGATGAACGCGATCTCTTCATTCGTGAGCGCATTCGCGGCGACGCCGTTGAGGTCGAGTACCTCCTCGACTTGCCCATCGTGACCCAGTCGGAGCGAGAACGACCGCGACTCGAGTCCCGGCGACGGTAGGCCCCTCTCTTCGGCGGGTAACGGGCGCATCTCGACCAGGACGAGGGCACCGGACTCGTCGACCGACTCGACCGTTTCGATCACTTCGAACGAGACGTCGTACGACCCTTCGCCTACTCCCCTGATGTCCCACTGCGCCTCTGCATGCGCGCCCATGCGGTATCGCAGCACGCGCCCCGCGTCGAACGAGTAAGCGAGCTCGATCGTGTCGGGACGACACGACACCGCAAGCAATGCCAGACATACAGATAAGCGCGCGATCCGTGACATCGCCACCGAGTCTAGGGTCGCTAGATAGGCTCAATTCGTGACGACACCGGACGCGCTCAGCTCACTCGCAGCAGAGCCGCATCGCACCGGGTTGTTCCTCGACTTCGACGGGACGTTGTCCGAGATCGTCCACATCCCTTCTGCCGCCCGCCCGGTGGCGGGCGTTCCCGAACTCCTCGCTCGACTTGCCCGCGTGTTCAAGGTCGTTGCGATCGTGTCGGGACGGGCCGCCGGTCAACTCGCGGAGTGGCTCGGCCCCGAGACCGAGATCTGGGGCGTGCACGGAGCCGAGAGCGCGGTGGGTGGCACGGTGACTCCTTCGGAGTGGGCGAAGCCCTTCCTCGAACTGATGCGACGAGTCCTACAAGAGGCAGAGGACGGATTGGCCGCGCTCGGCGCGGAAGGTGCGTTGCTCGAGGACAAGGGTGTGATCATTAACCTGCACTTCCGCGCCGCGACTGATCCAGTCGCGGCTGAGGCGGCCCTTGAACGACTCGCGCATCACCTCGCCGACCGTCACGGACTGTCGGTCGCGAAGGGTCGGATGTCCTACGAACTGCGTCCTCCAGTGGACTTCTCGAAAGCGGCGGTGGTGCTGGATCGGGCGCGGGCCGAGGGCCTGCACGCGGTTGCTTTTGTCGGTGACGACCGCGTCGACCTGCCGGGCTTCGATGCTCTGGATCAGCTCGCCGAAGAAGGAGTGGCAACGACGTGTCGCGTCGCGGTGCGCTCTAGAGAGGCCCCCGAAGAACTTCTTAGCCGCGCCGACATCGTCTTGGAGGGGCCAACAGGCGCCGTCGCGTGGCTCGACGGGCTACTCGAACGCACGCGGCGCGGCTGACGCGGGTTCACCTCCACCGGCGATCGCAGCGAGATCGTCGATCTGTGCTCCGATCCAATCATCCGGTTTCGTCGCTCCGACGACGGCGCGCAAGGCCGTGGCTCGGCGTGATCGCTCCTCGGGACCCATGTCGAGCGCACGTTCGAGAGCGCGCGCCGTCTCCTCGACATCGGTCGCATCCGTGATCGCGACCGCTTCGGCGCCGAGTTCCGTGAACGAGCCGGCGCCACGTGACAGCACGAGCACTCCGTCTCGCTCGTTGAGCGCGGGGCCCTCTTTGGAGACGAGGTTCATCCCATCCATGATCGAGTTGACCAACAACACGTCGTAGGTACGGTACGCACCGAGCGTCCGATCGAAGTCGTCTTTCATGAAGAGTTCGACGGAATCCGGGAAGCGCGCGTTCACCGCGGCGGCGGCGTTCTCGATCTCGCTCGTGTATGCCCGGTACTCGGGCAGGTCCTGGCGCGACGGGTATAGACAGGCGCCGAAGCGCACGCTGTCGACGAGGTCCGGCCGGCGTTCGAGGACCCGCTCGAATGCCTTGAAGCCTCGAATGATGTTCTTCGACGGTTCCGCCCTGTCGCCGCGAACGATCAACGGTCCGTCGCCCGCCCAGTCGCGGAAACGTTTGGCCCACGCATCCGCTTCAGCCGCGTGCGCGCGTTTTACGAGCGTCGTGGGATCGACCGGGATCGGGTACGAGCGCACCCAGGAGCGTCGCCCGTCGTACTCGACGACTCCCGACGTCCGATCGACCTTTGCTCCGGCGGCGACACAACATGCGTAGAAGCCCTCTGCCCACGGCGGGACGTGGAAGCCGACCAGATCCGCGCCGAGCATGCCGTGGATGACGGCGCGCGGTATCGGACGCGGTAAACGGTCGAGCCCTGTGGGACCACAGAACGAAGAGTGCGTGAAGTGCATGATCGGCTGCTTCGGACGGAGCGTGCGCAGGTGTCCCGGCGCCGTCGCCAGGTGGTAATCCTGGAAGATAACGAGGGCTTCGGGATCGGCGGCTTCCGCAACGGCGTGCGCGAAGCGCCGATTAACCGGCTCGTACCCGTCGTTCCATGCCGCGAGCTCGCGATCGCCGAAACGATCCAACGCCATCTCGTCCCACAGACAGTGGTTGGCGAACCACAGCATGCGGTTAGAGACCTCGTTGTAGTACAGGTGATACGTCTCGGGATCGATGTCCAAGAAATAGATCGAGTAACCGACGCGGTCCGCGAGGGCGTCGCCGGCGCCCGCGGCGATCGCGCGCCGGTCTGTATCCGAGACCGCGGCCGCGATCCAGATGGCGCGATCGTGGAGACGTTTCGCAACCCCATGTAGGGCCGGTGAAGCTCCGCCGGCGGCATCCTTCGTGGCGAACCCGTCGTCCGTCTCGACGAAGGAGACCGGACCTCGGTTGGACGCGAGAACGACGCTAATGTCATCGTGCATCGTCTCAGTCTAGAAGTGAGGTCCGAGCTGAAGATCGTCGTTGCGCCCGACAAGTTCAAGGGGTCACTCACTGCGCTCGAGGCTGCCGAGGCGATGATGCACGCCGCTCGCGATGTCTATCCCGCGGCGGAGTTCTTGATCCGTCCCATGGCCGATGGCGGTGAAGGCACTCTGGACGCGCTGATGACCGCGCGCGGCGGACGCATGCATGATGTTGCGGTAACCCATCCCTTGGGCGCGATCGTCAATTCGTCTTACGGTCTGCTCTCGGACGGCAGTGCGTGCGTCGAGATGGCGCGCGCTTCCGGCCTGCAGCTCGTGGGCTCGTCCGAGCGCGAAGCACTGGCGGCGTCAAGTCTCGGAACGGGTGAACTCATCGCTCACGCCCTATCTCACGAGCCACCAAGCCTCGTAGTGGGGATCGGCGGAAGCGCGTCCACGGACGGCGGGACAGGGGCCGCGCGGGCGATCGGGTGGCGCTTCCTGGATGCATCGGGTGCCGATCTGCCGCCGGGAGGAGGTGCGCTCGTAGACCTCGCGCGCATCGTCCCCCCCGAACACGAGGTCGCAAGTGTCCCGATCATCGGGGCGTGCGACGTCGACGCCCCGCTCACCGGGCCGGTGGGCGCGGCGCGTCGTTTCGGCCCGCAGAAGGGCGCTACGCCAGGTGACGTCGAGCGGTTGGAGGCAGGACTTGCGAATCTGGCAGAACGCATCCGCGTCGACGTGGGAGTCGACGTCGCGTCACTATCCGGCGCGGGAGCAGGCGGCGGTATGGGGGCGGGACTCGTGGCGTTTTTCAGGGGCGATCTGAGGGGCGGCTTCGACGTCGTCGCGTCGGCAACCGATCTCGCCGCCGACATCTCCGATGCTGGTCTCGTTCTCACGGGCGAGGGACGTCTCGATGGGCAGAGCCTCGCCGGCAAGGTTCCCATCGGCGTCGGCCGTCTGGCACGCAGAGCGAAGGTCCCATGCATCGCGATCGCCGGCGATCTTCAGGTCGAACGTCGCGAACTGCGCGCGAACGGGATCGAGATCGCTGTCGGCATTCTTCAGACAGGCGGACGCGAGCTCAGCGAACGCGATCCCGCGGGCGCGGTGGAGCGCGCGGTCTTGGGAACCCTGAAGCACCATCAGGACCGGCGCGCGGGGCGGCGGATGAGACGGGGACGGCGACGGTGGTTCGGCCTGTGGTCGGCTAGACCTCCAGAGCGGTTCGAAAGGAGATACTGAGCCACGTGGTGACGCCCGCGCCCCCGCGCCTGCCCGCCGGAGAACGTCTCCGACGTGTAGGGATCGGTGCGTGGTCGATCATCGGCATCCTCATCCTCCTGGCCATCTCGCTGTGGCTTCTTCTGAAGATCCGAGTGATCTTCCCGCCGCTCGTTCTCGCGCTGTTGATCATCTATCTACTCAATCCGATCGTCAGTCGACTCGAAGCGCGGCGCGTACCGCGCGCTCTCGGCGCCTTACTCGCTTACGTGGTCGTGCTGGGGTCGATCGTGCTCCTGATCATCGCCATCACGCCTCTGGTCTCCGAGCAGGTCTCGAATTTTGCGGACGACTGGCCGCAGTTCCGCGGCGAGCTCATCACGAGGATCCAGGACACCACCGCTTCCATCGAGGATCGCTTCGGCACGCGCATCGACACCACCCAACTGGAGTGTCTTCTCGGCGCGGACGACGTGGTGAGCGAGACCGCGCCCACGCACGCCCGTTGTGACGAGCTCACGCGTGATTTTCGAGAACGCATCGGTGACCAGGCGGGGCGCATAACTGAGGTCGGAGGGACGATCCTCGAGATCCTCGTCATCTTCATCCTGGCCCCCCTGATCGCGCTCTACCTGTTGATCGATCTTCCGCAACTACAGCGCGACGTGCTGAACCTCGTCCCGGAACCGCACCGAGCCGAGTTCGCGGATCTCGGCTCCAAGATGGGACGGGCCGTCGGCGGCTTCTTCCGCGGACAGCTTTTCGTCGCATTGATCGTGTTCGTGCTTTCGAGTATTGGCTTCCGCATCGTCGGGTTGCCGTTCTGGCTCGTGATCGGCGCGATCGCCGGCTTCACCAACCTGATCCCACTGGTGGGTCCGTTCATCGGCGGTGGGATCGGGTTCATCGTGGGGACGATCAGCGAGGGCTTCGGTTTGGGACTCGCCGCCGTGATCGTTGCGCTCATCGTGCAGCAGATCGATAACCACATCATCAGCCCGAACGTGATGAAACGCACCGTCCAGTTGCATCCCGCGACGGTGATGTTGGCGTTGTTGGCGGGTGGGACCCTCGCCGGGTTCTGGGGCGTGCTGCTTGCGGTTCCCGGGGTCGCAGTTGCCAAGATTGTCCTGGCGCACGTCTGGAGCACGAGGGTCCTCGGCGTCGAGCCCACACCGCTCGCAACGTCGGCCGTGGCGGGAGGCGAGTCACCGTCGGTGGTGCCCGAGGACGACGGAGATCAGCCTAAGTAGCGCCTCATCGGGGGCCGCACGCTCGGTTCGACGTGGCACGTCACCGGAACGGGTCCGTCGGGCGAATCCTCGAACTGGATCAACTCTTTAGCAAGCGCGTCGGTCAGTTTGACGCGACCGTCATCATCCAGTCGCGCGAACAACGAGTGCATGATCTCGAACGACATCCGGCCGAGCTCGGGCACCGCGCGGTTGCGGTGCACGCGACTGCCGAGGTCCACCTGCGCGACGGCATCCAGTCCGAACGATTCGACAACGTCGATCAATAGCGAGACGTCAACTGCGTAACCGGTAGCGAACGGAAGTGAGCGCAGGATCTCAGTGCGACCCGCATACTCGCCTGAGAGCGGCTGCACGAACCCGGCGAGTTTCGGGAAGAAGAGGTTGATCAAAGGCCGGATCCCGATCTCCGTGACGCGCGCGCCACCGCGTTCCAGAAGGGTGCCACTACGTGGCGCCCTCCGATTGAGCAGCGGTCTCCGCAGGCGATCGCCCGCGTCCCCTTCCTCGGCTGCGACGAGCGGTCGTTCGTAGAAGGCCTTGACGAGATGGGTCGCGCCGTCTTCGAGCAGGGGCGCGACGAGCGCGGTCACGAAGCGGGTGTCGAAGTTGCGCGTGTCGGAGTCGAGCCACACGACGATGTCGCCCTGCGCGACGGCAAGACTCTTCCACAACGACTCGCCCTTGCCCCCGGAAACGGCGGGAATCTCGGTCATCACCTCGGCCGCGCGATGTACGACCGCTCCGGCCGCGCGTGCAGCTTCGATCGTGTTATCGCTCGAGCCCGAATCGATCACGATCAACTCGTCCACGAGACCGGGGCCGATCAGCTCGTCCACCACCGTCTCGCAGATCGCCTCGATGGTCTCGCCCTCGTCGAGCGCCGGAAGGCACACGGTGATGAATCCCTGCTTCGACGCCACAAGATCGGCGACCGTCGGCGGGCGGCCGTCGAAGGTCCGGCGACGGAACCACGCCTCAACCTCGGGATCCCAGCCGGTCTTCATCACGTGAGCCTGCCACGTGTACGCCGAACGATCGCCCTCAGAGACAGGTCCGCGACGCGAAGCTCGCTCCGTTGTGCTATCAGTTCTAGATGAAACACGTAACCGGGCTTAGGTGCCGCGAGTGTGGGCGCGACTATCCCCTCGCGCCTCAGCATGTCTGCGAGTTCTGCTTCGGCCCCCTCGAGGTCGCCTACGACTACGACGCGATCCGGGCCGAGGTATCGCGTGCGGCGATCGCGGCCGGGCCCGAGACCCTGTGGCGGTACGAGGCGTTGCTTCCCGCGCCGGTAGCCGAACGCATCGATATCGGTGCCGGCGGTACGCGTCTGCGCCGCGCGCCCCGGCTCGCGGCCGAGCTCGGCCTGGGGTCGCTGTGGTTGAAGGACGACGGGGGAAACCCGACCCATTCCTTCAAGGACCGCGTCGTGACCGTTGCGCTATCCGTGGCGCGGTCCTTCGGTTTCGAGGTTGCCGCGTGTGCGTCGACGGGCAATCTCGCGAACGCGGTTGCCGCGCACGCGGCCGCCAGCGGGATGCGCAGCGTCGTTTTCATCCCTGCCGGTCTCGAGAGCGGCAAAGTCGCAGCGACGACAGTCTACGGCGGCACCGTTATCGAGATCGAAGGCTCCTACGACGACGTGAACCGTATCTGCGCAGAGCTCAGCGAAACGAAGCGATGGGCGTTCGTGAACGTGAACGTGCGCCCGTATTACGCGGAAGGCTCGAAGACGTTGGCGTTCGAGACGGCCGAGCAACTCGGATGGCGCGCGCCGGACGCGGTCGTCGTACCCATGGCGTCGGGCGCGTTGCTCACCAAGATCGGCAAGGGCCTCAAAGAGTTGCACGACGTCGGTCTCCTCGACGAACCCCCCGCGACCGTGCTGCACGGCGCGCAAGCCGCGGGCTGTTCGCCGATCGTCGCGGCGTTCGACGCGGGCTCCGAGGAAGTTGCGCCCGTCAAGCCCGACACCATCGCGAAGTCGCTCGCGATCGGCAATCCGGCGGACGGCTACTACGCGCTGAAGGCCGTGCGGGCAACCGATGGAACGATGACCCGGGTCGCGGAGACCGACGTCGTCGGCGGGATCGAGCTGCTCGCCCGCACCGAGGGCATCTTCACGGAGACCGCCGGCGGAGTGACGATCGCCGCGCTCGAACAGCTCGCCCGTCGCGGCGCCATCGCACCCGATCAGGAAACGGTTGCCTACATCACGGGGGTGGGGTTGAAGACGCTCGAAGCGATGGGGTCGGCGCAGGGAACGGCAAGGGTCGCGGCGAAGCTCGAGGCGGTGGAGGAAGCGTTGGAAGGGATCGTGGCATGACGACAGTGGTTCGGGTACCCACGCAGTTGAGGACGTTCACCGACGGCTCGGACGCGGTCAAGGCCGACGGCAGCACCGTCGCCGAGGTCATCGAAGACCTCGAGCGCAACCATCCGGGGCTGCGCGAGCGGATCCTCGACGAGTCCGGCGCGCTCCGACGGTTCGTGAATCTCTATCTCGATGACGAGGACGTGCGTTTCTTGAAGGGGGTCGAGACCGAGATCCCCGAAGGAGCCCGTCTGTCGATAATCCCCGCGGTCGCGGGCGGGTAGAAGGACAAGAACTAAAGCAGCGCGAGCGCGGCGTCGACGGACGCGCGTTCCGGAACATGACGCCACCGTTCGACGACGTGGCCGCTTGCCGTGATCAAGAACGTCGTAGGGATCGTCCGGACGTCGTAACGCAGCGCAAGATCCGTACGCTCCATCGCGTCGACGGTTGTCACCTCCGTGGGAGCGCTCGCCTCCGCCGCCGCGGCGGTGACAACGTGCAGCGCCGACTTGCATGGTTGGCACGCGGGCGTCGTGAAGACGACGAAGGCGCAGCATCCAGAGATCAATTCGAGACCGAGCTCATCGATGTCGAGGCGCTCGACCCGCGCCCCCCAGCGTCGTCGCACAAGCGCGTAGAGCCCGTACAACGCGGCCCCCACGGCAGCCGCGACGACCAGGACTACGAGCCGGTCGGCGATCACGCACTCCGCCTGATATCTAAGGCTTCGACCGGACCCGCTGCACGAGCAGGTAGATCTCGCAACCCAGTCAGAAGTTCGTGGTGGCGGCGAGGCCGGCGAGCACCGCAACCGCCAGAGCCGGCCCCCACCCGATGAACGAGTACACGGTGGTGTCGCGCTCGGCGAGAAACAATCCCGCGGTGGCGATCGCGAGGAAGACCGCGCCGAGCGTTTGGGCGAAGCGCGGAGGTGCCGCCGGCTCGGGCTCGCCGGCCGGAAGGCGTAACCCTCGGTAGATGCGGCCGAAGAGGTTCCAGTTCGGCCCTCCGAGAACGGCCAGCAGCAGTACGAGCGTCAGGAGCGGCACGAGGGCACGGGCGTCCACGGCGTAGGCGACGGCCAGCGCCACGGCCTGGACCGCCTGACTGAAGCGGGGGATCGCCGAGTCGACCATGACGCCGATCGTACTCAGCGTCCGGGGTGCATCGCTCAAGTCGGCCATTTCGGACGCCGATGGGTCTCTTAGGCGGGTCCATCGGCCCGGCCGCAGCGCGAACAGGAGCTTTCGGTGGCCACGATCCTCATAGCCGACGACGACGCCGATATACGGCAGCTCGTTATCTACTCCCTTGCCGACGAAGGCCACGAAGTAGCCGTGGCTAAAGACGGTAGGGAAGTGGTCGATCAGTTCGCGGCAGCCGCGCCCGATCTGTTGATCCTTGACATCATGATGCCCGAGATGGATGGCTTCGACGTCCTTCGTGCCCTCGAGGAGCAGGAGACGCGAGGCGATGCGAAGATCCTCGTTCTCACTGCGAAGGGCTCGGAACACGACTGGAAACTCGGCTACGACCTTGGAGCGGACCGCTATATGACGAAGCCGTTTGATCCTGAGGAACTCATCGTTACCGCCAACGAACTGCTGAGTGCCTCGCAGGAGGAACTCGACGCCCGTCGCGAGCAGGAACAGGACCGCGCGAACCTCCTCTCGCAGCTCGAATCCATCTTCGGCGACTCCTAAAACGCCCGCGAGGGTCGTCCCTGCCGCCGGCGACTCCCTGGGCCTCTGTAACCTCGGGGGTCATGCGGCGTCCTAAGGAATCCCGGAGCACTGCCCCGCGGGAACTCGTCTCACCGGAACTCGTCGAGCGCTGTAAGGCCGGCGATGAACTGGCGTGGCGAGAGCTCGTCGAGGTGACGCACCGGGAGGTGTACACGCTTTGTCTTCGGATCCTCAGGAACCCCGACGACGCCGCGGAGGCGACGCAGGACGCGTACCTCAAGGCGTGGCGGGCGCTGAAGGGTTTCCGAGGGGATGCGATGTTCACCACGTGGCTGTACAGGGTGGCGGCAAACACCGCCATCTCGAAACACCGATCAAGGAAGCGCAGACGTTCGCACGAGACGGGAGTCGGCGATGAACTGCTCGGTCAGATCGCTGCTACAGGATCAACCGAGGGCGCGGTTGCCACTCGTTTCGAGATGGCCGCGCTCGAGCGAGCCCTTGCGCTTCTGCCGGAGCATTACCGGTCGGCGGTGGTGCTTCGAGACGTATATGGGCTTTCCATCAAAGAGATCGCCTCGCAGCTCAAGATCTCTTCGACGGCGGCCAAGGTACGGGTTCACCGAGGACGTAAGAAACTGAAAGAGATGGTTTTTACCAACGGGACGGAAGAGGAGGTGTGATGTGACGGTGACCGAGATGACGTGCGCCCAGGTGCAGGAAACCATCCCGGCGTTTATGGATCACGGTAGCGACGCGCTGGAGGTCCGCCGCCACCTCGCGCGCTGCCCGGAGTGCAAGGCCGAGCTCGCGGCGTACGAGCAGCTCCGCGCGTCGTTGGCGGCGATGGAGTCGGCGACCGTCACGCCGCCGCGGGGGCTCATGACCGCGCTCCTCCAGATCCCCGAGCGGGCCAATCGTCTTGAGCACGTCCGCACGCACCTCGCGCGCAACCGCAAGCAGTACATCGGGGGGGCCGCGGTCCTCGCCGCAGGCGCTCTTGGCGCCGCCGCGCTGCGCACCCGTTCTCGCCACATGGCAACCGCCTAGCTCGCTACGTTTCTCCGTTCCCATCTCTGGGATACGTTCCGGACGACAAGCAGCGTCAAGGGTCCGGGCGCGTCTCAAACGGCGCGTATCGACAGAGGGGGTCGAGCCGGTGCAGAAAACACCTCGATCATTCGCGCGCGTTGCTTCCACCATCATCGTCATCTGCGCGTTGGCGGTACTGCTCCTTAACGTTCCGATCTCGACTGCACAGGTCGGCGCACAGATCGGTGCTCAACCGTGCCCTACGAATACTGCTCCACCCGGTACGCCCGGAACGACACCGTCCGGAACGCCAACCCCGGCGGCGTCCCCGACGGCAACGTCGACTTCGGGTGGTTCGCCGACGGCGACGGGAAGTGCGAGCGGCAGCGGAAGCGCGGCCGCACCGATGGGCGCGGCCCCCGCGCAGTTCCAGCAGGAGACATCGACCGCGACCGCGAGCGGCTCGCCGACGTCGACCGGTTCTCCGACCGCGACCTCCACGGGATCTCCGACGGCAACGTCGACCGCGACCGGTTCACCAACAGCAACCTCAACCTCCACGAGTTCTCCGGGCGCGACTGGGACGGCGACATCGTCACCGAGCCCGGGGGCATCGGAGTCCCCGACGGGCGCGTGCCCCGGCCCAACGCCCGGTCCGATCCCGCGGGGCAACCCTCGTGAGTGCACGATCCTCGGTACTCCCGGGTCCGACACTCTCGAGGGCACTCCGGGACGCGACGTGATCTGCGGGCTCGGTGGAGACGACACGATCCGTGGCCTCGGCGGTCGCGACAGGTTGTTCGGCGACGGTGGTGACGACGTCATCTCCGGTGGGGGCGCGACCGACCTCATCGAAGGGCGCCGCGGAAACGACGTTATCGAGGGCAACGGTGGTGGCGATGGGATCGAAGGCGGCAGGGGCTCGGACATGGCGTTCGGAGGACGCGGGGTCGACGGCCTTGCGGGCGGCGCGGGTCGCGACGACCTCACTGGAGGGCCCGGTCAGGATGGTCTCGCAGGAGGGCGCGGCAAGGATCGCCTTGATGGCGGTCCGGGGCACGATCGCTGCAAGGGCGGACCCGGCCGGGATAGAGAACGGCGCTGCGAACGTTGATGCCCCCGTGCGAAACTGAGTCCATAGGGCGGTAGCTCAGTCTGGTCAGAGCGCTGGTCTCCAAAACCAGTGGTCGGGGGTTCGAATCCCTCCCGCCCTGCGAGCACGAAGTGCGGGGGCGGCAGGGATATCCCCGCGGTACCAGGGCGGTTATGAACATCCCTCCCACCCTGCTCGCTCTGTTAGCGACCCCGTTTACCGGCGCGCGCCCTCGGGAAAAATCGTGTGATGAAGATCAATGAGGTCTTCACCAAGAAGTTGCGTCATTCCAAAGACGGAGCGAATGTGGTCGCCGACGTCACCACGGTCGTTTCCGCCAACGTCGACGAGCGAAGTACACACAGCCGGGTGTCTAGCCGCCAGCGCCCTCGCATCGTGCAACGCGGAGGCAGGTCGGACGCGAACGAGGACGGCACCGAATCGCAGCCGCCGTCGATCAGCCCGAATCTCGCCGCTCCGATCAACGCCGCGGTGGCATTCAACGTGGACAGCGACGACTCGGCCGCCGCCGGGCGTGCCGAACAGGATGTCGAGTTCGACGTCGACTCGAACTCCGAGGCTCAGAGCTAAGCGAAAGCGTTCCAGGCCGGTAACACACCCCGCCGTGCTAATCTGGGTTCTCGTTTCTCCCCCCAGGACCGGACCCTTACGAAGCGCGTTCGGCCAGCAGAAAGGTCCTCGAGAGTGAACCGTCAGACCAAGCGCCTCATGGCGAAAGAAGAGGGGCGCAAGAAAACCGTCGCGCGGCCCGCCCCCAAGGCTCCGGGCGCGACCACGAAACGCGAGCGCACTAAGCCTCGCCAGTTCGTCAAAGAGGTGATAGCCGAGCTCAAGAAGGTCGCGTGGCCCAGCCGCCCGGAAGTCGTCGCCTACTCGATCGTCGTGCTCGTGGCCGTGATCGTGATCGCGGCCTTGATCTTCGGGATGGATTACGTCTTCACGCAAGGTGTCCTCGAACTCTTTGGAGTGAA
>JALZEA010000083.1 GCA_030862265.1 Actinomycetota bacterium | reverse complement strand
GTCGCGCCCTCGAGCGCGCCGGTGCCACCGCGGTAGAGGTTCGTTACCCGGAGCAGCTCGCAGATGTGGACGCGCTCGTCATGCCTGGCGGGGAGTCGACGACGATCGGGAAATTGCTCGAACGTTTTGGGTTACTGGATGCCGTGAAGGAACGGGCGCGCGGCGACATGCCGCTCTACGGGACGTGCGCGGGTCTCATCCTCATGGCGAGTGAAGTCGAAGGGGCACACGACGCACCCCACCGGATGGGGCTCCTCGACATCGCCGTCGAACGCAACGCCTACGGGCGGCAGGTCGACTCGTTCGAGACCGATCTTTCGATCACCGGTATGGACGATCCCTTCCGAGCGGTGTTCATCCGGGCGCCGGTCGTGACGCGCTGCGGACCGGATGTCGAAGTATTGGCGGAGCATGAGGGACTCCCCGTATTGGTGCGCCGCGGCGCGCTCCTCGCCTCGACGTTCCATCCCGAGATGACGGGGGACAATAGGGTCCACGAGCTGTTCCTCGAGATCGCGAAGGCGTAGCCATGTCCGGACATTCCAAATGGGCGACCATCAAGCGCAAGAAGGGCGCGAACGATGCCGCGCGGGCGAAGGTCTGGTCGAAGCTGCTGCGTTTCGTAGAGGTTGCCGCACGCGAAGGTGGCGGGAACCCCGACGGGAATCCGACCCTGGCCACCGCGATCCAGAAAGCGAAGAGTGCATCGGTCACCAACGAGAACATCGAGCGGGCGATCAAGCGCGGCACCGGCGAACTGCAAGGCGAGACGTACGAGGACGTGTCGTACGAGGGTTACGGCCCCGGCGGGATTGCGATCCTCGTGCACTGCCTGACCGACAACCGCAATCGCACGTCCCAAGACGTCCGGTCCGTTTTCAATGGGCATGGAGGCAAGATGGCCGAGCCGGGATCCGTGGCATGGACGTTCGAGCCCAAGGGAGTGGTGATCGTGACGGGGGCGGCCGAGGACGATGTGTTCCTCGTGGCGGCCGATGCGGGGGCCGAGGACGTGCGCGCCTCGGGAGACACGGTCGAGGTCGTGACGCCTCCCGAGGCACTGAACGCGGTACGGGTCACCCTCGAAGCCGCGGGAATGAATGTCGAGTCGGCCGAGCCGACCCAGATCCCGAAGACGACGCTTCCACTCGACGGTGGAGAGGCGAAGATGGTGCTCTCATTGATCGATTCTTTAGAAGAGCTGGACGACGTGCAAGACGTGTACGCCAACTTCGATATCTCTGACGATGTCCTCGAATCCGTCGCGTCCTAACGCGTTGGAAGACCCGCGACTGGTGGCGATCGCCGGCGAGCTCGAACGCGCCCGTGGAGCATCGCTCATCTTCGATAAGGACATGGATCTCGTTTGGGTTTCGGACGAGCTCCACAAGCTGTTCGGCCATCCGACGAACGAGGAACTGGGCATCGGGAAGAACCTCATCGAGGCCTACATGACGGGCGTGTGGTCTTCGATGATCACTTTCGAGAGCCAGATGAGTATCTTCGTGAACGATTTCCCCAAGCTGATGCACTCGATGCCCGGTGGCAAGCAAGGTCTGAAGGAGACCTTCCGGCGTTGCCTGGAGGACTGGGACAAGATCGTCGATCTCGATCCCAAGATGGATCTCGACGAGCTCGCCGATCAGCTCTTCGAAGGGCTGGAGCCGGAGGAGCCGCCGCCGTTCTACACGAACGTCTTCGAATACGTCCAGGACGGTCTGCCAACCGCGAAGATCGTCGAATTCTGCATCACTTTGCGAGACGACACCGGCCAGGTGATCGGCGGCGTCATCATGTACGACCCCGCGCTGCCGGCGATGGTGCTCAGTTTCGTTGCGCGCGGGGACGAGGAGATGTACGAACGGATGGCTCGGCTCATCGAGCCCGGACGCCACAAAGCTGCGGTCTTGTTCGCCGATCTCCAGGCGTCGGCCGCCCTCTCGCGCAAGTTGCCCAGCGCGGCATATTTCAAGCTGATCCGCTCCATCACGACCGCGATCGACGATGTTGTCGTCAAGCACAGCGGGATCGTGGGCAAACATGCCGGCGACGGCGCCTCGGCTTTCTTCCTCGTCGACGACATCGGCGACGATTCCGCCACGGTACGGGCGGCCATCGAAGCGGCGCACGAGGTCACGGTCACGGCCGCCAACGCGGCGAAGGCAGTGGGAGAGGAGACGGGACTCGTCGAGTCCGCCGACACGTTGGTGAACGTCGGGGTCCACTGGGGCGGTGCGCTCTACATGGGCCAACTCGTAACGGGCGGCAGGCTCGAGGTAACCGCCCTGGGAGATCGGGTCAATGAATGTGCACGCGTCCAGGAATCGGCGCGCGAGGGAGAGGTCCTCGCCACGAAGAGCCTGATCGAACATCTGAGCGACGAGGACGCCGAGGCATTGGGATTCGATCCCGACGGCGTCGTCTACCGAACCGTTGCCGAGCTACCCGGCGCGACCGACAAGGCCAAGGCCGATGCCGGCAGCATCCCTGTGACGGTCGTCAACGTGGAGCCGCGTAGCGCATGATCGGGCGCGCGTCCTTGTGACGCGCGACGACCTTGAAACCTGCCTTCCTGAACATGGCGGCGGTCCCGACGAACAGCTCGGCGGAGCTGAGCTCCCGTGGATTACGCGCCGTGTCGATGGGATAGGCCTCGATGGCCTCGGCCCCCTTATCCACGGCATAGCGAACCGCGGCATCGACCAGTGCGCGGCCCAATCCTTGGCGACGGAATCTTTTTCCGATGAAGAGACAGACGATCGACCATGCGGCCGCGTCGTCGACCGGCTTCAAGATGGGGGAGCGCTCGATCCGGCCGAACTGCCGACGAGGGGCGATCGACACCCAGCCGGCTGGTTCCTCGTCCACGTATGCGAGCAGCCCCGGGACTCGGCGTCGCTCGACAAGTGTCTTCAGCTCGGTCCGATTCTTCTTGCCCGCTTTGGCGGGGAATTCCGCCGATGTCTGGCGGAAGAACATGCACCAACATCCCGAGTACGCGCCATTCGGCCCGAAGAGAGCTTCGAGATCACCCCAGCGCTTCGGAGTGACGGGCTCGATGGCTAACGTCACTAAGCGTGTTGGGCGTGGCGCGCGCGGTACGCGGCGGCCTTCTCCTTGTTACCGCAGACGGCCATCGAGCACCAGTTGCCAGAACGGTTCTTGGAGTGATCGTAGAAGGCCCACCTGCACTTCTCGCGCCGGCACACCTTGAGTCGCGACCAGGTCCCGTCCGCCATCGCCGTGTACGCGATGGCAAGCAAACCCCCGAGCGCGCGGTCGACCCCGAGCCCTTCGCTTTCAAGCGATGAGGAGCCATCCGGATGTAGACGCACGTAGAGGCGGGCGTTCCGAGCGATGTGGTTGATCGCATCGATGGCGCGGGCATCGGGACGCCCTTCATGGTTGGCCTCGAGCGCGTCGCGAAACCCTTCTCTCAGTTCCTTCGCACGCAGGACGTCGGCATCGGTCACCGGCTCGTCTGCATCCATGAGCTCGTGCGTGGCAAACCACTCCCGCAGCGCCGCGGGTGACGTGAGCTCCTCGCCTTCGACCTCGCCCTCCCGATCGAGGGTGTTGACGAAGTCCTGAACCAGGGCGAGCGGGTGGGGGGCGGCTTTCTCTGCCATGCAACCATCATAACGTCTTAGCCCGGGCATCGCAATGGAGCCCGAACCACTCCGCAGGCGGTGATACGCGACTCCTGTAGGACCTTGACAGGTTATAGATAACCGGCATAAGATAATCGCAGGTTAGAGAAAGGAGAGAAGCATGGAGGGTCTGCTGCTGGAGACGCTGGCGCAAGAGCAGGTGAGGGACCGTGCCCGGCGCGCCGCGGCCGCTCGTCTGGCCCGCTCGGTCCGTCGCCGGCGGGCCCGGAGCCATCCTCGTGCCCGCTCCGTCGCAGGATTGCTCGCTTTCTGGCATCCCGCCAGCTAACTGGAAAACCGCCTCTCCAGGGCGCCGCCCCCTTAGGGTTGTGCGAACAGGCGTTCGATGGCGGAGGCAGGCATGCAGGTGCTGGGGCTTGACCCCGGATTCGCAACCACCGGGTTCGCGGTCGTGGCGCGTTCCGGATCGAATCTGAACGCGATCACCCACGGCGTCATCCGGACGGAGCCCGAGGCCCCGCACGCGGTCCGACTCGCCGCCCTCTACGAACAGATCGGCGATCTCCTGCGCGCCCACGAACCGGACGCAGTGGCGGTGGAACGTCTCTTCTTCTCAACCAACGTGCGCACGGCTATGGCCGTCGGACAGGCGGGCGGTGTTGCGCTGGCGGTGTCGGCAGCGCACGGGGTCCCGGTATTCGAATACACCCCGAACGAGGTGAAGCAAGCCGTCGCCGGTTTCGGATCCGCGCCGAAACGGCAGGTGCAACAGATGGTGGGCGCGATATTGCATCTCGGGACGATCCCCAGTCCTCCGGACGCGGCCGACGCGTGTGCCCTCGCCATCTGTCACATCAATCGCAGCGGTCTTGCGCGCGCCCTATCGAAGGTGGCAGCCGCTCGATGATCGGTTACCTCGATGGCACTCTCGGAGCCCGCTCCGCGGAAGGCTGCTTCGTCGAAGTGGCCGG
>JALZEA010000071.1 GCA_030862265.1 Actinomycetota bacterium | reverse complement strand
TCTGGTACCGCTAGTCCTGGTTCGAATCCAGGCGCCCCAGCGCATCAGCTCGGCCCGGTAGTCTAGTTGGCCTAGGACGCCGCCCTCTCAAGGCGGAGACCACGGGTTCGAATCCCGTCCGGGCTACGGAAACACCCGAAGTCGCGTGTCCTCGCGGCGGAAGGCTTAACAGAAAGGCACGCGCGTGAATCGCACCGATGTCGTCGAACGTACTTACCTGCGCGATGACCTGCCCGAGTTCCGTCCGGGCGACACCGTGCGTGTCCACGTGCGTGTCGTCGAGGGTGAGCGCGAGCGCATCCAGGTATTCGAGGGCATCGTGATCCGCCGGCGAGGCTCCCAGCTGTCCGAGACCTTCACGGTCCGCAAGGTGAGCTTCGGCGTGGGGGTCGAGCGCACCTTCCCCGTACATTCACCCATGATCGGCAAGCTCGAGGTCGTGACGCGTGGGGACGTGCGCAGGGCGAAGTTGTATTACCTGCGCAGCAGGATCGGGAAGAAGGCCAAGGTCAAAGAGCGCCGCGAAACCTAGGTGGCGGACCGCCTGAGCGACCGGCATACAGAACCAGCGGCGATCCCCGACAAGCCGGAGCTAGCTCCCACCGAGGAGCACCGCAGGGGATCGTTCCTGAAGGAACTACCAGTACTCATCGTGATCGCGTTCGCGATCGCGCTTCTGATCAAGACGTTCCTCCTCCAGGCCTTCTTCATCCCGTCCGCGTCGATGGAGCCGACATTGTTGATCGGCGACCGCGTCCTCGTTGAGAAGGTGAGCTACAGGTTGGGGGACGCCGACCGGGGAGACGTCGTCGTCTTCGAGAAAGACGTCGCGGCCCTGATCAACCCCGCCCCCGAAGAAGGGGATCCGTTCTATGTCGACGTCGTGAACGCATTCAAGGAACTTTTCGGCTTCCCCACGGGTTCGAAACAGGACTTCATCAAGCGCGTCATCGGTATCGGCGGCGACGTGGTTGAAGGCCGCGATGGTCACGTCTTCGTCAACGGCGACGAACTCGAGGAGCCTTACCTTCCGGAGGAGACGACCACCTCCGATTTCGGCCCGGTGGAGATCCCGGAGGGGATGGTGTTCGTCATGGGTGACAACCGCGCGAACTCGGACGACTCGCGCGGCTTCGGACCGGTGGACGAGGACAAGATCGTGGGGCGCGCATTCGTGCTCATCTGGCCGCCGGCCGACGTCGGCACTTTGTAACCCACGCCCCTTACCCTTCTAGGCATGGTTGAGGCATCTCGCACCGACGTGCCCCTGGAGGTCGAAGAGCCGGAGCCGGGCCCGTCGCGCGTTGATGCGTGGCGCAAAGCGCTCGTCACGCATCTCACGGAGCTGCCCATGCTGGTCGTGCTCGCCTTCGCCATCGCCGTGGTGATCAAGACCCTTTTCGTGCAGGCTTTTTTCATCCCGTCGCCGTCCATGCTTCCGACCCTGCGAAAAGGCGACCGCGTCCTGGTCGAAAAGATGAGCTACTGGTTCCGCGACCCGAGCCAGGGCGATGTCGTCGTCTTCGCGAAGTCCGTCTTTGGATCGAACCCCGATGTGCCCTGGTACGCCGACGTGCAGAACTTCCTGCGCGAACTACTCGGCCTCCCCACTGGATCGGAGGAGGACTACATCAAACGGGTGGTTGCCACGGGGGGCGACACGATCCGCTACGCGGGAACGCCGCGCCGGCTGGTTGTCAACGGCGACGAAGTTGACCTGAGCTACATCCGAGGGGGCCGGGACCGCACGAGCTCGACACTGACCGGGAGCGACTGCGAGCGGTTGGAGATGCAACGCTCCGGTGACGCCTGTCTCGTTCCGGCAGGCAAGGTCTTCGTGATGGGGGACAACCGCCCGAACTCGGAGGATTCCCGGATCCTCGGACCCGTCGCCGAGGACAAGATAGTGGGGCGGGCGTTCGTCATCATCTGGCCCCCTGATGACGTCGGCGGCCTATAGGTACTCCTAATGGGCCTGCATCGCCTAGCGGCGGCGTCCGGGGCGCATCCTCCGCAGGACCGGTTTCGTTGGGAGCTCGGCGACGAGGGGTTCTAAACGGCCCACGACCTCCGTCACGCGGGGCCGCGCGGCCGGGTCGGGGGCGAGGCACTCCATGATGGGTTCGATCACCTGCATGGGCACCTTCTTGGGATCGATCGACTCTGCGGGCTGGGACAACTGCGGGAATCGCACCTCGTCGTTGTCCTTATCGCGCTCCCCGTTGTAGTCGGGCCGCGGGAAGGGGACGTGGCCGGTGACCGCGTGGTACAGGGTCGCTCCCAGCCCCCAGACGTCGGCTGCCGGTCCGATCGTGGCGCGGCTCGGATCGCATTGTTCCGGGGCCATGTATGCATCGGTCCCGACGTGACCGGTGATGCGCTTGGCGCGGGCGAAGCTGCGCGCTATCGACAGATCGATCAGACGTGGCGGCGCACCCATGATGATGTTGCGGGGCTTGACGTCGAGATGGACGATCTCCTCGGTCCCGAGGTAATGGATCGCGCTGCAGACCTGGAGGCTCAACGGGAGCAACTGCTCGAGCGGCAGGGGACCGTAGCGACGCACTAGCGACGCGAGGTTCGGCCCCTCGAGGTGCTCCATGACGAGGTGTGGGCATTCGCCCTCGATGACGGCGTCGAACCCCCGCACGACTACGGGATGCTTCAGGTTGAGCAAGTGGTCGGCCTCCCGGCGCATGCCGTTGAGGGCATGGGTGTCGTCGACGAGGTGAGGCCGCAGGCACTTGGCGACCACCAGTGCATAGAGCTTGTCGTCCCAGGTGAGATAGGCCTCGTAGTCGTAGCCGCCGCCGAGCTTGCGGAGGGCGAAGCGTCCGGGGGCGAACTCGGTGCCTTCGTCGAACCCCCAAGAGTCCTGCGGGGATGGCTCGACCTGCTCGTCTATCTCCGGCATCTCGTGTCTACTCTAGGGGCGATGGACGCTCCCGGCCTGCTCGAAGAACGCTTGCACGACGCCGGTTTCGCGCACGTCGCGGGCTGCGATGAGGTCGGCAGGGGAGCGCTCGCCGGCCCGCTCGTGGCGGCTGCTGTGATTCTGCCGCCCGACGTCACGATCGAAGGGCTTAGAGATTCCAAGCTCTGCACCCGGCAGCAGCGGGAGAGGATCGCGCGCGAGATCCACTCGTGCGCGCTGGCGGTAGGCATCGTGAAGGTGAGACCCGACCGGATCGACCGTGACGGCCTCCAGCGATGCAACCTCCAAGCGCTGCGGGCGGCGTTGAAGAAACTGTCCGTCCCTCCCGATTACGTCCTCGTCGATGCGTTCCGAATGAAGAGGATGGCGTGGCCGAACCTCGCTGTGAAGAAGGCCGATGTCGTCTCCCGCAACGTCGCGGCGGCCTCGATCGTGGCCAAGGTGCACCGGGATCGGCTGATGCGGAGGGCGCACCGGCGCTTCCCTCGCTACGGGTTCGACACGAATGTCGGTTATGCCACCTCCGAGCACTGGACGGCCTTGAAGACGCACGGGCCGTCGGAGATCCACCGGAAATCCTTCTTTGGGGTCATTGGATTCCCCGATAAAGATGGTGTGATTCGGCCCCACGGAGCGCGAGACTGGGACGAGGTCGCTATGGCAGAGATAGCGGCTCTAGAAAAGGAGCCGAGCGCATGAGCGTCGAGGACCTCGAGAAGTATGAGGCCGAGATGGAGCTCCAGCTCTACAAGGAGTACCGCGACGTGCTCCCGATGTTTAAGTTCGTCGTGGAGACCGAGCGGCGCTTCTACCTTGCGAACGACGTGAAGGTCGACACCCAGCACGTCGGACCGAAGGTGTGGTTCGAGGTCGAGCTCAACGACGCGTGGGTGTGGGACATGCACCGGCCCGCTCGCTTCGTGTCCCATGTGAAAGTCGTCACATTCCGCGATCTGAATGTCGAGGAACTGGCACAGCTCGCCGAGCGCGATCTGATCCCCGACCCGCCGGGGATGGAGCACTAGCCCTTTACGTTTTCTGTCACACCCTCTCTCTAGATTCGCGCGCATGCATGCACGCGCGCGGTTGGGTCGAGTGGTAGAGGATGCGGTCGCAGAGCTCTACCGTCGTGACGGTTACGTCGTCGAGCGCAACTTCCGAGCTGGTCGGATCGAGATCGACGTCGTCGCGGCGCGCCCCGGCCTCGCCGTGTTCTGCGAGGTGAAATGTCGTTCGACGGATCGTTTTGGGGTGCCGGCCGAAGCCGTCGATCGCGAGAAGCAGAGGCGGATCCGGCGCGCCGCGGCAGCATGGTTGGGCGAGCGGAGACCGGGACCGGTCGAGATCCGCTTCGACGTTGTCTCCGCTATCGTTCGCGACGGTCGCGTCGAGCTGACGCGCATAGAAGACGCTTTCTAAGGAGCCCGTGCCGTGCCGGAGTTCGAGTCTCTCCGCTGGGAGCGCGCGGGTCACGTCGCGACGATCACCTTGGATCGGCCGGAGAAGTTGAACGCGATGTCGGCGGTGATGTTTAGAGAGATCGGCGCCGCCTTCGAGGCCGCGGCAGGAGAGCCGGAGGTGCGCTGTGTCGTGGTCGCCGGGGAAGGACGCGGGTTCTGCTCTGGTGCCGATCTCACGGATCCCGACAACATGGCGAGTTCACCGTTCGAGCTCAAGGACCGGATGCATTGGATCCACCGCAGCGCCGCGGCGGTGATGAACTGCCCGAAACCCACGATCGCCAAGGTCGAAGGGATCGCGGCGGGGGCAGGTTGCAATCTCGCGTTGGGGTGCGATTTCGTGGTCGCGACCCCCGACGCGAGTTTCGCGGAGCTGTTCGTGAAGCGGGGACTGGTGGTGGACTTCGGCGGATCATGGGCGCTGAGCCGCGCCCTACCCCTGTCGAAGGCGAAGGAGCTCGCGTTCTTGGGGGAGACGATCGATGCTGCCGAAGCTGAGCGCTTGGGGCTGCTCTATCGCTTGTGTGCGCCGGAGGAGATCGACGCCGTCGTGAAGGATCTCGCCGAACGGCTGGCGGCGCTGCCGCCTCGCAGCGTGGCGGGCATCAAGGAGACCTTGAACCGAGCTTACGAACGGAGCCTGGAGGAGAGCCTTGACGCGGAGGCGAACGGCCAGGCGATGATGTTCGCCAGCGACGACACGCGCGAGGCGGTCACCGCGTGGGTCGAGAAGCGGGAGCCTCGCTTCACCGGGCGCTAGTCCTTAAGCGCCTCTGCCGTTTCTGGGTTTCTGTCACACCCCCTCATTAGCGTGGTCACCACGCGCCCCCGGGCCGGGATGGAGGTCCGGATTGCTTGCCAAGACGGAGTCGGTTGCACTCGTTGGAACGGAAGCGCGCCTTGTGGAGGTCGAAGTTCACGTCGGCACCGGGGTGCCGGCCTTCAGGATCGTCGGTCTTCCCGCGAAGTCGGTCACCGAAGCGGAACAGAGAACGCGCGCGGCGCTGGTCTCGTCGGAGCAGCGCTGGCCGCCACATCGGATCACTGCGAATCTCGCCCCCGGCGCCCTGCGGAAAGAAGGAACGCATTTCGATCTGGCGTTGGCTCTAGGCATCCTGGCCGCCGACGGCAGGCTCTCCCAAGAGCCACTGCGGGGCTGGCTCATCATGGGCGAACTAGGGCTCGATGGTTCGGTTCGGCCCGTGCGAGGAGCGCTGGCGGCAGCGATGTCATGTCGCGACGCGGGACGACGGGGTCTGATCCTTCCAACCGCAAACGCTCCTGAAGCGACCGTTATCGAGGGCATCGAGGTTGTCCCGCTGGAGACGCTCAAACAAGCGGTTCAGTTTCTCAAAGGTTCCTGGAGACCGAGTCCAATCCCGCCGATCGATCTCGCTACGCCGACCTACGAAACAGATCTCGCTGAGGCCGCAGGACAGGCGACCGCCAAGCGCGCTCTCGAGATCGCCGCCGCGGGTGGCCACAATCTCCTTTTCACCGGTCCGCCAGGGGCGGGCAAGACCATGCTCGCCCAGCGGCTTCCCGGATTACTTCCGGAGATGTCTCTCGAGGAGTCGATGGAAGTTACCCGCCTCTATTCCGTTGCAGGGCTCCTCCCGGAGCGCGCGTCGTTGATCAGGACGCGACCTTTCCGCGCTCCACATCAGAACATCTCTGTGGCGGGTCTGATCGGTGGCGGTTCCGGCGTCGCCCATCCGGGAGAAGTCAGTCTTGCTCATCACGGCGTTCTATTCCTGGACGAACTCTCGCTCTTCAGACGAGACGCGTTGGAAGGCCTGCGTGGCCCTACCGAGGACAAGATCGTGCGGCTGGCGAGGTCGGGCGGCGCGGTCACCTACCCGGCGAACTTCTCGTTGATCGCAGCCATGAATCCATGTCCTTGCGGGTACCGGGATGACGAGAAACGCCCTTGTCGTTGCTCGGCGCTCCAGCTCAAGCTGCATTGGGCGAAGCTCTCCGGTCCCTTAATGGACCGTTTCGACATGCAGGTGTTCGTGAAGCGCCTGTCAAGGTCTCAGTTGCTTGGGAAAGGTGAGGCTGAAACATCGACGACAGTTCGCTCCAGGGTTGAAAAAGCCCGCCTCATTCAGACCGAGAGATATGGATCGGCGACCCTTACGAACGCATCCATCTCGAACCGAGAGCTAAAGCGTCGATCTGAATTGTCCAGGACGGGCCGGGAACTTCTCGGAAACGCGGTGGACAAGGAAGGTCTTACCGGAAGAGGAGTCAGCAGAGTTCTTCGCGTTGCCCGGACACTGGCCGACCTTGGAGGGGGCGGTCCGGTACTGGATGAGCATGTCGGCCTTGCTCTGGGCTTTCGGCTCCGCGACAACCTGTCCGAGGAGTCGGAATGAAGGGCCACGAGATCAGACCTGGAACTTTCGCTTGGCCGCCCGCTCTCGACGATCTGACACCCAAAGGCAGACCTTCGGTTTTATTCGCAGACGGCGAGCACATCCCACCGAAGGAGCAATGCCTTGCCATCGTTGGCACCAGGAATGCATCCGTAACTGGCCTGGAACTAACGAGACGATTCGCTCGGGCTTTCGCCGAGGCCGGCTACACGATCGTCTCGGGCTTTGCTCGCGGAGTTGACACTGCAGCGCATCGGACCGCGCTCGAATCGGGCGGAAGCACGATAGCGGTCCTTGGATGCGGACTTGATGTTTCCTACCCCCCGCGTAACGACGGCTTGAAGACACAGATCAGGCAACGCGGCACGCTGATGACCGAATATCCAATGGGAACAAAACCCGAGGCCTTTCATTTCCCGGCTCGGAATCGCTTGATCGCGGCCTTGGCGATGGGGACGCTTGTAGTCGAGGGAGGAAGCAGAAGTGGTGCTCTCATCACCGCGCGCCTCGCGTTCGATCTGGGACGCATCGTGTGGGCGGTTCCGGGAAGTCCTTGGACACCTAAGAGTGAAGCGTCGAACTATCTGATCAGATCGAACATGGCGGCGTTGGTCACTTGCCCCGACCACGTTTTCGAGGACATCGCCCCCTCGATCGCATGGACGACTCCCTACAACGTCTTCAAACCGGATCGGGTTGATCTTGATGAGGAGAAACTTCGGGTTCTGAGCGCCCTGGACGACACGCCTCGTTCGGCGGACGAAATCTCCGCGATCACTGGACACGAACCCGGCCGGGACATGCTCTTACTGGCGACACTCGAAGTAAGAGGACTTGTTGCGCGGAGTCGAAGCGGCGGGTTCCTGATCTCTGAAGGCGGCGGCCGGGCACTCGGTGCCGCGCTCGGGAATAGCGATGGGGCAGCTAGGGCAACTAGGGCGCCCCAGCTGCCCCACCTGCCCTAGCAGGCAATAGGGGGCGGCGGGGGCGCGGGAGGCCCTCAGTAGTTGACACTTCTATAAACGCCCCACATCCTGTTCCTGTACCGAAGGGGGGGTGAGATGACAAGCGGGGACTCGATCGCCGAAGCGGCAGCTGCGTTCCTGCATGCCGCGGCGGCCGAACGCGACCTCTCGCCTCACACGATCTCCGCCTATCGCTCGGACCTCAGGCAGTTCGGGGAATGGGCGGCCCGCTCCCAGGTCCACGACCTCGCCCACATCGATCGCACCCTGCTCCGCCGCTTCGTCGCCTACCTCAGCGAGCGCCGCTACGCACGCCGATCGGTCGCTCGCAAGGCGAGTGCCCTGCGATCGCTACTCCACTGGTCGGTGGTGCAGGGCCTTCTTGGTGCCAATCCGGCGGCCGACCTGCCCGTCCCCAAACTGGACCGCCCGCTTCCGAAGGTGATGAGGGCAGACGATGCCGCTCGACTCTGCGAGCTCCCCCCGGGTGACGACCCGATCGGCCTGCGCGACCGGGCCGTCCTGGAGCTCCTCTATGGCTCGGGCTTAAGGGTCTCGGAGCTGTGCGCCGTCGACATCGACGAGCTCGACCTCGCCCACGGGGCGCTCACGGTAACGGGTAAAGGCCGCAAACAGCGCAGATTGCCCCTCAGCGATCCCGCGCGCCGCGCCCTCGGTACCTATCTCTCGGAAGTGCGTCCTGAACTCGCGACGGATCGATCGGGGGCCGCGCTGTTCCTTAATGGGCGGGGGACTCGGCTCGGCCCCCGCAGCGTTAGAGCTCTCATGACCCGCTATCTATCCGCCGAAGGACTCGCGCTCATGGGCCCTCACTCGTTACGCCACTCGTTCGCGACGCACTTGCTCGACGGCGGGGCCGACCTGAGGGCTGTTCAGGAGCTTCTAGGTCATGAGAGTCTTGCCACGACGCAGATCTACACGCACGTGTCCACTGAGCGCTTGAAGGCCGTATATGAGCAGAGCCATCCCCGAGCCTGAATCGACGGAGACCAGGGCCGTCGTCGATGCCACGCTCACAGACACCGTCGGTGCCGCGTGGTCCGACTACAAGACAACGGGCTCACCCAGCGCTCGCGATAGCCTGATCCTCCATTACTCGCCGCTCGTGAAGTACGTGGCGGGCCGGGTCGCCGTCGGTCTCCCGGCGAACGTCGAGCAGGCAGACCTCATCTCCTACGGGATCTTCGGACTGATCGACGCGATCGACAAGTTCGATCAGTCGCGCAAGATCAAGTTCGAGACCTACGCGATCAGTCGCATTCGTGGAGCCATCATCGATGAACTCCGCGCCATCGATTGGGTTCCACGCTCCGTTCGCTCCAAGGCACGAGAGGTGGAGAAGGCCTACGCCAGCCTCGAGAACAAGCTGAAGCGACCTCCATCCGACGTCGAGATCGCCGAGGAGATGGGCGTCACCACCGACGAGCTCACCGCGATCTACACGCAGCTGTCCACCGTATCGCTCGTCGCCCTGGACGAACTGATGTCCGGCGACGGCGAACGTGGCGACAAGCTCAGTCTTGTCGAGACGTTGGAAGACACCCGTACGGCGTCGCCGATGGAGGCATTCGAGTCCGAGGAGATGAAAACGATCCTCGCTGAAGCCATCAACCGGCTTCCAGAGCGCGAGAAGGTCGTCGTGACCCTCTATTACTTCGAAGGACTCACGCTGGCGCAGATCGGCGAGGTCCTCGGCGTTACCGAATCACGTATCTGCCAGATGCACACCAAAGCCGTGCTGGCCCTGAAAGGGAAGATCGCCGAGGCGACCCACTCCGACTAGCTCTGTTAGCCTTTCTCGGCAGCACAAAAATCCACACGCCCGGAGTCTTTCGGTCCTTGCGCGCTGCCTTAAGCGAGCGAGGCGTCCGGGCGGAGGCACAACCGAAGGAGGGAGTTGCACATGCCTGTCGTGACCATGCGACAGCTTCTCGAGGCAGGTGTCCATTTCGGACATCAGACCCGCCGCTGGAACCCCAAGATGAAACGCTTCATCTTCACTGAGCGCAACGGCATCTACATCTTGGATCTACAGCAGACGATGGACGGGATCGAGCGCGCCTACACGTTCGTGCGTGATCTCGTCGCCAAGGGCGGCACGATTCTCTTCGTCGCCACGAAGCGCCAGGTGCAGGATGCCGTCGAGGAGCAGGCCCAGCGGGCCCAGATGCCCTACGTCAACTTCCGCTGGCTCGGCGGGATGCTCACGAACTTCCGCACGATCCACGACCGCATCAAGCGCATGCGCGAGCTCGAGGAGATGATCGAGTCCGGTTCGATCGAGGCTTTTCCGAAGAAAGAAGGCCTCAAGCTGCGCGCCGAGTACGAGAAGCTCGGTCGCAACCTCTCGGGGCTCAAGGGCCTCGACAAAGCTCCCGACGCGGTCTTCGTCCTCGACACTAAGAAGGAAGAGATCGCGGTGCGCGAAGCCAAGAAGCTCGGGATCCCCATCGTCGCGGTCCTGGACACGAACTCCGATCCCGACGACGTCGATTTCGGGATCCCCGGCAACGACGACGCGATCCGTTCCGGCGCCTTGCTGACCCGGATAATCGCCGATGCCGCCATCGAAGGCCGCTCGATGCGGCCCCCAGAGTTGCAGGAAGTACCGTCGGTCGCGGCCAAAGCCGCTCCGGCAGACGTGCTCCCGACCGCGGCCGCCGAGCCGAAAGCCGAGTGGGAACTGGAACTCGAGAAAGAGGAATCAACGGCCGACGAAGCGCTGTCGCTCGACAAGGGCGAACCCTCCGAGCCCGATCCCGATCAACCCGGCGCGGCCTCGCATCCCGAGCCCGCCACGAAGTCGTAACCACTGATTTAGAGGAAGGACCACATATGGCAGACATCGCAGCGAAGGATGTGAAAGCGCTGCGCGACGCGACCGGCGCCGGGATCATGGACGCGAAGCGTGCGCTCAGCGAGACGAGCGGCGATCTCGAAGGAGCGATCCGGCTTCTGCGCGAGAAGGGCATGGCCGACGCGGCTAAGAAATCGGGACGCTCGACCTCCGAGGGGATCGTCTACGCGTATATGCACAGACCGACGCCCGGGTACCCGCCGAAGCTGGGCGTCCTGCTTGAGCTCCGCTGCGAGACCGACTTCGTAGCGAAGACGGAAGACTTCGAGCGCCTCGCGAAAAGCATCGCGATGCACATCAGCTTCGCCGATCCCTCCTGGACGGCGCGCGACGAGGTCCCACAGAGCGTCATCGACGAGGAGTCGGCGATCTACGCGAAGCAGGCTAAGGATTCCGGCAAACCCGAGCAGGTCATCGAGAAGATCGTGGCCGGCAAGCTCGAGAGCTTCTACAAGGAGCGCGTCCTGCTCGACCAGGAATGGATCCAGGACAAGGACAAGACGATCCAGGGCCTGCTTGACGAGGCGAAGGCCTCGATGGGCGAGAACGTGACGATCGGGCGCTTCGTGCGCATCCGCGTCGGCGAAGACGCCTAGATAAGGATCGAGATAAGTGGCCGACGAGATCGTCTCCCCCCCGAAGTACAAGCGCGTCCTGTTAAAACTTTCGGGTGAGGCGTTCGCCGATCCGCAGCACGGATTCGGCATCGATCCGAGGGTGGTCGCGTCGATCGCGCGGCAACTGGCTGACGCTAAGAACGCGGGCACCGAGCTCGCCGTTGTCATCGGTGGCGGCAACATCATCCGCGGACTCTCCGCGTCGGCCCAAGGGACCGATCGCACGACTGCGGACTACATGGGGATGCTGGCGACGGTCATCAATGCCCTGGCGATGCAGGACGCTTTGGAGAAGGAAGGGGTACAAACGCGCGTGCAGACCGCAATCTGGATGCAGGAACTGGCCGAGCCCTACATCCGCAGGCGCGCCATCCGCCATCTCGAGAAGGGCCGCGTGGTCATCTTCGCCGGAGGCACCGGCAATCCCTATTTCTCGACCGACACCACCGCCGCGTTGCGAGCCTTGGAGATCGACGCCGAAGCCATCCTCAAGGGCACCAGGGTCGACGGTGTCTACGACTCCGATCCGGAGATCAACCCCGAGGCCAAGCGCTTCTCATCGTTGCCTTACATAGATGTCTTGAACCAAGGCCTCAAGGTCATGGATTCGACCGCGATCTCTCTCTGCATGGACAACGATCTTCCGATCATCGTGTTCAACCTGAAGGCGGGAAACATCACACGCGTGCTGGCGGGCGAAGACATCGGCACGCTCGTCGGTGCCGGACCGGGCGTCTAGGAGGACTGATGTTCGACAACAAAGACGACGTGCTCAAAGATGCCGAGGACAAGATGGGCAAGGCCGTATCCGTGAATCAGGAGGAGCTGTCCTCGATCCGCTCGGGACGAGCCACCCCGGCGTTGCTGAGCCGCATCACCGTCGACTACTACGGGACACAGACGCCGCTCAATCAGCTCGCGAACCTCTCGGTGCCAGAGCCGCGCCTGCTCGTGATCGCGCCTTACGACCCGAACTCGATCGCGGCGATCGAGAAGGCCATCCTCGCGAGCGACCTCGGGATCAACCCGAACAACGACGGCAAGGTTGTGCGGCTCGCGTTCCCGCAACTGACGGAGGAGCGGCGCAAGGAGCTGATCAAGACGGCGCACGTGAGGGCCGAAGAGGGGCGGGTCGCGGTCCGCAACGTCCGGAGACGCGCGAAGCAGGAACTCGAACGCATGAAGAAGGACCACACTCTCTCCGAAGATCTCGAGCACGATGCCGAGGAGGAGCTCCAGAAGCTCACCGATCGCTACATCGCCGACGTCGATAGCAACCTGAAGCGCAAAGAAGACGAACTGTCCGAGGTTTAGGACGAGCTGGAGTGGCTGAAGCCCGGCTACCTGAGGAGCGCCCGGACGTCCCTTCTCATGTGAAGACGATCCCACCCGAGCACCTCAGGGAGCGCCGGCTCGTCAAGCGCCTCCTCACCGCATTGCCTCTGATCGCCCTCGTCGTCATCTGCTACAACCTCGGCACGCTCGCGTTCTTCTTGCTCGCGGTGGTCGCGGTGATGCTCGCCGCGTGGGAGCTTTTCGATGCACTCGGTCGCGTCGGACGCCGACCGACCACTTTTCTGGGGCTCGCGTGCATCCTTGGGATGCTGCTCGCCGCGTACGCCGAGCGCCCCGTTCTTCTCGTCGTCGCGGGCGCGGTCGCGCTGAATGGGTCGTTCCTCCTCGCCCTGCGGCCCGGCCGGGGTCGGTCGCCGATGAGTGATGTCGCGTGGACGGTGCTCGGCGTCGCCTGGATCGGTGGGGGAGCCGCGGCCGCCATCTCGATCCTCGTCTTCGAGCCGGACGGGATGTTGATGCTGATCGGCTTCGTCGCGGTGTCTGCGCTCGGTGACACGGGGGCTTATCTCGTCGGCACGAACGTAGGTCATCACAAGCTCGCGCCCGCGATCTCGCCCATCAAGTCATGGGAGGGCGTCGCGGGCGGCATCGTTATGTCGCTGGCGGCCGGCGCCCTGCTCGCCGCGATTCTTTTCGAGCTGGATCTCGTCGACGGTCTCGCCATCGGCGCGATCTCTGGATTGCTCGGACCGATCGGAGACCTCGTCGAATCGATGGCGAAACGAGAGATCGGCGTGAAGGATTCGGGGCGGATCCTCCCGGGTCACGGAGGCTTCCTCGATCGACTGGATGCGATCATCTTCTGCGCGCCGGCCGTGTTCCTGTACATCCACTTCGTCGTCGGACGATGAGCAACCGGCGCAGGGTCGCAGTGCTCGGTTCCACGGGTTCGGTCGGAACGCAGACACTCGAGGTCCTGAAAGCACATCCCGACCGCTTCGAGCTCGTCGGCTTGGGAGCGGGATCGGACGAACGTGCCCTCGCCGAACAAGCGCGCGAGTTCCCCGGCGCGCGCACTGTTCTGGGCGCCGACGGCGCGCGCGAGCTGGCGACGGCGAATGACGTCGATCTCGTCCTGAACGGGATCGTCGGGGCCGCAGGGCTGGAAGCCTCCATCGCGGCACTCGAGGCCGGCAAGATCCTCGCCCTCGCGAACAAGGAGTCGCTGGTGGCCGGGGGCCGCGTGTGCCTCGACGCCGCGTCGAGAGGGGGCGGCACGATCGTGCCTGTGGACTCGGAACACGCGGCCCTTGGCCAGTGCCTGGAAGGCTACGCCCCCGACAGCGTTGAAAGTGTTGTGCTCACGGCATCGGGTGGTCCTTTCCGCACGCGCGAGGACCTGTCGGCCGTGACGCCGGCCGAGGCCCTCGCTCATCCGACCTGGGACATGGGGCCGAGGATCACGGTCGACTGCGCCACTCTGTTCAACAAGGGATTCGAAGTGATCGAAGCGCATTTCCTGTTCGGTTTCGCCTACGACGACATCGACGTCGTCGTCCATCCGCAGTCGGTGGTTCACGCCATGGTGCAGTTCGTGGACGGGTCGTTCGTGATGCAGGCGGCGCCGACCGACATGAGGATCCCGATCCAGGCGGCGCTGAGTTATCCCGATCGGATCGAAGGCGCGTATGCGAGCCTCGATGCCGCGAAACTTGGTGAGTTGATGTTCGAGCCGCTGGACAGGTCACGTTTCCCTGCCCTCGACATCGCCTACGAGGCCGGTCGCCAGGCGCAGACATATCCCGCCGCGTTGAACGCCGCCGACGAGATCGCCGTGAGCGCCTTTCTCGGCGGGGTGATCGAGTTCGAAGCGATAGCAAACGTCGTTCGCGCCGTCGTGGAGGATCACGACCCGGGCGACGACACCGCGCTCGACGCGGTGCTTGATGCCGACGAGCGTGCTCGCCGCCACGCTCAGAATCTGATCGAGAGCGCCGCATGATCGGCGGTGTGCTCATCTTCGTCGTGGCGATCCTGATCGTGATCATGGTTCACGAAACGGGTCACTTCCTCGTCGCGAAGCTCTTTGGTTTCAAAGCCACGAAGTTCTTTCTCGGGTTCGGGCCCACGTTGTGGTCGCGACAAAAGGGCGAGACCGAGTACGGCATCAAGGCCCTTCCTCTCGGAGGTTTCGTGAAGATCATCGGGATGAGTCCCTACGAAGAGATCCCGCCGGAGGACGAGTCGAGGAGCTATCCGAACAAGCCGCGTTGGCAGCGCGCGTTGCTACTCGCTGCCGGCTCCGCGACGCACTGGGTGGTCGCGTTCGTCCTGCTTGTGGTCGCGGCTGCGGCCTTCGGTTTCCCCGTGCGCGAGCCCACGAACGAGATCGCGATCGTCGAAGAAAAGATCCTGGACGGCGTCGAGACCGCCGCATGGGACGCGGGGTTCCAACCGGAGGATCGGATCGTCGCGGTCGGAGGCACAGCCACGACCGATTGGGACGAGATCGTGGACTACATCCACGCCCACGGCGGTGAGACCGGCACCTTCACCGTCGAACGAGACGGCGAGCGCGTGAACATCGAGGTGCTCTTGGGTGAAGGGATCTTCAAGACGCGCAACGACGAACTCGTCACCGCGGCCGCACCTGGCGAACCATTGACCGAGGAACCCGGGCCCGGGGAATACGTCGCCGGCTTCCTGGGTGTCTCGCCGGAACTCGCCGTAGAGAAGCGAGCGATCGGTGATGCCATCGTGTTCGCGGGTGGCAGCGTCGCCCGCTTCACGGCGGCCTCCGTCACGACCCTCCCGGAGATCTTCGCCCCGGTATTCAACGGGGAGCTATGGCGGAGCCTGACCGAAGAGGGCGAGCGCGGCCAGGAGGGGGCCGTTGGTCTCGTCGGAGCCAGTCGCGTGGCGGGCCGCGCCGCCGAAGCCGGGATGTTTGCCGAGCTACTGAGTTTCATCGCCGGCCTCACGATCTTCATCGGGCTCATGAACCTGCTCCCGCTTCCGCCGCTCGATGGCGGCCACCTGGCGGTCCTGGCTTACGAGAAGATCACGGGCCGGATCGTCGACGTTCGCAAGCTGATCCCTCTCGCGGCCGCGGTCATCAGCTTCTTCGTGATCCTCTTCATCGCCGTGCTGTACCTCGACCTCGCGCGCCCGATCGACATCCCGTTCTAACCCCGTTCTGTGCTAACTCAGCGCCCTTCTAGGGCACTCTCAGCTGCACAGAACAACTACCCTGGGTCCATGGAGCGCCGAAGGTCCCGCCAGATCCACGTCGGCAGTGTCGCCGTCGGAGGCGACGCGCCCATCTCGATCCAGTCGATGACGGTCACGAAGACCGACGACGTACAGGCGACGTTGATCCAGGTCCACGCGCTCGCGACGCAAGGTGCCGACATCGTGCGTGTCGCCGTCCCCCACGAGGGCGACGCCCTCGCCTTACCGGAGATCGTCAAGGAAGGCGGCGTCCCGATCATCGCCGACATCCACTTCTCGGTGCGGCTCGCGATGTTGGCCCTCGAGGCCGGCGTACACGGGCTCCGGCTCAATCCCGGCAACATGCGCAACCCGAAACACATCAAGCAGGTGGCGGAGGAGGCGAAGGCGCGCGGCGTCCCGATCCGTATCGGAGTGAACGCCGGATCGCTCGACAAGAAGCTCGTCGCCAAGTACGGGCGACCCACCGCCGACGCCCTCGTCGAGAGTGCTCTGTATGAGATCTCCCTCCTCGAGGAGCACGGCTTCACCGACTACAAGATCTCGGTCAAGCACCAAAACGTGGCCGAGATGATCGCCGCCTACCGTTCCCTCGCGACCAAGACCGATGCGCCGCTGCATCTCGGCGTCACGGAGGCAGGAACGCCGAAGCAGGGCATCATCAAGTCCGCGATCGGGATCGGGACGCTGCTCGCCGAAGGGATCGGGGACACGATCCGCGTGTCGCTCACCGCCGAGCCGGTCGAAGAGGTGAAGGTCGGCAAGCAGATCCTGCAATCACTGGGCCTCCGTCAGGACAGCTTCGACCTCGTCGCGTGCCCGAGCTGCGGGCGCGCCGAACTCGACGTCTTCGCGCTCGCCGAGGAGGTCGAGGCCGCGATCGAGAAGATGGATCTCCCACCGATGCAGATCGCGGTGATGGGGTGCGAGGTCAACGGCCCCGGCGAGGCGCGTGACGCCGATATCGGCATCGCCGCGGGGCCGGGGCGCGGTCTGCTGTTCTCCAAGGGTAAGCAGATCGGGTGGGTCCCGCACGACAAGCTCGTCGAAGCCCTGCTCGAGGAGGCCACCAAGATCGCCGCGGAGATCCGCGCCGGCGGCGAGTCCGGCGAGGGCAGGCCGGTCGTCGTCAAAGGCGCCGCCCGCCGGGCCTTGATCCAACCGGAATTCCGCGACTGACACTGTCAGCAAGTCGCTTCGGGCACCGATGTCGATCGCCGCGTGCCTGCCTTGTTTGAGGGCTACCGGCGTGGGCAGAACAAGCGCGGAGGATCCCGCCTACCGGAGGAGATAGCCATGCGCAGGGTGCGTCCCGTCTTCGTGCTTGTAGCTCTCGTGTCGCTCGTCGCCGTGGGGAACACCCCCGCGATCGCGGATCACAGCTGGGAGGACTTCCATTGGGCGCGTGCGGCGAATCCTGTTCACCTCGAGATCGTCGACAGCATGGTCGGAGAGTGGGACACGTATCTCCCGCAGTCGGTCGCGGATTGGAACCAGTCCTCGGTGCTTGATCTCACGACTGTCGCGGGTGATGGCTCGATCGGTAGCGGAGATTCCCTTGTCGACCGGACCGCGTGTCTCCCCCTGGAGAACAAGATCCACGTTTGCAATGCGAAGTACGCGGACCCGACATGGCTGGGTCTCGCGACCGTGTGGCTAAGGGGCGATCACATCGTGATGGCTACGGCGCAAGTGAACGACACTTGGTTCGACACCCCCCTCTTCAACGATCCCAACGCGAAACGCCACGTCTTGTGCCAGGAGATCGGTCATGACTTCGGACTCGACCACACTTATTCGGAGCCGACATGCATGAACGACATCGACGGACTGTTCGACCCCGCGTACGTAAGTCCCGGCCCTCACGACTATCAGCAGCTCGAGACGATCTACGCCCATCTCGACGGTAGCGGCGGCGGCAACGGCGGCGGCAAGGGCGGAGGCAAGGGCGGCGGGAACGGAGGCGGCAACAAAGGTGGGAAGAGCGGCAGCTGTAACAACGGAAGCTGCGGCTCGGAGGTCCGCGTCTGGCAGGACGGCGAGTTCACCGTCGTCCAGTTCGTCCTCCTCGCACCGGCAACGACCATCTGATCGAGTTCCGCAACGAGAATGGGCCCCCGGCAAGCCGGGGGCC
>JALZEA010000047.1 GCA_030862265.1 Actinomycetota bacterium | reverse complement strand
GGGCTCAGCTCCAGGATCGTCGCAAAGGGACCCCGTCCGCCGGGCAGGGTGACGTGCCCACGCAGCTCGGCCCCGCCCTTCGCTTTGACCTCGAACGGGCTCGTCTTTGGTCCGACGGCCTCATCCTGGGCCTGGGCTGGAAATACGAGGATCGCCCCGAAAACGAACAGGATCAGAACGACGGTTAGAGAGGTCGCGACCGCCTCACGGTCGGGTCCGCCAAGAACACCCATGTACCTGTTGCCCTACCCCTCTACCGGGTCTTTCTCACCCAAATCCGGAGGTAAATGGGCGAACCTTCGAAGGCGATCGGAGTGACCTGACGCGGGTGCCGGGCCGGTGTCTGTACTTATCCTTTCGGCGCTGGAACCGAGCGGCCGATGGCTACGAGGGAGTCTCCGAGAAGTCGCCGCTAGGAGCCGGCGGGTGAAGGACGTCCTCGCGGCTGTAGTGCCCGACGGCGTCGAACCATCGCTTCGCAGTCATTGTGCGTCCCAAGTCGATGTCCGCGGCAACGATCCCCTCCTGGTCGTAAAGAGGGCCTGCTATGGCGTCGCCGTTGAGAGGCTCAAAGATCGCCGCACCGCCCCGCCCGAATACCTCGTCGTCTGGGAGCTGGATCGGGAAGTCATCCGGGAACGCGGAGCGCGGGATGTACTGAGGGGCCGAGACAACGAATGCTCCGGCTTCAATAGCGATGTGACGCATCGTCGCGACCCACCCATCGGAATCGTCGGCGGTTGGCGCTACCCAGATCTGCACCCCTTGACGGTAGACCTCGTAGCGCGCGAGCGGCATGCGGTTCTCCCAGCAGATCAGACCGCCGACCCTTCCCACGGGGATCTCGGTGACCTTCAGGTCCTGGCCCGTGCCGATGCCGTGGAACAGGCGCTCGTGCATCGTCGGCATCAACTTCCGGTGTTTCCAGAGCAAACCCTCGGGACCGAGCAACACCATCGTGTTGTAGAGGCTGCCGGGCCTGGCGGACTCCCGTTCGTTTACCCCGATAACGCAGTAGATGTCGTGCTCGGCGCATGCCGCGACGAGTTTGTCGATGTGCGGGCCGGGCACGTCAACGGAGTTCTCCCACAGCCGCGCCCACATCTCGTCGAAGCCGCCGAAGCGGGCTGCCTCGCGCGCCCACGCATTCGACGGGTACAGGGGGACGAACGTTTCGGGAAACACCGCGAGCTGCACACCGTCGCTTGCGGCCTCGCCCAATAGTCCGATTGCCTTCGTGACGGACGCTCCGGCGTCGAGGATCACGGGGGTGGCCTGCACGGCCGCGATCCGGATAGTCCTTCTTGACATCGTTCAACGGTGGCATGGCGCCCGGAACAGGTCAAGCGCGAGTTGATCGACCGTTGCCAATCATGTCTCAAACATTTTCGCCAACCTGCAAGTGATCGACAGGGCGAGGCGATCGTCAAGACTCGCTAGCTCGGTTTCGGAAAGGCCGCGGTCGTGGCTAATCACCAGGCCGGCGAGCCATACGACTGGTGAATGCGAAGCGGTCAACCGGTTCGGGAATCGAGCCGCTCCCTCATGACCAGCCAAGCGAGCCCACCAACAATCGGGAAGAACAACATCCCGAGGCCCACGATCCAGCCGGGCCCGCCACGCTCATCGATGTCCTGGGCGGCCTTCATGGCCAGCCAGAACCACGCGAAGACCCCCGCGGCGACGGCAGCGAAGACCAAGATCACGTACCAGTTCGGCGCGGTATTGATGTCCACAGCCCAAATCATATGGTCGCTCACCGTGTCGCGCCGGAGGCGCCTCGAGCGAGAATTTGAGACTAAAGGACAAGTTCTGTCAGTCGAAACGCGCCTGCGGACCCAGCTCGCCAACAGGATCCACAAAGCGCTATACATCGCCTGTGTCCATTTACGTCGCCTTGCTGCGCGGGATCAATGTCGGCGGCAAGAACCTGATCAAGATGCCTGAGCTGAAGGCGGGTTTCGAGGCGGGAGGGTTCGAGCACGTCGTCACCTTCATCCAAAGCGGCAACGTCTTGTTCCGGGCCACCGGCCCAGGCTCCGCACTGGCGCTCCGGATCGAGACGATGCTCAGCAAGACCTTCGATCATTACCAGGCGTGGGCCGTGGTTCGAGGCCACGCGCAGATGCGGACCATCATCGAGAAGGCGCCAGAGGGCTTCGGAGCGGATCCTCGCGCCTACCTCTACGACGTCGTCTTCCTGAAGGAGCCGCTCACCGCGAGGGCCGCCCTGAAGAAGGTGCCTACAAGAAAGGACGTGGACGAGGTTTTCCCCGGACGGGGGGTGCTCTATTTCTCGAGGCTCCGCAGCATGGCCACCAGAAGCCGTCTCAACACGGTGGCCTCCCTGCCCATGTACAGAAGCATGACCATCCGCAACTGGAACACCACGACTCGCCTACTGAAAATGATGGACGAGGCATGACGGCTTTGGTGGCTGATGGCGAGTGGAGACGCGCGCAACTGGCGGCGTGGCCGCGCTTGGTCACACACCGCCCGCCTTCGGGAAGCACCGGCACCTAACGGCCAGATACATGGATAAGGTCATTGCTGCCTATTTCGTCGGGAAGCCGGACTCGTTCGAGATTTTCAAGGCTGTCTACGAACAAGTTCGATCCCTCGGTTCGTTCGACGTAACCGTAAGATCGCAGATCAGCTTCGGAGTCAAACGCAAGTTCGCGTGGTTCTGGCTCTACAACGTGACCCGGAAGAACCCGAACGGAATCCTTCACATGATGCTTCGTGTGGATAGGAAGATCGGCGATCCACACATTCGCAACATCGAACAAATCGGCAAGAACCGCTGGAATCATCAGGTAGTGGTCCGCACCTTGGGGGATGCTCAGAGCAAATGGTTACACCAGCTCCTGAAGGGGGCCTACGAGTTCGGCAGCAGCCCTTGAGTCCTCAGCATCATCCACGGTCGTAACGGGAACGGGGCCCGGAGGTATCCCAGAAGAGCGATCATCGAGCGCCACGCGACGACACACGTCAACACCACAAACGGCATCCACCTGAGGCCAAAAGCCCTTGGCCCCACTATCCCCCCGTCAGGACTTCTTGGCGCGGCTGCGTGACACCCGGGGCGGCTCGTCGGGCTGCTTGGGATAAACCGGCGGCCACGGCGCGTCCTGAAGGCCATTGTCCCGATCCCGCTCGTGCATGGCGAGGAACGGCTCGAGCGATTGCGGCTTCGCGTTCATCTCCTCCCAGGGATCGCCGCGCTCTTCGACCCGCGCAGGGAGCGACGCGATCGTTAGGTCGTCGGGATGGATCACATCGATCTCGTCCCACCCGATGGGCGTCGAAACCTGGGCCCCCGCTCGAGCGCGCACGCACCACGCGCCGAACACCGTCTTATGGGGCGCGTTCTGGTTGAAGTCCACGAACACCCGCTCGCCGCGATCCTCCTTCCACCACTGAGCCGTGAGGATGTCCGGACGACGCCTCTCGAGCTCTCGTGCAACTGCAACCGCCGCCGATCGAACCTGGTACGAGTCCCAGCGGGGCTCGAGTCGGACGTACACGTGCAGCCCTTGGTTGCCCGTCGTCTTGGGATAGCCGACGATTCCCAACTCATCGAGAAGACCTCTCAGCTCGCGCGCCGCCTCGCGGATGTGAGTGAAGTCCGTGCCGGGCTGCGGATCGAGGTCCAGCCGTAGCTCGTCGGTGAACGCTGGTCGAGCGGCAAGATACGGCCACACGTGGAAGCCGAGACACCCAAGGTTGACCGCCCACGCTATGTGCGCCAGGTCGGCCGCGACGAGAGCGCGCGACTCGGTTCCGTTGGGTGTGGTGACCGTCGTGGTCTCGAGCCACGGGGGCGCCGAGTTGGGAACTCGCTTTTGGTAGAAGGACGATCCCATCGCGCCCTCCGGGAAGCGCTGCAGGAGCAGGGGGCGGCCCCCCATCGTTCGCATGAGGGGCTCAGCGAGTCGCAGATAGTGCTTGACGAGGTCGAGCTTGGTCTCTCCGCGCTCCGGAAAGACCACCCTTGCGGGGCTGGTGATCCGGACCTCGCGGTCGTCGATCGCAAAGGTCTCGCCGTTGCCCTTCATCGACGGCATGTGGGCCTCATGGCGCCAATCGTTTCACGGGAGAATGCTTGGCCCTTCAGTCGACCGCTGCCTGCGTCCGTCAGTAGTAGCTGAGCTGCTCATCCCATTCGGTTGGGCGCCCCTCGGGGGTCAGGTCGAACAGGTTCCAGACCGGCTCGAGGGTGCCGACGTGGCGGGGATCTTGGCCGGGGTCCGTGGGCGCGTAGAAGAGCTCCGATCCCCAGAAGTGCCGGATCGTGTCGCCGTCCCGGTGGAACACGTTCAGCATCGTCCTCTGTGATCGATCGGAAGTCTCGGCCAAGTAGTCGCGGTTGTAGGTGTTGGCGGCCGAGGACAGCATCCGCAGCCGCCGCCAGCCGCGCTCCTTCGCGAAGGTGAGGATGCGGTCGATCGGAGCCTTCGCAACGATCGCGAGGTTGATGTGCTGAGTCGCGTGCTCGGCGGCCCCGTCGAGCTGGTCGATGAGAGCCGTGCACGACGGGCACGGGCTCTCTGCCAGTGGCAGGACCGCGGTCTCGCCTGTCCTCGGTCCCGGCCGGTCGTCGTTGGGATCCCGCGTAAACATGAAGCTGTAGATGACAAGTGAGTCCTTGCCGGGCGCGAACAGTTCCGACAGCCGCACGTCCGTCGGGGTGCCGTCCGCTCCTCTCCCCCTGAAGACGTAATCCTCCGGGACGACCCCACCGGGAGGCAGCTGGCGCCTCGCGGCGGCGACCGCCTCCATGGCCCGACGGAGTTCGATCTCCTGGTTGAGCAGCCGATCGCGCGCCGCCCGATACTCGGCAGATTCTCCTGGAAACCTGACGGTCATGAGTTCTCCTTTCTCTTCTCAGGCACCTGCCTCGTCGCGCCGGACGCGCGATCCGAGGGACGGACCCACGGCAAACCGCTCGGGCAAGTCCTCGGGCGCCCAAGATCGGTCTGTGTCGAAGTAGCGCTCGAATCCAGCCGGAGTGCACACGACCCGATAGGAGGCCGGGGCCTCGCTGAGGTTCGCGAACGTGTGGTGAACCCCCCGCGGTGCGAACGCGACCTCGCCGGCTCGATTGGTCTCGACCCGATCCGCCAGCTGAAGGGTGAGCTCGCCGGCGAGTACATAAAACGTCTCGTCCCAACCGTGATGGTGGAGGGGCGGTCCCTCCCAAGCGGGGGGAACCGCATCCTCGAGGATCGCGACGAGTCCTTCGCTCTCTTCGCCATGCAGCAGAATCTTCATCCCTGGCACCTTCCCCACTCAAGTCTTGCGGCCGTATGCCCTAATCGCCCGGCGGGACGAAAACGGCCACGATCGCGACGAGCCATGCGACCGACAGGAGCACGGTGCTCGCTCTCCGAGGCGTTCACCTGACCGTTACGACCGTTCTTTCAGGTCCTCAGCTGGGTCCGCCACGCCTCCCAACGCGCTCGGTAGACGCGTCTGGAAGTCGAGGATCCCGACCCAGCTCGGATGGACAGCGATGCGCGACCTGCAGATTTGCACTTGCAGCCTACGAAAAGGGCTCGCGCGTCCAACACGTGCCCGGGCCGATCAGCGAGCGGAACCGAGGGCGAAAAATAGCCTCTGACCTGGATTTTAGTTGCAGGGGCGGGATTTGAACCCGCGACCTCCGGGTTATGAGCCCGGCGAGCTACCAGACTGCTCCACCCTGCGGTACGAGATTAACGCCTCTTCGGTGGGGACATTCCCGAGCGGCGACTGCTTGCCCCGTTAGCCTGAGTGGGGATGGACAGTCCGCGACGCGACGACCTTCACCGCTCGCAACGAGCGATGATCGTCGTCCGCTGGGTGGCGGTTCCCTGGGCCATCTTCCAGTTCCTCGTCTACGAGAACCCATATCCCCCGGGCTACAGCGCCCTCGGATGGAGCCTCATCGCACTGTTGATCGTTGGCAACGCCGCGATCCACCTCGCATATCTAAGCAAGCACGGGGTCGCAGGCGCCCGGACGATCGCGATCGCAGGCATGGCCCTCGACATCGCGGTCATCTCCGGGATCGTCTGGCTCTATACGTTCGATCAGGAAAGCGCGTTGTGGGCGCTGCTGTTCATCCTGCCCCTCGAAGGCGCGATCACATTCCAGCTTCAGGGCGCTCTGGTGGCCTGGGGCGCGTCGACTCTCATCTACATCGCGCGGGAGCTCTATGGCTCGCGCACGTTCGACTATCCACTTGAGATGAACAGCATCACTTACCGGATGGGGATCGCATTGATCATCACCTTGGTGGCTGGCCTCATGGCACGCGACATCATGCGACAGCGCGGTCTGCTCGGCGAGGCTGTGACCGAACTGCAGCGAGTCGACCAACTTCGTTCCGGTCTGATCGCTACTCTCGGTCACGACGTTCGTACTCCGCTGACGGTGATCCGCGGGTCGGTCGAGACGCTGATGGCGCGACGAGCCAAGATGACCGAAGAACAGATCCAGCAGATGCTCGACGGCGCCGACCGCCATGCAAGACGCCTGGAAGCGCTGGCCACCGATCTGCTCGATCTCGCGCGTCTCGAAGCGGGGCGTGTTGAGCTCCGGCTTGCGGAACTTTCCGTCGAGGCCGCGGTGAGGAACGCTCTGTCGTACCTGGAGAGCGACCAGGAATTCGACATACGCGTCGAAGCAGGTTTGAACGTCAGGGCGGATGCCCAACGGGTGGAGCAGATCCTCTACAACCTTGCGTCCAACGCGCTTCGCCACGGCGAGCCACCGTTCGTGGTCGAGGCGGCACAGCGCGACGGTTCGGTCGTCATCGACGTCGCCGATCACGGACCGGGCATCTCCGCCGAAACGCAGATGCATCTCTTCGAGCCGTTCGGAACGGAGAGCGAGACGGGTTCGATCGGCTATGGGCTCGCGATCGTGAAAGCACTCGTCGAGGCTCACGGTGGCACCGTTGCCTACGAGCCGAACGAACCTCGCGGGGCGCGCTTTTCGATCGTGCTTCCTGCTGCCGTCTAGTTGCCGGAGAGCTGCTGCGCCTCCGCTAGGACGCGCCCGAGACGTTCGATCAGTCGCCCGTAGGTCTCGAAGTCGCCACCGGAGAGGGCCGCCTGTGCCCGCTCGTACAAGTCAGCGGCCTCCTCGATCAGCGCGCGCAGCTCCCCTGGGGCCTCCGGCTCACGATCCGGCGGGGTGGGTTGAGCCGGGTCCTCCGGTACCGGTTCGGCATCCAGATCGAAAAGCGTCGCGAGCGCTTCCTCGAAGGTCTCCTCCATCGCGACCTCTGCGCCGAGAGCCACGACGACCCGCTTGAGCTCGGGGATACCGACGGTTTCGGCAGTAACGAACAGCGGTTGCACGTAGAGGATCGAATCCTCGATCGGCAGTATCACCAACGAACCGAAGTCGACGCGCGACCCGCCTTGCCGCAGCAACGTCAGAGTCTGCGAGATCTCTACGTCCTGGTTGATCGCGTTATCGACCTGAATGGGACCGGGCACCTGGATGCTGCGCGGGAACTCCAGGGTCAGAAGCTTCCCGTAGTCCTCGGGATCGGAACGCGCCACCATAAAGGCGATCATGTTGTTGCGCTCGCGGGGAGTGAACGGACGCGTGAGGACGAAGTCGGACTCCGTCTCTCCCGGCAACTGCACCAACAGGTACGTAGGTAGAACCGTGGGCGAGCGCTGGAAGAACGAACCTTCCTGGCTAACGGGGTTGATCGGTATGCCCCACGTGTCGGTCTTGGAATAGAAGTCGTCCGGATCTTCCATGTGATAGGTCAGGAAGACCTCCGATTGCAGTTCGAAGATGTCTTCGGGATAGCGGAAATGCTCTCGCAACTCGTCGGAAGGTTCGCCGGCTCGGAAGAGATCGGGGAATGCCCGTTGCCACGCCTGGATCAATGGGTCGTCCGGGTCGACGATGTAGAGGTCCATGGTTCCATCCAGCGCGTCCATGACGACTTTCACCGAGTTCCGGACGTAGTTAACCGACCCTCCGAGCACTCCCTCTTCGGGATGGGCCAGGATCTCGTCGGCAGGGAAGCGCTCCGAATACGGGTAGTTCCTTGTCGAGGTATATGCATCGAGGATCCACACGACGCGACCTTCAACCACCGCCGGATAGGGATCGTGGTCCAGCGCTAGGAATGGCGCCGCCCGGCGCACCCGGTCGCGCACATCCCGATAGATCAAGATGCGCGATTCGTCCGTGATCAGGCTCGATAAAACGAGATTCGGGTCACCCTCCCTCACCGCGAACGTGAGCCGGCGGAAGAGGCCACCAACGGGGATGCCCCCCTTGCCCTCATACTGACTGCGCTCCACCTCGGTCTGCGTCTCGAAGTCGAGCTCCTCCTGACGTGAATTTACGACCGAGTACTCCTCCGGCTCGAACGTCTCACCGAAGTAAAGGCGCGGTTGCTCCGCCTCCAGCGATTCAGCTCCCGGAGCAACGGTGCCGGGTACATCCTTCACCAGGAACGACGGCTGCCCCGCCGACGTACGCGAGTTCGCAAGGCTCGCGACGAGTCCGAAACCATGCGTGAACTGAAGGTGCTCGTTGGACCACGTCCGCGAGTTCTCGGGCAGGTCGTCGAGCGAGAGCTCACGTGCCGAAAGGAGGACCTGCCGGACATTCCCGTCGATCTCGTAGCGATCGATGTCGACGTCCTCGAAGTTGTAATAGGGGCGTAGGGCTTGGAGCTGCTGATAGGCGAGCTGGAGAACGCTCGGATCCCACAGCCGAACGTTCTGCAACAGCGGTTCACTGGCCCGAATTTCGTCTGCGCTCAGATCGGTCGTCGCAGGGAACTCCTGTTCCTCGACGTCGTCGAGACCGAAAGCGGCGCGCGTAGCTTCTATGTTCCGGGCGATGAACGGCCGTTCGCGGATGAGCTCCTGAGGATCGACGGAGAAGCGCTGCACGGCCCACGGCCAGACTGCTCCCGCCAGGAAGGCGGTGAGGATCCAGATCCCGACCGCGCCGATGGGTAGCACGATCGAACGGAATCTGATGTTCACCAGAAAGAGAACCGCGGAGATGATCGAGATGATCGCTAGGAGCTTGAGCGCGGGTAGTTGTGCGTGCACATCCGTGTAGCTCGCGCCGGTCACGACGCCTCGCGGCGAGAAGTTGAGCGAATACTGACCGAGCCAGTACTGAGCCGCCTTCGTCAGAGCGAGAAGGCCGAGCAGCACCGAGAGATGCGCCAGCGCGCCGGAGGTTATCCCGCGTAGTCCGAAGACCGGTTGGATCGAGCCGTGGAAGAAGTGCCCGATGACACTGAAAAAGAGCGCAGCCGCGATCGCGAACCAGACCCAATCGGTGAGCTGCTCGAGGAATGGGAGCTCGAAAACATAGAAACCTATGTCCTTGCCGAACTGAGGATCGTTCTCACCGAACGGCACGCGGTTCGACCAGAGAAGGAAGGTGCGCCATGCGGTGCCCGCCCCCGCTCCGGCCGTCAGTGCGATGAACGCAGCTATGCCCAAGCGGATCCACCGCAGGAACGGGGTCAGCGCGTCGCGGTAGCGATCGAGCTCGTTCAGCGGACCAGTGCGAGCCGTCCGATACGCCGGCGCGAGCCGCGCCGTGAGCCGGAGGTTCAGCCACACGAATGCACCCGTGAGAAGACCTACCGCCAGGCCCACCCCGAACTGGGTACCGAGACTCGTCCACAACACCGAGGTGAGGCCGACTTCTTGGAACCACAACAGGTCGGTGTAGAAGCGCGAAGTCGAAGCCAACGCGATCAGGAGGACGATGATCGCGACGATCACCAGGGCCCCTCGCCTGCGCGGCCTGGACTCGGCGTCCATCGCTCGGAGCGTTCTCATTTGGCCGCCAAGATCACTCTGATGCGCTGCACGAGCGCCTCCGGACTGAAGGGCTTGCCGACGAAATGAGCGCCGGGCCAGTCCTCGGGATGGCCCCGTGCCATGCCCGTGAGGACCAGCACCGGGATGGCGCTCGTGGCCTCGTGGTTTCGCAGCGCGGTAAGGACCTCCTTGCCGTCCATCTTGGGCATTATCTGGTCCAGCAGGATCACATCGGGCAACGAGGCCTGGGCGACCTGGATGGCTTCCTCGCCGTCGCCCGCGAGCAATACCTCGAAACCCTCGTCTTTGAGGACGAACTCGATGGTCATGCGGACGCTGGCGTCGTCCTCGGCTACCAGCACCTTGGGCGGTGCCACGTCGAGGAATCTACGTGAGTTTTTAGAGGTCGACTGCCTCGTCGGTCAGGCTCGTGGGGCTGGGCGAGGGATCCGGCTCGCCGCCAAGCCGATCGCGGATCTCTTTCTCGGCCTTCTGCACATCACACTCGGGACCGCTCGTGCATTCCTGAGGCTCATCAGGCGGGTCGCCGCCGTCGCCGCCGCCGCCGCCGCTGTTGCCGCCGCCGCTGTTGCCGCCGCCACCCGGGTCGCCACCGTCCGGTGGCGGCCCGGAAACGCTGGTGCTCTGG